>BNUH01000061.1 GCA_025997215.1 Clostridia bacterium
GCGCGCAGATTGGGCGGCATCTCGCGGTGCTTCTCCCACGGCGCTGGGATCATCATCATGGCCGAGTGCGCGAGGCTGCGTCCGGTCAGCGTTAAAAACTCCATGCAGTTGTCGAACATAGCCGAGTCGCTGCCGTCCTCGCGGATAATGGGCAGGACTTCGTCTATCGGTACGCCGAACACATCCGTCGTGATGTGCGCCTGTCGCGCGCGCATGCGCTGGACGTTACCTTTTATAGTATTTATCTCGCCATTATGGACGAGGTAGCGATTGGGGTGCGCGCGTTCCCAGCTGGGGAATGTATTCGTGGAGAATCGCGAGTGCACCAGCGCCAGCGCGCTGTCGTAATCCAGATCCTGCAGATCCGGGAACAGCGGCTCCAACTGCTGCCCGAGCATCATGCCCTTGTACACGATTGTGCGGCATGAGAGGCTGCACGCGTAGAAGTCGGGCGGGTTCGGCTCGCGGATGCGCTTCTCGGCGCGTTTCCTTATAACGTATAGCGTGCGCTCGAAGGCCAGCTCGTCCTCGACGCGCGCGTTCTTCGCAATAAATACCTGACGGATCTTGGGCATAGCGGCCTTGGCCGTCGCGCCCAGATGTTCAGTGCGCACGGGCACATCCCGCCAGCCCAGCAGCCGCTGATCGGATTCATCCACGATGCGCTCGAATTCCTCTTCGACAGCGCGCCGCCGAACCTCATCATGCGGCAGGAACAGCATGCCTACGCCATATTCGCCCGGCCTGGGCAGCAGCATGCCCAGCGGCTGACAAACCTTCCTAAAATACACATCGGGTATCTGGGTTAATATGCCAGCGCCGTCGCCGCTGTCCTGTTCAGCGCCGATGCCGCCGCGATGGGTCATCGCTACGAGCGCATCCAGCGCTTGCTTGACCAACGTGTGACTGCGCTTGCCATGGATGTGCGCGATCAGGCCGATCCCGCACGCCTCATGTTCGAAGGCTGGGTCATATAAATCCTGAAATCCCTTGACATTTGGCTGCCCCATATTATGACGCCTCATTTTCATAGACAATATTACAGCCATTATACCATCGTTGGATGTAAAATGCAAGATGCGGGGGGAATTCCTGCGAAATTGGGTTCGCAAACCCCACCGCCTGCGGGGGCTTGGTTCGTCCTCTGCGGAGGGGCTTGCCCTCACTGCGGTGAGGGACTTGTTACTTTTCCCGTCCGTGGGAAAAGTAACCAAAAGGACGGCCAAAAAGGGAGGGCACTGTGCCCTCCCTCTCTGGACTCTCCCTCCTCAATGTTGCACCTGCTGCAAGAGACCAAACGGACTACATCCAGAGTAGCACAGTATTGCAGGGTTTTGTCATCATATTGTTTACTAACAAACCTAGATGATCTAAAGCTGCTGGCGTGTATCTGTTATGATTACGTATTGGTTACGTACATGCATAGAAGATCCGGAGTTGGCAGCTGGGGATATATTATGATTATATAATGATAATGCCAAGCCTCGCCAATGCGACTACCTCGCCGCGAAGCCGCGAGAATCTTGCAATACTGTGCATGTAAATCAATCGGAACGTTGGTCATAGACCAACCAGCGGAGCCAACATTGAGGAGGGAGAGTCCAGAGAGGGAGGGCACAGCTGCCCTCACTCTTTGGCCGTCCTTTTGGTTACTTTTCCCACGGACGGGAAAAGTAACAAGTCCCTCACCGCAGTGAGGGCAGCCCCTCCGCAGAGGAGGAACCCAATCCCGCCCGAAGGCGGCACGCAGCAGCTCGCGACAGCAACCGAAAAGGCCGCCAAACGGCGGCCTTTAAAACTATTGGAAATTGTTTCCAAACTTACCTTGCACACCCGCAGGATGAGTATGGCGGACGCGCGATCGGTGTGCCAGGCTTGGTGGGCGTGTTCACGCTCACGCAGCCTTCGCCACATAGCGAGGCCGGCGGGAACAGCGGCAGCGAGAAGAACTCGTCGCAGACATTCTCCGCGAACTCTTCGCACGGCGGGATGGAGCAGAATCCATAGCTGGGGACGAGGATCTCTACTTCAGCGAGAACCTTCAGCACGACGGTTACACACACGGTCATCTTGAAGGTGTTGTTGCCTATGTAGGAACCGGATACGCATATAGCGCTGCCCATGGATTCAATTGAATACGGCACGATCGATTCATCGGGAATCGAAAGCAGAACGTCCTTGTGGACGGTCACGACCGCGCGGCCGATGAACTCGTTGCACCGGGCGTCGGAGAACAGGATGTCGATGGGGACTTCGATCGTCGCGCGCACGCGTGCAAAGCACGGGCGATCGCACAGCCGCTCGACGGTCAGCGATGTAATCTCGCTCTGGGTGGTGGACGACCGGCAGCTCTCGAACACGATCGGCGCTTCGGGCTGATTGCTCGGCACCGAGTCAACCGACGTACACTGGTTGCCTTGGCTGGTGCAAACGGTCTTGGGGACGACGGCGAACTGCGTGAACTTTACCTCGATGTTAGTCAGCTGATCCTGCTGAAGGCAGGAGTCATAAACACGCTTGACTTGAATGCAGACCTTCTCTTGAAGTCCGCTCAAGGCATCGCCAGCAATAACACCAGGGCAGCTGCCCGGGTTGCCATTCTTGTAGGAATAAAAAGACATGCAAAAGCCTCCTTAATTCGGTTGTGATGAGGTCTTCTCACATTCACATCGTATGCGGGAGGCGTCAAACCGTTACAGCCGACGGATAATTGGCTGCTGTACGCCCCTTGCATCGGCGTGTAGGAGACCCTGCACAGCGCATCTTATGCTCGGGAGGCTTTCAACATTACTTTATAAACGCTTAGAGACAAGCACGTCGATGGTAAACAAGCGTCCGTAGACGTAATAGCGCACCGTGACGATCCTGGCCGGATCGCCGTCCGTGCGCGATAGCAGTGTTCCCGACAGCGCGCCCGTCGAGAATGCCGCCAGCGAGAATCCGCGCGGCTCGCCCACCTGCAGCACGTCCAGGCCGACGCTTGGCTGAATCTCCAGCTGGATCCATTCGGCTGGGAGGATGCCGTTATTCTTAAGCCGCACCGTGTAAACCAGGAACTCGTACCCATCCGGCGCGGTTAGATCAGCATCCGACAGAATCCTTCCTGTGAACGAACCCTCCGACAATTTCTGCTGCAAATCAGAGTAAACCGCCGGGGAATCGGCGGCGGGGTGGACTTCGACATACGCGTCCGTAACGGTCAGCACGGCCGACAGACGCAGGTATAGCGCAGCGCTGCCGGCGAGCGCGGCGATGATCAGCAGTATGACAGCCAAGCGCTTCATGAGGCGTGGCCTTCTTTCTTAATAATGGTGTGTCCGTTGTAAACCCGCAGCGCGGCCTGGAGCGCGTCCGGGTCGGCGTCGGCGAATATCAGTGGGATGTGCACCATGCTCTGCAGGCGTGGGATTAATGTTGAATAAAACGCCGCTCCGACTGCGCTGTCTAGGTTAAGCTGTAACGCTTGCGCGCCATCGTCCAGCGCGTCAAAGGCTATGTCGGCGGCGGCGTCCGCCGCTTCGTCAGGATCGCCGCCGAGTAGCGCCCTGAAGCGCGGGTTGGCTTTGGCGTCCAGCGCGTCCGAAATATTCGTTATATTTGAAAGAATAAATGAGCGCGAGCCGGATGTAATCATGGCGGGTACGTCCGCAGGACGCGGCTGCAGCCGCTTGCCCTCGCTGGCCGCACGCAACGCCTGAATGTGCTCGGGTGTGGTGCCGCAGCAGCCGCCGACCATCCATGCGCCCTCGTCGAACAGCGCCGCCGCAAGCGGCGCGTAATCCCCAGGGGATAAGCGGAATACGGCCTGGCCACCCACCATCTCCGGCAAGCCCGCGTTGGGGTTCGCGAATATGGGCAGTCGCGTCGACTGCGCGAGCTCGCGGATGATCCCGGCCATGCCGTCCGGACCCAGTCCGCAGTTTGCGCCGACGGCGGCCACGCCGAGGCCTTCAAACATCGCGGCTACGCCGGGCGCGTCCAAGCCCGTCAGCAGCCGCCCATCATTATTAAACGAGAACGAAACCATCACGGGCAAGTCCGAACAGGATTGAGCCGCCAGCACTGCGGCCTTGGCCTCGTACGCGTCCGTGAACGTTTCTAATAGAATAAAGTCCGGGCCTTCGGCGACGCCCGCCGCTATCATTCGCGTGTAACCCGCAACCGCTTCCTCAAACGGCAGATCGCCAAACGGTTCCAGCAGCCGTCCGGACGGGCCGACATCCAGCGCGACACAGCCGTGTCCGGATTCCCGCGCTGCTTCGCGAGCTATGCGCACACCCGCCGCTGTAGCCGCCTCCGCGTCGTCTCCGACAAACCAATGGTGTGACGTAAACGTATTCGATGTGACGACATCACAGCCCGCGGTTTGGTATGCGAGGTGGACATCCTTTACAGCTTCAGGATTGTGGATATTCCACAACCCTGGAGGCATACCCTGTGGCAGCCCCCGCAGTTGCAGCTGTGTCCCGAATCCCCCGTCGAAGTAGAGGGGTTTCCCGCCCAGGTGCGGGATGGCATCCGACAATATCTTTCCCATGCCCCTATATTACCAGATCGGCGCGGATTTGGGAAGGGGTTTACGAGATTGGAGACACCTTAGGCTAACGCCCAATTGTTTATGCCGTATGCGGAAAGTAGGCCTAGCGCTAGCAATTCCCGCATAGATTTCGGCGCAGGATTATTAGAGGGGTCGGTATAGATGGATTCGATATATGGAAAAAGTCAGGCGAGAAGCGGGTTTTCAGCGGGTTTGGCAGCATGCCGGATGAGGGGGCGTGTCCATACCCATCCCGATTCCGAGGCGGCATACACCTCCCCATGGCTCGAGGGCTTGGCCCTTTTTGAATACGGCGTTACGCGGCAATAACCGCAGCGGCGAACCGACAGACGCGGCTGCGTCGAGGAAACAACCGCAGGCGGTGACGCCGCGGTAAAGGCAAAAATCGGCACGACCGCAGCGCGGTGGCTGAGGGCCGATTGGCAGGAGGCGCCATGTTTGATCAAAGTAACGGTATGAACTACGGAGCGGGTCCGTTCTATCAGCCGGGGGCCGCGCCGCCATATCAGGGCGCGGATCCTAATAATGGCGCCTGGCAGCAGCCCGGCGGCGCGTTTGGCGGTATGCCGTACGGGTATGGATACCAGCCGGATCCGGCGGCGTACGGCGGCGCGAATTATTACGGCGATCCCGGTTACGGGGCCGCCCAGTACGCGCCTGCCGCGAACACGGTGTATGGGAATGCTTACGGCGCTCCGCCGCCTGTAGCGCCTATCCAGCAGCCGCCGCCTGAACAGCAGGATCCCTTCGGTCTGGCGGTAGCCTCGCCCGCGCTCGCCAACGGCAACGTTACGTGGTTCCTGCCGGGCAGCCAGCCCAGCTCGGACGACGCCTTCGCGGACGTTATGGATCAATACCTGGCCCAGCCGCCGCAGCCTCAGCCGCAGGAACAGCCGCTTCAACAGCAGATTCAATATCAGCCCGTCGAGGCGGCCGCGCTTCCGCCCGCGCTGCCGATGCCGGTGCCTGTCACGGATTCCATAGCCGCCGATCATTACAACGCGATGGTTGAACGCGGCGCGGATTCGCCATATTACTGCCCGCCCGGGATGCATTTTGAGCCGGGATTTGGGATCGTGCCTGACACCCAGTATCGCTGCCCGCCGGGGATGCACTTCGAACCGGGATTCGGATGCGTGCCCGATCAGCATACGGACTGCCCGCCGGGTACCCATTTTGAGCCCGGACGCGGCTGCATGCTCGACGATGATACGGCGAACCCCGGCTGCTGTCCGGCCGGGTGGCACTTCGTGCTGGGCTACGGGTGTGTGTGGAACGGATCGGATGCGATGGAGGATTGTCCGGCAGGCTGGCATTTTGTGCCGGGCTACGGGTGCGTCTGGAATCACTCCATGCCCGAACGCCCGCACCGCTGCCCAGAGGGTTGGCATTATGAGCCGGGATACGGCTGCGTAGTCTCGCCAGCCGCGCCCAAGGAGCATCCCTGCCCGTCGGGTCAATACTACAACACCGAGTTGGAGATGTGCGTGCTCGACACCTGTCCGGAGTCGATGCACTATGAACCGAGCATCGGCAGCTGCGTGTGGGGCGCGCCGTGCAAGCCTGGTTATCATTATGAATCCGGCCAGGGCTGCGTGCCCGGCCCGGCGCATCCGACCTGCCCGCCCGATTCCCACTTCGTCGAGGGCATCGGCTGTGTAATGGATCACGAGTACGGCGAGGATTGTCCGGATGGATTCCACTTTGAACCGGGATACGGCTGCGTATTCGGGCCGGATGAATGCCCGGAGAATAGTTACTATGTGGCGGGCATCGGCTGCGTGTGGGGCCCGAGCAACCTGCCCGAGTGCACCGACTGTCCCGACGGGATGCGTTATCTGCCCGGCATCGGCTGCGTGTGCCAGGATCTGTACTGCAAGGAAGGGTCGCGCTTCCAGCCCGGCGTAGGTTGCATCGCCGAGGAAGGCACGCCGGGGATTGTCTGCCCCGATGGTTGCACGTATGTCGCTGGTATAGGATGCGTTCGCGGCGAGCGCGAGCCGGCCGATGAATGCGTCCCTGGTACTCACCTGGTGCCAGGCGTGGGCTGTGTCGCGGATGGCTGCGACTGCCCCGAGGGTTCGCATTACATACAAGGCATAGGCTGTGTCGGCGAGGACGCCGAGTGTCCGCTGGGTTCATACTACGTCGCGGCAATTGGCTGCTTGGTTGGGCCGGATGTCTGCGAGTGCGACGAAGGGCCGACTGGATCGCATCGAGTGCCGGGCGTGGGTTGGGTTTACGATGATATCCCCATTGAACTGCTGCCCCAGGAGCCTCCAGTAGATCCAGGCGAGCCAGGCGAGCCAGGCGAACCAGGTGGACCGACTGGCCCCACCATTCCGATCGAACCGACTGAACCTGATGTCGATATAGAGGATCTATTCACATACCTGGATGGCGTCGGTTACGTCTACAATGACGCCGAGTGTCCGCCTTCATTCCACTATGTGGCGGGCGTGGGCTGCGTCTACGGCCCGGATATGGCGACGATCATCTGCGCGGATGGCATGCGTTACTCGCCGGGCATCGGTTGTCTGGATGATCTCGGGCCGACCCAATGCCCCAACGGTTCCGTATACATGGCCGAGATAGGCTGCATATGCGCCGAGGCTGAATGCCCGGATGGAATGTTCTACGTGCCCGGCATCGGCTGCGTGTGCGGCGTGCCGTCGCTCGAGGGTGGCCAGTGC
Source organism: Clostridia bacterium (assembly GCA_025997215.1). Next base: position 7,252 of record BNUH01000061.1, read on the forward strand.
CCGCCAGGTTCGCACATGACGCCTGGGGTAGGGTGCGTCTACGACGCCGAGACCTGCCCGACGGGATTCCGGTATATGCCGGGCGTCGGCTGTGTAATGGGCGGCGGGTTCATGCCGGATGATACAGTGTTCATACCGGGCGTGGGCAGCGTTTACAAACCCAGCGGATCCGATACGCCCGCCTGCCCGCCGGGATCATACTTCATGCCGGGCGTGGGATGCGTGCTGGGTTCCGGGCCGAACTGTCCGACGACGCCCTGCCCGCCGGGTTCGCACTTCGTCTCCGGCGTAGGCTGTGTAATGAATGGCGGTTCACGCCTGGCTATGTCCGCACAGCCATGTCCGCCGGGCTCCCAATATCAGCCGGGTTATGGATGCGTAATGCCCGCCATGCCCTGCGGCCCATACGATAACCCCTGCCCGATGGGTTGGCGTTATGTGTCCGGCATAGGATGCGTGCTGGATAACTGCGGCCGAGATGAAGAGACCTGCTGCGTCAACCCGAACGGCCCGACATGGGGCACTGGAGGCGGCGGAGGTGGATACGGCGGCGGCGGTACGGTCAACATCAATGTAAACGTCAACTGTTCCGGCGGCGGCGGTTATCCAACCGGCACCTGGCCAACCGGACCATGGCCGACATACTGCACGGGGCCCAGCTGTCCGACGGGACCATGGCCACCGTACCCGCCGCACCCATGCCCGTGTAATACTATCCCGATCCCGATTCCGATTCCATGGCCGATGCCGATGCCGATGCCGGGCGGCTGCTGCGATCCATGTCCGCCGCCGTTCCCGCCACCACCATTCCCGCCGCCGTGTCCGCCGCAATGCCCGCCGGGTTCGACTTATGTACCGCCGATGGGATGCGTCGGGTTTACCGGATGCGCGTGTCCGCCGGGTTCGCATTACGATCCGAAGTTGTGCCAATGCGTGGGTGATATAATCGTTCAGCCGTGCAAAATTTGCGGATGCCATCCTTGCTGCTGTCCGCATGATCACGGGCCTAAGCCGCCCGGCGGTGGGTGCCCGCCGCCGCCAGGTTCAGGTCATGGTTCTGGATGCGGGCCGTGTCCGCCCGGTTCACACTATGACCCCGCGTTCGGGGGCTGTGTCGGGGATGTTGTGAATCCCTGCGGCCCCGCGCCGCCATTCGGCCCGCGCGCGCCCGACACGTTTGCAGACGCTTTGCAGGATTACAGCGGCAGTTCTTATAACATAACTAATGATGCCAAAGCGAACGGCGTTCGCTATTCTGCTGAACCAGGAGGGGTAACGTCATGACTCCCATGAACCCCGTAGGATACCCATACCAGTACTGTCCGGGCGGCTTCCAACAGCCGTATTGCCCGAGCGGGACACAATTCGTGTGGGGGATTGGCTGCGTACCCGTGGGGCCAGGCACGGCCCCCGCGCCCTGTCCTGGCACGCCGCCGCCCCCTTGCCCGCCTGAACCCTGCCCGACCATACCGGACTGCGGCTGGACATTCGAATTCCCATGCCCGGACGGTATGCATTATGAGAATGGCTGCTGCGTACCTGATCCGCCGCAACCGTGTCCTCCGCCGCCCTGTCCCCCGCCGGATGATCCCTGCTGCTGCCCGCCGGGTACGCACTTGGTGCCGGGCGTAGGCTGCGTGGTGGATCCCACCTGCCCGCAGGGTATGCATTATGAACCGGGCGTGGGCTGCGTATACGGGCCTGTCTGTCCGCCCGGAACGAAGTATGACAGCGACCGCGGATGTGTGGATGAACACGGCTGTCCGATTGGAACCCACTTTGTCCATGGTTATGGCTGTGTGCAGGATCCCGTCTGCCCGGATGGTTATCATTATGAATGCGGCATCGGCTGCGTATCCGGTTCGCAATGCCCGCCCGGGAAGCACTTCGAGTATGGGCTGGGATGTGTGAACGGTCCGCCGTGCGAACCGGGGATGTATTACGCGCCGGGGCTGGGCTGCGTGACCGCGCCGACCTGCCCGCCGGGTACTGTATACGACCATTGGCGCGGGTGCGTTGTGAATAGTGACTGCCGCAAGGGTACCCATTATGTGCCTGGCTATGGGTGCGTGCTGGATAGTGAACCGCAATGCCCCGAGGGTTCCAAATATTTCCCGGGATACGGCTGTCTGCCCGACCCGGATTACGATCCATGTCCGCCGCCGCCGCCACCTGCTCCGCCGCCTCTGCCGTGCGGAACGTGTCCGCCTTGCTCGCCGCCTAACCCCGCGCCGCCGTATCCGCCGCCGCCGTATCCGCACGGCCATGATCGGCATGATCATCACGGTCGACATAATCGGCATGCCGGGTATGTTGAGCAGACTGGTTACGAGAATGTTGACCAGATCGTCGATTATCCCGTTAATCCGCCGAATCCATGGCATCCGCATACGCCGCCGCATGAGTACACGCCGCCGTGTCCGCCGCCTCCGCAGCCCATGCCGCCGATCTATCCGCCGTACTGCGCAAACTGCGGATGCAAGAGGCCCTGTTCTTGCGGCAGGCCACCGGAAGCGAGACCGTGTCCGCACTGTCAGCAATCGCCTTGCGCGTGCCATCGATACTACGAGCGCCGCGATTGTTATCCAGTACCAACACCACCGACACCGGTACCGCCGGAACCGCTGCCGCTGCCACCGCCGCCGCCATACGAACGCCCATACGACAAACCCTGCCGTTGTCAAGAGCGCGGCGAACCCTGCCGCTGCCGTGAGCGCGGCCTGCCGTGCCAATGCTCGCTGCATCATGGCGACCGCGATCCATCGTGCGGTGAGCTGCCCACGCGCCGCAGTGTCCCAATTCCCATGGAAGCCACCGCCAACGGGGGCAGCAGCGTACAGCTTCAACGCTGGGATAAGAAGAAACCCTGGTGCAGAACGGGTTGCGAGAGGATTGACTGTCGTTAAGTGGAATGGATTAATGAGGGCCACGACTTACGTCGCGGCCCTCGTTATTACAACGTACGGTGATTATTAAGATAAAGCCTTCGTCTCGTCACTCACATAGCTGATCCTGCTTGGCCTGGAGGCCCAGCGCGCGGCATTGACCAACACCTTCTTGACGTTCTCATCGTAATAGGTGGGGAACGTTTCATGGCCGGGCTGGAAGAAGAATATCTTGCCGCCGCTGCGTTTCCAGCAGCAGCCGGAGCGGAATACCTCGCCGCTGGGGAACCAGGACACGAATACCAATTCATCCGGCGCGGGTATATCGAAGTGCTCGCCGTAGGTTTCCTCGTGCGGCAGCTCGAAGTAATCGCCGATGCCCTCTGCTATGGGATGCGTGTAGTCGATCTTCCACACGCGGGTCATGAGGCCTTCCTCATGCCAGCGGAGCTTCCCGGTTTGGGTGCCCAGCAGACGGTGCATCACCTTGCACGCGTGGGCTGAATGCAGCGCGACGAAGCCCATGCCGCTCCAAATATGCTTGACCACGCGATCCACGACGGCATCCTCAACCAGATGATGCTTCGCGTGCCCCCACCAGAACAGCACGTCGGTGCTGGCTAATACCTCTTCGGTCAGGCCGTGTTCAGGCTCCTCAAGCGTTGCGGTGCGCGCCGTAATGTCCGGCTGCTCGTTGAGCAGGGCGGCAACCTGCGCGTGAATGCCGTTGGGGTATACGGCCTTGACTTCATCATACTTCTTTTCGCCATAGTATTCGTTCCATACGGTGGCGCGGATTGTTTGGGACATTTGGCAGCTCCTCCTTGATTCGTGAGGCTTGATGGTTTAGAATAATGTTAGCGGATTCTATTTGACGATCTGCTTTTATAATTCGACGAAAGAGGAAGGTTTCCTGCTTGAGAATTGCAAAGGTGGCCGCAGCGGTATTATTCTGCGCCTTGATGCTGATCGTCGTTGGTGCGCCGACAGCGTTCTCGGAAGCGGCGGAACTGACCGAACATATATACGTTTCGCCAAACGGACGGGTGGACGCCACTGGCGGCGTGGACGATCCGCTGCCATCGCTGGATGCCGCGCGCGAACGGCTGCGCCAGATACCCGGCGATCACACCGTAACGGTGTGGATGTACGGCGGGGTTTATCCCGTCGGCCAGCCTATAGAATTCAACGCTCTTGACCGCGACAATGTGATATACCGCTCACTGCCCGGCCAGGAGGCGGTGTTGGATGCGGGTGTAACCGTCGGCGGATTCGCGGAGACGGAGATTGACGGCGTGACGGTTTGGGCAGCGTTGGCACCGCAATTGCTGCGCGCTGATAACGTGCTCGCGTTGTACGACCAGGCTGGCGCGCTGCCGCTGGCGCGTTATCCTTCGACAGGATATTTGATGGTGAAGGACGCCCAAGTTGCGGACGCGTTGGGCAAGCTGCGTTACGGCGATGAGGATGAGCTGTCAAACGTCAACAACTTTATAGCGTTTTATACGGGCAGCGACCTTACACTGAACCCGGCTTCGTTCTACGACATGAACCGCGCGCTTGTGCGCATACCGCGTCTTTGGAAGGACGAGACCGCATACCTTGGCGGCTATGATCCCGAGACGGGCCGCTTGACGCTGTCGCGACCGACCAGCCTTACGGTTTGGCCGGACGACCTGTACTATTTTGAAAATGTGCGCGAGGGATTAAAGACGCCCGGCTCGTGGTATTTCGACAGCGCATCCGGCGTGCTGTACGTCGTGCCCAAACCGGAGTGGGATATAGAATCGCTGACGTTGAGCGCGGGTGTCAGCGAGCGGATCATGACGCTGGACGGGATGAGCGGAATCACGTTCAGCGGGCTGGCGTTCACCCATACGGGTTGGTCGGTGCCGGACGAGGTGGATTTTCCGCAGGCGGCGTACGATGTAAACGCGGCTGTGTACGTGACGGACTGCCAGTACGTGGCGTTTGAGCGGTGCGCATTCCGCGATCTGGGCGGCACGGCGTTGAAGCTGTATCAGGGCGTGACGGATTCATCGGTACAGCGATGCATATTCGAACGCGTCGGCGCGAATGCGATATTCGCGCACGGCATCAACAAGAGCGCCGATCCGCGCCGTGATGAGCGCATCACCATTATAGATAATGAGATACACCATTACGGCGTGAACTATCGCAACGCTGTTGGGATTCTGCTCGTTCACACTGCCGATTCGGTTATATCGCATAACACCATCCATGACGGCGCTTACACGGCGGTCTCGGTCGGCTGGGTATGGGGCGATGGTTATAACGCAACACAGAATATTTATGTAGTCGATAACTCAATATACAATATCGGCACGGGTCAACTCTCGGACATGGGCGGGATTTATCTGCTCGGCCGCCAGCCGGGTACGCTGCTGCTGGGCAATGTGATCCACGATGTGCACTACGCGGATAACGATGGCTACGGCGGTTGGGGGATTTATCTGGATGAAGGCTCGGCAGAGATTACGATCGCACAGAATCTGGTGTATAACTGCGCGTCGCAGGGGCTATTCATCCACAAAGGGCAGGGGAATGTAGCCTTATCAAACATATTCGCCGACAACAAACGCGGCCAAGTGGCGGTATCCAAGAAGCAGGAACTAGCCGGGGTTCGGCTGGACGGCAACATCCTGTACGGCGTCGGCAAGAATCTATTCGCCGACACGCCCGTCGGCTTGATTGAGGCGGGCGCGAATCTGTACTGGGATCCCAATTCGCGCGAGGCGCTACGCGTTCTGCTTAAACAGCATGGATTTATAGATGGAGCCACGGTTGTTAACCCTAAGCTGCGGGATACGTCGAAAGGTGATTACACACCTGCGGACGATTCGCCAGCTTTCGACGCGGGCTTTGTGCCGTACGATTGGTCTGACGCTGGTGCGCGGCCGTAGGCTGCGCACCATTCGTCAAATTGGTAATTTATGGGATAGTGGAAATACCGTTCGCATCCACCCGCAGTCTGTGATATAATGTCGACAGCGATTGACATATAATGAATAATTTTGCATAATCGGGTAATGCTGGAATGACTAAGGCAGCGGTGCGGCGGGGACTTTGTGTCGAATACAGGGACGGCAGATGGCGCATAATGGCGTTTGCGCTGGCCGTCTGTTTTGTTGTATGCGCGTTCGCCCTGTCCGCGCTGGCGTTGGATCCCGTCGAAATCGGCGCGGGTATGGTATACGGCAGCGCGGATGTGTTCGCGGACGCTTCGTGCGTGGGTATAGCCGCCGTTACATTGCCTGACCAGACCGAGGTGGAGATTCTAGGAGCCGTGGATGGCGCGGTACGCATCGCGTATTACGATCCGGATACACTGATTTGGCGTACAGGTTATACGCCCGGAGAAGGTTCGATCATCACACTGCGCAAGCATCTCACGCCTGGGCCGCATTACCGGAATGTGCACCCCGATGCCGACGTGCTGGACGCTCCTCGCGAAGATGCCGTGCTCCTGGGCCGACTGGCCGAGGGCGTTGACGTGGAGGTTTATGAATCCACGTCCGAATGGGTGCGGGTGATAATCCGCGATGCGAGCGGCCGCCGGACGCTGGGCTGGGTCATTCGCTCATTCATCGTGCCCAAGCCGAGGCCGCCGGAAGTTACTCCCATCAGCGCGACTATCAGCGGCGTCGAACCTGCATCGACGCCGGAGGTCGTGTTCGTCAAGATAACGTCCGCGCCAACGGCCAGTCCGGACGATCCGGCCATCATTCAAGAAGATCCTACCGCCAGCCCTACGGCCACCGCATCGCCCGAACCGAAAGCGCCCGAGCGTCCGCATTCGGTTACGCTGAACGCGCCGAACCCCGAGAAGCCCACCAAACTCGGTTCGCGTCCGGATGAGTACGCCATGTCGTATGGCGACTATTACAACGGCGTGGTGGGTGAATACATATCGTACAACCCGGAAGGCTGGGTGGAGGTGCGCATCGGAACAGCCGTCGGTTATTGGCCGGCCGCGTACGTGTGGATCGACGCGCCGGGCGGCATGGTTCCATCGGCCATCCCCAGCGCGAGCGTCGCCCAGATGAGCACGCGGCTGAATGTGCGCTCCTACCCCAGCACCAACGCCGAGGTGCTGGCGCAGTTCCTTACCGACCAGCCGCTGGAGGTGCTGGCCATCCGCGACGACTGGGCGCAGGTGCGGGTGGACGATCTGATCGGTTACGTCGCGCGGGCATATGTGGTCAAGATGGTCAACCGTTATGTGGATCCCAATACGATTCCTAACAACCCACCGTTTTATGGAACATTTGACGAAGCCGTGGAAGTTTTTAACCCGGCATCCGCGCCGACGTCCACACCGACGCCCGAGCCTTCACCTACCCCTGCCAGATCATTATTGACATTGTCTGCAGCTGTGCCAACTGTCACGCCTGACCCGACGCCCAGCGCGGCTGAACGGCTGCGCCCATCCAACCCGCCCGAAAATCTCCCGAAATATGCCCTAGTCAATCCAGCCAGCGGCCAGCGCGCATCGCTGATGGAAGCGCCGTCTACGAATGCCCGCGTCGCGGGTTACTATTATAAGGATGTCTGCGTGACCATCGACGCCGTTTATGATGCGCAATGGATCAAGGTGAGCATCGGGCATACGACGGGTTACATCCAGCTGCAGCAGTTGGATATCGGGCGCATTCCAAAGGGCGCGCCGAATGTTTACCCGGATTCACTGCCGCGCCGACGCGTCAAGTATACGAAGGATTCGCCATCGCTGGAATTATTCGCCGCGCCAAACGCGCTGGCCGATCAACTGGGTTCATGCTCGGTAGGGCAGACGGTTCAAGTGCTGGGGATATCTGGATCGTGGAGCCATATAGTATCCAGTGGCAGGATTGGATACCTGCGCACTGAAAACCTCGACTAGGAGGTATGGCTTTGCTGATCGTCACTCATAGCGCGGGCATGGGCAACCAGATGTTCCAATACGCGCTGGCGGTTTACTTGAGGCAGCGCAACCGCCGCGTATACCTGGACGTCAGCCTTTATGAGCCGCCATTCGCGCGGATTCATAACGGCTACGATCTGTATCGCGCGTTTCGGATTACAGATCCGCTGCTGGATCGCGAGACGATCCGGCAACTGCTCGACGGCAGGAACGCCCGCACAATCCAGCAATTGAATTACGAACCGTTTGAACAGATCCAGCCCATGCTGGACTTCGACTATGATTCGACCAACCCCGCCGACGACTGGGCGATCGGCTTCTATGGATTCTGGCAGTATAAACAGCTGCTTGAACCTATCGAGCAACTGTTGCGGCGGGCGTTCACATTCGACATAAACGCCGCTAACTCGCGCACTCGAGCGCTCCTGCCGCGTTTGTCCGACACCGAATCGGTGTGTTTGCACATCCGTCGGGGGGATTACATAGGCAGCGGGTTGGAAAGCGTCGCAACGCCGGAGTATTACGCGAGAGCTTTCCAGGTTATCCATGAGCGCGTGCGAAATCCTGCGTGGTTTATATTCACCGATGAACCGGATTGGGTGCGCGGGCACTTGCGGCTGCCCGCTGGCACCATCGTCGTCGACTGGAATCGCGGCGAGGATAGCTGGCAGGATATGCTGCTCATGAGCCGCTGCCGGCATCACGTTATACCGAACAGCACCTTCAGCTGGTGGGGCGCGTGGCTGGCGGCGCGGCCAGGGCAGGTGGTTGTGCAGCCTGAAACATTCATCCCCGGCGTGGATAATGGGGCGAATTATCGCTGGGCCGGGTGGGTGGCGGTGTGAGACGGGCGCGACACCTTTAACTTAATAGCATTTTAGCATAACAACACCGAGTTGTCAAGTGGCAA
>BNUH01000062.1 GCA_025997215.1 Clostridia bacterium
TGATATTACTTTCTTTGTACGCCTGCGATTGTTTCAGTGAGACAATCTGCTTAACTGTTGCCTCAGACAATCGCCTAGGCGAGGGCTTGTCGGCATTCCCGTGCTTGATCCCATTCGCGCCTTCCTCCTTCACCTTCTTCTTAAGGCGCATAACTTGGCGCTCAGAAATGCCCAACCCCTGTGCCGCTTCTTTGACGGTGAGCAGTCCGTCTACAGTGCGGCTGATGATCTCGTACCGCTTGAGTTGTTGTGCTTGCAAGCGTATCTCTCCCTGCTTCTTCACTCCCATTTTGACGAAGGGGGGGGTGACAGAATCACTTGTGACTCTACAGGGTGACATTATCACTTGTGAACAGCAGGCGATGGGATTCGCATATTTGCGCATTAGCGCAGCATGTGCTATAATATTATATGCTCACATTAAAGGATATCGCCGAACGCGCGGGGGTCAGCAAGGCTACGGTTTCCAATGTTCTCAATGGAAACCTGACCAAAGTCTCGCGCCAAACGGCCGTGACGATCAAAGCATTGGTCGCGGAATATGGCTACGTGCCCAACCACACGGCGCGTTCGCTGTCGAATAAATCCTCGCGCATAATATCGCTGATCGTTTACGCCGACAGGGATCAGAACGTGCTCAACGATCCCTACATCGCCATGTTTGCGGGCGAATTGCTGCGGCAGCTGCAGCGGCGCGACTACTTCGGCATGATCCGAACTACGAATGAATACGCGGATATCTTGCAAAACCTAAGCGCCTGGAATGCCGAAGGCGTAATATTTTCAGGAACACTGGACAAGAACATCCGTGAAATGCAGGATAAGACGGGCATCCCATTCGTTTTCACCGACAGCTACAGCTCGGTCAGGCGCATCAACAACGTGGGCATCGACGATTACAAGGGCGGGATGCTCGCCGCCGAACATCTGATCGCGCGCGGGCATAGGCGCATCGCCTTCTGCGCACCCGGATTGTTTACCAGTGACGTGGATAACCAGCGCATGGCGGGCTTTGTGTACGCGCTGGAACGGCACGGTATTACCCTGCCGGAGAACCATTTTCTGCTGGCAGATCCGTTGAAAAGCGGCGCGTTTGCGCGGGATTTGCTGGATTTGGACGGAATCACGGGCGTATTCGTAACCGCTGATATCGTCGCAATCGAGCTGATGCACGCGCTGCGTTCGCTAGGCGTAAATGTGCCAAAGGATATATCTGTCATAGGTTTTGACGATATTCCGCAGGCGAGGCTGGCGACACCGGGGCTGACAACCATTCGCCAGGATGTTACACAAAAGGCGCAGCTGGCCGTTGAGATACTGTTGAAGCATCTGCAGGATCCAACCGCGCCCAATGAGAGTACGAGTTTGGATGTGACGCTGGTGTCGAGGGATTCTGTGGCTGACGTCGCTTCTTAGTAATTTTTTATAATTTTCACTACGCCATTCTGGCTAATTCTTTCTTTAATCTGAATAATATCCGCTTCTCCAGCCTTGATATGTATGATTGCGAAATACCCAATATATCCGCGACTTCCTTCTGTGTGCGCTCGCTTGCGCCGCCCAGACCGAAGCGCAGTTTCATTATGCGCTGTTCACGCTGATTCAGGCGGGTGAGTGCGGCCTCAAGCAGCTGCTTCTCGACGCCCTCTTCGATTTGGCGATAAACCATGTCGCTTTCAGTGCCCAGTATGTCGGATAACAGCAGCTCGTTGCCATCCCAATCGGTATTCAGCGGCTCGTCGAATGAGACCTCCAGGCGCAGACGGCTCGTGCGCCGCAGGTGCATGAGAATCTCATTCTCAATACAACGGGAAGCATATGTTGCTAACTTTATCTTCTTGATAGGATCAAAAGTGTTGACAGCCTTTATCAGCCCTATGGTGCCGATGGATATAAGGTCCTCAAGACCGACGCCGGTATTCTCGAATCGGCGGGCGATGTAGACGACCAAGCGCAGATTGTGCTCGATCAGCCGGGCGCGGATTGTGCCGTCGTCGCTGCGCAGATCCATCACCAGCGTCTCCTCTTCCTCGCGGGTCAACGGCGCGGGAAGTATGTCGGATCCGCCGATGTATTCGATATCCACGGCAGGTCCATTGGATATGGCGCGTTTGAGCGACTCCAGCCAGGTGCGCCACAGCGGTAACGGATGGACGATTTGGCTGTCTAAGTCGATCATGCGGGCATCCTCCTTGCCTTGGGTTTGGCGGTGTCGGCCGCCTCGGTCAGGCACGACGGCGCGAGCGCCACGGTAATTAATCCGCGTGGGGCGACTGCGACCGCGGCGCGGATCGGATGCTCGTTCCATGTGATCACCTCCGGCGTAAAGCATGGCAGTAGGGCTGTGCCCGAAACGGTTCGAACGGGGATGAGACGCAGGCCGTCTGATAAATCGAAGGCGTTATCCTTCAACAGCGGGAAGAGGCTTGCGGCAACTTCGTGACGCATCACGACGACGGGCAGACCGCTGAATGGATCGATGGCCTGGTTGCCCGTGTCCACGGCCGCGTCGAAAGCGCATTGGTTGTCGCGGTAAAGCAGGTTGATCCGGCCATATGTCAGGCGCGTCTTACGGCGTGAACCGATGAAGGCGCGTGCTGCAGCCCCGCTTAGCAGCACTGCCAGCGCCACTGCCAGCATAGGATGGATCCGCGGCGCGAGGTTAATCAGTGCGAACGCCGCGCCGCCTGTCAACGCCGTGGCCGCGAGGAAGAACCCCGCCGTCTTTACCGCCACACTGAACCGTACGGAATCCGTCGCTAGCCGCGCCATAACCAGCGCGACAGGCAGCGATACCAGCGCGTTTCGCAGCGGCATCCAGGCATTCATCCACGCCGCGCACGCATACAATCCGCCGACGGTCGAGGCGATCAGGATGCGCGCGGCATTGGGACGTCCGGCGTCCAGCCATTGTACGGCAAGGATCAGCAGCCACGCGTCCAGCGCGGCATTCACCAAGAAAAACAGCTCTATTGGGATCATATTGCTAAATCAAAAGCTCCTGTCCAGAAGTATAGGGTTTTACTGGAAAATTGGAGGTCGATTCGCGCCGCGAATGTAGTCAGACGTTCGACAGGACACTTAAGGATTCCGCGCATACACTATGCGTAAGGCCAGGTGTCTTACAGGGTTATGGTGGTTTGGAGGTGGCATGATGCCGGATTTTTATACGTTTACGGAGGTATCCGGGCGCGGCACCCACTCTTTTCGATATGACGAGCTGAAATTTGTGGATATGCCCGTGCAGGATGAACCCCCGCCGCCCAAGGAGCATACCAGTCTGGAGCACATAAGGCAGGCCTCACAGGAGCGCCGCGCGAGCCGGAAGCGCCGCGTATCCACGCGCGCCGATCAAAGGGAAAGGGGCGCGGCGGAAGTGCCGGAAGCCCCGCCCGAACCGCGCATCCCAGTCGCAGATACGCCGCGTCCGACGCTGCGCGAGCGCGGCAGGAACGTGCGCCACCGGGTTGTGACAAGAAGCGGCAATGTTTACGAGGAAGTTATGGCGCCAGTATTCGACACGGAGGCGGTTTCCGACGCGCCTGAACCGCCCGCGCATCAGGCTGATTTTTTATCCGAACATACCGATCATGATGATAGGTCAGGTGATAGCAGTATGGATAATATCCACTTTAAGATCCCAGCGGCGCCGATCAGCGCCAGCACCGTATTCCAAAGCATGACCGTGAAAGAGCGTGACGTGCCGGCCGACGAGCGCGTCAGCGCGATGGGTCCGCAAATAGTCGGCCTGGATGAAGCGATCGTCGACGACATGGTGAGCCTGGAGGATGATTCGACAGAATCCCAGCCGGAGCTGATCGAACCGGAAGTGATTGGGCCAGAAATTGAAAAGGTTGAAGTCATAACGGTTATGCCGCATGTTGAATCGATAGTTGTGCAGGTGGATGATGCGGTGGATGATGTGATAGCAGAAGTACTTGATGATGTGACAGTTGAAGAGATTCCGGAGATAGCTGAAATGATCACCGTGGAACCTGCGGCTGTTGTCGAAACCGTTGAAGAGGCTGTCGAGACAATTGTGGATACAGTTGTTGAGGAAGTGTTAACGCCAGTTGAGGATGAATTACCGACCGTTGAACCGGATGTTGTTACTAATTCTCCCGAGGTAATTATTAATGAGCCAGAACTAACCGCCGCCGATCTGCTGCCGCCGCCAACTCCGCTGCCCGCAGTTAAGCCGACGCAGCGTCCGAAGCCGACGCCTCAACGGACGCAGCAGGTGGAAGATATCATCGGCAAGCTAGGCGAGGAACTCTCAAAGCGAGAGCGTCAGCGCGGTCAAGGCGTGCCCGTCGGCGTTAACGTACCATACGTTAGCAACCCGCCGACGCAGCGCCTGTCACACCCGGAGCGTCCGCAGCTGCCAGAACGCCCCGCACCGCCGCCAAGACCCGCGCCGCCCCACAAGCCCGGCAGGGATCAATACCCAGTCAGGCCCGCCATGCCCATCAAGCCGGAGGTACCCAAGCCGATTATCGCCAACAAGAACTCAAGCAAACCGCTGGTGCCGGTTAAAGGTATCCCGATTGAGCCGTCCAGGTATCCTCGGAAACCATAATAATTATGTATTAGAAAGGGCGCGGATTATCGCGCCTTTTCTACTTAACATATCTATTTGAACATAATAATTAAGTAATCCATATCTCCCATGCCTCCGGTTGATAACCCACCGTGGCGCGCTGGCCATTTCGGACGATGGGGAGATTGAGCATGCGCGGGTCTTTGGCGGCATGTTCTAGTAGGAGTTGTGGATTGTTTGAGAAACGGACGGGGCATTCTTTGTAGGCGTTGGTGGATTTGTCCAGAAGCGCGTCGAGGCCTACCTCGCGCGCCACGGATTCCATGACGCGCAGGCCCAGCGGGGATTTGGTCAGATCAACGTACTGGATGGTTTGACGTCGTTCCTTGAAATAGCGTTCAGCCTTCTGCACGTCAAAGTTCCGTTTTAGGAAAAATAGCTGGATCATGACAGCATAATACACTGATTTATGTGCCGCGTCAACGCTGTGTCGTATGCTGCGGCCGCTTGCAGCAATCCTGTCACGCGGGAGTTGCAATCCAGCAGGGTTTGGAAGGATTCGTCGGTGTATGGCGCGGGATCGGATTCATCCTGGATGGCCCGATCCAGCAAATCCCCTTGAGAAAATAGCAGCGAGCACAGGCCGTAGCCCGATTCGGCCGCCATGCCCAGCATCTGGGAGGCTGTTTGGTAGTGGGTGTCATTATAATTATTATCCATAACTTATTATCCTTTTTGCGAATAGTTAACCGCGATTTTCATAGCTTTTCAGGTTATGTGAACGAGCCAGGGGTTATGAATTCAACATCTTAAAATTTTGTATTGACAACCCGAAGTAGTCGTGATATACTCTGGTTGTTGGGAAAATGGATCAACGAAACGATAGAGCCGGACGCGGGCGCGCGGATGGCATAAGGAGGAGTTGTTATCGCGATGTACAGGTTTATCGCTCGATCGCAGGCATACGACCGGACGACTATGATGGTTATATCTCTGTGCAACTTTGTCATGGAGATAACATTCATCATGCTGATGTATGGTAGGGTTTTGGTTGATTTGGTCGGAAATCTGACGCTATTCATATATATGCTGGTCTGCGGTGTAGCGATCGGGATAGATGTGGTGTTCGTCCGCGACGAGTATTTCAAAAAGAAAACGCTGTCGAACGTGGTTATCTTTCACATGCTGTACGCGGGTTGTATGCTGGTAATGCTCTTATTTGAGGTGCTGACCCTCATCCAGAGCCACAAATCGTTCTTAGAGGCGTACGCTAAAATAGCGTACGAGATAACAATGGCCGCCGTTCATGTACGGCGGTATAAGACGCTGGTGGAACTACGACATATGGTGTTAAATAACACAGGGGTGTGATATGAACGAGGAGATTTTGACCGCGGTGTGCGTGTTGATAGTTGGCTGTGAGATGCTGGCAGCCGGCCGGATGCTTATGACCAGGCATAAGGCCAAGCGCAGCGCACGCAAGAGCCTCGATGAGAGGATACACGCCGGGCAGTCGCGTACTGAATCCGGCGACGAACGGCTGACCCATTTGGAGCACAGGCTGGAATTGGACGACCTGGATTACCGACACCTGGACAGGCACGCGGCGTTCTACGAAAACAGGATCGTAGCGGCACAGGTGCGCGGGTTATGTCGAATGCTGAATATGGACCAATCCGCGCGGTTCGTGGAATAGAGGTGAGTGGATGAGTCCGGAACTCATAACGGCGATAGCGGCGTTAATCTCGGGCGGCGGGATAACGGCAGGATTGAAGATACTGCTGGAGCATACGAAAGATAAGCGCGAGGCGCGTGACAAGGAGATCGACGCGCGCATAGTCGCCTGGCAGACGATCAGCGACAAGAATGAGGGTCGGCTAACATACCTGGAGCGCAAGCTGGAGGTGTACGAGCGGGACTTCCGAAGCCTGGAGCGGTACATCCGCCTGCTGGAGCAGACGATCGTCCGCGCTGTGCCGCCGCTGAATCTGCCAGACCGCCCCGTGCTGGAGCGCGAGATGCTGGCGGACAAGGCGGAGTAAGGTTATGGTGTGACAGGGTAAGGGAGGGAATAGTGTTTTGCTATTCCCGCTCGATTCGCACGGGAGTTGACGGTGGGATTGTAAAACCGGGAGCGTTGTCTTCTGTTTTTTGGATTTCTACGACGACGGTTGGTTGGGCGCCATCGGGCGACAGCGGCGTCAGGAGCAGGGAGTTCACGCCGCGCAGGGATTCCGGCATCGTCAATCCATCCAGCCGCCCGGTTAAGGAGTATGCTTGATAACCCTTCGGGCCTTCGAACAGCGTGGCGAAGTCCTTGCCGACGACCGCGCCGTCAACGCATACCGTGTATCGCTCGTTGACCAAGTCCGCGTCCACGTAGCTGTTGATGCCGAACCACGCGCGTTTGACCGCGCCGTGATCCTCGAACGCCGTCATGGTCTTTTCCGCCAGCAGTACGGCCGGGATGTGCTGCAGATAGTAGCGGGATATGCTGGTCTCGCCCGTGATATCCTCCTCATAGAACGTGTGCGCGCCTATGAGCAGGCCCCAAAGCATCCGCCGCCGATCCTGGCTCGGCGCACTATAGCCGATGGTGCCGTGGTAGACCATGGCATCCAGCGGAATGAATCGCTCGCCGGGGTAATAGACCGCGCCCGGATCGGTGCGCGTGTGCAGCGCGTAACCGATTCTGCCGACGGCGCGGTGGGTCAGCATCTCGCTGGTGACGTCCACGCCGTGGCTGTTGAATTCGCTGACGATGGCCATCTTCGCGCTGAAACTATCCTCGGCGGAGGAAGGGCAGCGCGTGTCAAAGTCGTAACGGCAGGTCTCGGCGGTCAGCACATCGATGTGATAGGTATGCTGAAGTGGCAGAAGCGGTAAAAGTTCGAACATTTTGTTAACTCGAGCAATCATTGCACCTGACTTCACGTACTTGCCAAAACCCATGATGTGGGTCAGACCACCCGCCCAAAGCCAGCCGCGCCACGGTTCGCCCCGTTCATCGATGGCGGTGTGGGGGTAGTCGGGAAACTGCGAGGCGTCGATGTCGTCAAAGTTATCGTGCAGGCTAACGTGGATATTCTGGTTGGAGTCGGTGCTCAAAGCATCGCGCAGACCATCCATGCCGCCGCAGCGTGGTTCAGCATCGTACGGCTCTGGGTAGCTGGTGTCGAAGCCGCCCTGCTGCCAGCCTGCGATGTACAGGATTTGGCGCATGCCGTCCGTCATGGCGGATAACGCCAGCGCGTTCCGCTTGATCTGCGCGAATGTTGTCGTACGGAACAGGTTTTGGGTGGTTGGAAATGCGTCCGAACGGTACGAATCGTCCGGCTGCGGGCCATACGTCGCCAGCTGCTTGTAAATGTAGGCATCCTTATAGAAGTCGAACGATGCGGCGCGGCTCAATCCCCGACGCCACAGCCGCGCGGCAGTCTGCCAGCCGGGTACGTCATCCTCAATAGGATAGGTTTCTATAATGAATATAGGATATGACGTAACAGGTATGCTCGCCAGACCGGGTTTGTCGGCGGGCACGCGTGCGACAATATCGCCGCCAATGATGCCGCGCCTTGAACCGTTGACTTCGACGACGCCCGTTGTGATCCAGGAATCCATGTGAGCGGATTCGACAAGCGTCAGTTGGTTGTCGTCGTACAAGGCAGCGGCGTTTCGGGTGTTATATTTTTTATGATAACATATGGGTAACGCCATGTCTATCGGGATCAATCGGCCGCCCGCGTCGAAGGTTACAAGGTAACCGTCCGGCAATGATGCTAACGCAGGGAACGTTACGGATAATAATTCGTACGGTTCCAGTTCAAACAGATCTGTTAGTGAGATGGTGGTTTTATTTCCATCATGGTTATAGTGTATGGCGCAAGTGACGACGGGTTTGCCGTTGACGACATATTCCGCCGTTAGTCTATCGAATAATACCGAAACGCGCTGATTGGTTTCGCGGTTGCGGATATTCATTATAGGCTTAGAAAGGTTCATAATGTTTGAAGATTTGCGCGGTTCGGCAAGCTGAATGCTCTGCGGCTTGGATTGTGCATCAACCCATGGGCGGCCCAGATTCCAGCTGGTGTCGATGTCGCCGACATAATAGCGCGCTAACGTGGAGTAGTCCGCGCTGGTTATACGCGCGTAAATATGATAGGTGCCCGACCAATCCGACGCGACGCGCCACGGGATGGTTACCGCGATGATATCATCCTCGCGCCAAAGCAGCGGCAGCGGGAATGCCTCGCCTTCAGCCGTGTAAACCAGCGAGCGGTTCTCCGGTCTGCGCTGATGCCCATACTCCATGTCGATAAAGAAGCGCGCCGACGGATTTGTCAGGCCTTGATAATGCAGCGTTACCCATAGGGTGTCGCCGGGGTTGATGTAGGTGGCGCTGATGGTGGCTTTGAGTAGGTGCATGTTTGCTCCAACAAAACATGAGACTGGCGCTTGCGCCAGCCTCATGCTCACTAAGTTTATTCTGCGATCCCCTTAACATATCCTTCCCACGAGGCTGGATATGTTTTCATCATGTATTCTTTGGCGCGCTCCAGCGATTCGTCGTTGACGCCCTTCGACGCGGTCAGGTCGAGCACAGCCTGGAAGTACTCTTCAAACTGGGCGTCGTTCTCGGCGGTGAAAACGCGCAGCACCAGCGGATCGAACTCGGAACCGCGCGTGTCCTCGAACGCCTTCAGCTCCGGCACATCGTTGGTGAACGTCCAGATGTTGGCGTCGCGGGTGACGATGTCCGTCGTCTTGGGCAGCGTATCGAACGCGCCGGAGGCAAAGAATTCACTCACACTCTTCGAGCCGAAGCGCGACGCGTCGACATTCTCATACATGTACAGCGGGCTGAATATGCCGCCCGTATTCACCAGCGAGTAGAAGTTGGGCCATGCGGGCGTCGCGCCTTCGCGGAATACGCGGGTGTAGGCCAGGTTGTACTTCTCATGAGCTTTGTTGTCAACGCCGTAAACCAGTTCGTCCTCGAGTTCCTTATATGCTTCCTTGAATACGCGGCCTCCGGTCGGCATGTAATCCCACAGCCCATTCGCGGCGTCGTACGGACCCCAGCATGTCAGCAGCATGCCCACGTCCGTGGCGAGGAAATCCAGGAAGCGCAGTACGCGCGGTAGATCCTTTTCCGACACCTGGTTCTTGAATATGCTCATCTGGTATCCGGTTATCTCGTTGCGGCCCTGGATCCAGGTGTCCGTGTCGACGGGGATGTCGAAGTAGACCTTGCGATACTGGTAGGGTTTTGTCTCCGGCAGGGCCAGATCCATCCAATGCCAGGCGTAGAGCACGGCGTACTCGCCGTTGTTTTTCTTGGCGGTGAATTGGTCGGAGCCATCCACGAGGCACGCGCGGGGCGCGACGCCATCCTGAATCCATCCGGTGAACATCTTCAGGTCGTCCTTGAATCGCTGATCCAGCACGCCGAAACGGATGCTCTCGGTGGCAGGATGGTAGTACGTCAGGTTGTTGCCGTTGGGCATTCCATCCCACACGAGCGACTGCACCTGCAGCAGCGCCCAATTCTCGCCGCTGCCGTCGGCGATGTAGGTCGCGTACACGGGGCGGCCATCCTCGGTGATGTTGTTATCATCGATGGCCTTTTGGATGCGGTGGAAGAATTCGTTCAACTCTTCAATATTGGTTATGGGAACATCATAGATATCCTCGCGGGTGTAATAGCCCTGCTCGGCGAAGAGCGCGTCTATCTCGGCCTGGGTCTTGGCCTCGGGGTAGGCGAGCTTCAGGATGTCGTCGCGGACCATCACGCGGTCGTACGGGCCGCGCGCATCCTCCGGCGCGGATATATATTGGTAGCGCGACATGTCGGTATCCGGCCAGAGCCGCTGCACATTCTCGGCGGTGCCGTTGTAGTCCACCGGGACGCCGTACTGCTTACCCGTCGCCTGGTAACCCTCCGCCCATTTGTTGGGCTGGGTCTTTTGGACGGCGGCGTAGATGTTCGGCGCGTACTTCTCCAGAAGGCCGCTGTCGCGCAGTTCATACAATACGCCAGCCTCCACCAGGTCGATGTTTTCGCCTACGCCATACGCCAGGTCCGTGAAATCCCCGGCCGCCGCGTGCTTCATCACGGACGCTTTCAGGTCGGAGCCTTGGTTATCATAGGAGTTATCCACGTCCATCTTGATGCCAAAGATCCGCTCGATCTCCGGGCTGACCACGTCCAGCTCGGATTTGATGCGGTTGAGCACCTCGGTGCCGTGCGCCATCCAGAATGTCAGGGTGAGAGGTTCGCCCTCGAAGTCCGGCAATTCCGATGAATCCTTGACCGAGGCCAGCAGTTCATCCCAGCCGCCGCCCGCCTCGAACATGTCCACGGTGATCTTGTCCGCCGCCAAAGCGGGGAACAGTCCGCCGAGTGTGCCCAGCATTGCCAGGCACAGCAGCAGCGCCAGCGCTTTTTGAGTCCGCAACATTGTTAGCTCCTCCTTGAATTATATAGTTCCGCCGCCGGCGGAAAGGATCGCTCGATCAGATTTACTCTTTAACACCGCCTAATGTTAATCCTTGTATAAAATATTTCTGCAAGAATGGATACACCAATATAATGGGCAGCGTCGATACGATGATCTGCGCGTTCTTGAGGCCTGCGCCTGTGCGTGTGGTTATCTCCGGCGGGATGTCGCCCGCCTCTATCGCGGCGCGGATCAGGGATGTAATGCGCTCCGATTCATTCAGCACGCGCTGCAGCTCGAATTGGAGCGTGTTCCAGCGCTGGGTGGTCATGTAATACAGCGTGGTCGTCCAGTCATTCCAATGGTTCACAGCCTCCAGGAGTATGAACGTCGCGATGATGGGCATGCACAGCGGCGCCGCGATGCTGATCATGATGCGAAACGGCCCCGCGCCGTCGATCATCGCCGACTCCTCATAGCTATCCGATATGCCGCTAAGGTATGTCCTGAATAGCGTGAATGTAAAGAATCCAAACAGTCCGGGAAGCACGTATACCAGCGGATTATTCAGCAGCTTCATATTTGAATATAACAGGTATGTCGCTACCAGGCCGCCGGATATGTATGTCGGTATAATAAGGAATGTTGTGATTAGCCTGCGCCTGGGCAGGTAGCGTCGGGAAAGCGCATACGCCGCCGGGAATTCCACGCAAAGATGCATCGCAACCGCCGTGATAACGCGGACGATGGTTACCAACGCCGCGCGGACGATGCTGTCGTTCTTAAACAACGCGGTGTAGTTGACCAGCGTGATGCGGCGCGGCCAGAGCATCAGCCCGACACTCGCGCTGAACGTGGTGTCGTTGAGGGATATCGCCAGCACGTTCAGGTAAGGGATGATGATCGTCAGGCACAGCGCCGTCATGAGGATCATGTTGAACACATTGAAAACGCGCCGAGGAGCGGTGGGCTTCATCTGACTCACCTCCTACAACACTGAAACGTTGTTAACCTTGCGCGACAGGAAGTTGACGCCCAGCGTCAGCACTAGCGCTAACAACCCGCGCGCCAATCCCAGCGCGATGGTCAGCGAGTACTGACCGTTACCGATGCCTAACTTATATACCATCGTATCTATCGTATCGAACAGGATGAACGGGTTGCGCAGCCCGTACACCAGGTCGAAGTTGCTGCCCAAAATGCTGCCAATGCTAAGGATGAATAGCACGACGGCGGTGGTCGAGATGCCCGGCAGCGTGATGTGCCAGGTCTGGCGCAGCCGGCCCGCGCCGTCCACGTCCGCCGCCTCGTAGAGCTGCGGGTCGATCGCCGTGATCGCCGATAGAAAGAATATGGAACCATAACCGATTTCCCGCCAGTTATTCAGGATCACCAGCAGCGGGACGAATAATTTCTGCCGGGATAGATACAGCGTACGGATGTGATTGGGATTGAACACCAGCGCCAGCTCGTTCACGAAGCCGTATTCATCCAGCAGTACCTTGGTCAAACCGATGATGCTGATCCACGACAAAAAGTGGGGCATGTAGGTGATGGTCTGCACGGTGCGCTTGAAGCGGCGGATGGTCAGCTCGTTGAACAGCAGCGCCAGGATCAGCTGCAGCGGCAGGGTCGTCGCCAGGTTGAGCAGGCTTAATTGGATGGTGCTGCCGATGGAACCCATCAGCTGTTTATTGGAAAATATCGCGATGAAATTCGCTAGGCCATGCTTCGCGGCCCACGGGCTGTTAAAGAATCCCTTCCATATATTGTAATTCTTGAACGCCGCCAGCAGCCCGAACATAGGCGCGTACGCGAACACCGCGACGGCGGCGATGGCCGGCAGCGTCATCAGATACAGTGGCGCTATGGGGTACAGCGAGGACTTGCCGCGCCGTTTAAGACACGTGGTTGTCAGGCGCCTCGAGCTAAGCATGCTTCCACCTGCCCGTTGTGTTCGAAATTGTCTATTCGTGGCGCGCTGACCGACTGACGCTCGATTAGCGCTGTGGATAACGCGACGGTGCGCGGCAGTTTCCGTGCGTCCGTGGATTTTTCGTGCAATGTGTCCAACGTTTCGACGATCATGCCGACCGCCGTGCGTGCCATCTCATCCTCCGGAAACGCCAGCGATGTCAGCGGCGGCGAGGATAGCCTGGCCCAGGTGTCGTCCATGCCGACGAGGGAGATATCGTCAGGCACGCGGAGGTTGTGTTCGTAGAGATACTGTTGTACGCCGCTTAGTAGTGTGTCGTTGGCAATCAGCGCGGTGGGCATGAGGTTTTTCTTGAGCCATGACGCGAACGCCCGGCAGCCGCCCTCCACGCTGTACAATTCACATGGTATGAAAATTTCGTGATCCAATGAAAACGCGCGCATGGCCGATTGATATCCCGCGCGCCGCTGGCGTTCGACGTCGGCATCCCAGTCCGGCGCGAGGTAGGCGATCCTGCGATGGCCGTGGCTGTGGAGGTGTTGAACGGCCACGTACATGCCTTCGCTGTTATTCAATATAACTTTGTTGATGCCCATCACGTTCGCGATGCGCTCGACCATCACGATGGGTTCAGCCATGTTGGTGAAGCAGCTCTGCAGCGGCCGAAAGTCATTCCCACCAATAGCGGTAAGGATGATGCCGCACGCGCCTAGCTCGCGCAATTTGTTGATTCGGTCTAATATCTCGGCGGCGGTATGCTCATCTTTAACAGTGTCCGTTATAACTGTATAGCCGCTCTCTGCGGCGAAATGGTTGATGCTGTCCACCAATCTGGCGAAGATCATGTTCTGATGCGTCTGGTGGATGATGTGGCCCAGCAGCTTCGGCGGGCAGGAGGTCTGCCGGCTTTGGGGCAGCGGAACCACGTAACCCAGTTTCAGGATGGACGATTCCACCTGGGTTTGCTTATCCCTGGACACGGACGCGCTGCCTCTGATTACGCGCGTAACGGTGGCCACCGAGACCCGCGCGTCGTCGGCGATATCCTGCAGGCGCACTTTTTGCATGCGGTCAGCTCCTTTGCTCACCCTGTAATTATACTGGCAGCCATGATATTTGTCAAGAATAGACCTCTGAAAATTTCAGAATAGGCTGAATTCGCAGAAAGCATAGCCGCCACCTTGCGTATCCGCGAATCATCCTGTATAATAATGTAACATGTTCGACCAAATAGCGTCACTGACGGATTCACCCCAACTCTCATACTGCGAGGTCGTGGTTGAGATTGCGCGGCCGGAACTCGCGAGAGTATTCACATATCGCGTGCCGGATGGGTTGGCGGTTAGCGTCGGATCACGGGTGCGCGTGCCGTTCGGCGCGCGAAAGGTCGAGGGCTATGTGCTGCGCCTGTCGGACAGCTCGCCGCTGCCGCCCGAGCGCATCAAGCCGATCGACTATCTATTAGAAGAAACACCCGCGCTGCTGCCGGAATTGATCGATCTGGCGCGCTGGATGGAAGGCCAGTACGCGTGTCTGCCTGTCGAGGCGCTGCGGCTGCTGATTCCATCCCAAATGCGCGAAGGGCGCGTGTCGGTTAAGACCGAGACGGTCGTTACGTTAACGGAATCGTTGAGTTTGGATCCCGGCGCGTTGGCAGCGACGGTTGATGCATTGCGGAAACGTCGCGCGAATCGTCAGGCGGCGGCGCTTGGGTCGTTAGCCGTGGAGGATTCATTCACGCTGCCGCTTTCAGAATTCCCGAGAGGTATCGCGAACGCGTTACAGACCGCCGGTCTGGTTACAATAAGCAAACGCGAACAGTTACGAGTGCCGCGCGTCGAGAAAACAGACCAGAGTCTGGACCCGCCGCTTACAACAGACCAGGTTCGGGTTTTGGATATTCTGAATGGCGCGCTGAATAAGACCGGGGGTCTGTTCCTGCTGTGGGGTGTGACGGGCAGCGGTAAGACGGAGGTGTACATCCGGCTCGCCCGGGAAGCGCTGGCACTAGGCAAGGGCGTTATCGTGCTGGTGCCGGAGATCGCGCTCACGCCGCAGATGACCAGCTGGTTCCACGCGAGGTTTGGCAAAGCGGCGGCTGTACTGCATTCGCGCCTATCAGCTGGTGAAAGGTACGACGAGTGGCGGCGTATCCGGCGCGGCGACGCGCGCGTGGTGATAGGCGCTCGTTCGGCGGTGTTTGCGCCCGTAGAACGGTTGGGCGTTATAATTGTTGACGAGGAACACGAGAATAGTTATGTCTCCGAACGGCATCCGTGTTACGACGCACGCGAGGTTGCCCAGGAGCGGTGTCAAGCCCTTAGCGCCGTAATGGTGTTAGCCAGCGCGACACCCGCGTTGCCCGATTTCGCGCGCGCGCTTAAGAATCAGTTCACATTGCTGGAGATGCCGCGCCGGGTGATGGATCGGCCTCTGCCCGCGGCACAACTGGTGGATATGCGCCAGGAGATCACGAAGGGTAACTTTTCGGTGTTAAGCCATGAGCTGGCGTGCGCGTTGACTGAAACCGTCGGCGCTGATAAACAGGCGATGCTGCTGATGAACCGTCGCGGGTTTTCGACATTTGTATCGTGCCGCGCGTGCGGATATGTCGAGCGGTGCGACCAGTGCGACGTGAGCATGACCTACCACATGGCGGACAGTTCGCTGCGCTGTCATTACTGCGGCGCGACGCGACAACCGCCGAGTGTGTGCCCCGCGTGCGGCAGCAAGTATATCAAGTATTTCGGCGCGGGAACCCAGAAAGTTGAGGCCGCCGTTAGGGAATTATTACCAGATACGACGGTTATCCGCATGGATTCGGATACGTCGCGGGGGAAGGACGCGTACATCGATCTGCTCAGCCGGTTCAGGAACGGTGAGGCGCGTGTGATGATCGGCACGCAGATGATCGCGAAGGGGCTGGACTTCCCGAATGTAACGCTGGTCGGCGTCATCGCGGCCGACGCGATGCTCCATCTGCCCGATTACCGCAGCGCGG
>BNUH01000063.1 GCA_025997215.1 Clostridia bacterium
CAACGTCCTATTCGCATGGACGTTGTCCATATATCCACAGCTGCTCTTTTCGCACCTTCCCAGGGCTGACATTTTCACGTGTGAATTAACTCGCTTGAGGGGTGACATAATCACTTGTTATTGACATACCAAAAAATAATTCGCCCAACTGTTGCGTTTCGCCGAAAAATAGTGTACAATGCGCCTTGCGGATATGATGACCGCTGGGTGCCGTGCAAGGTTCCGGCGTGAACCCTGTCAGGGCCGGAAGGCAGCAGCAGTAAGCGATTCGGGGCTTGTG
This sequence comes from Clostridia bacterium, assembly GCA_025997215.1. Next base: position 281 of record BNUH01000063.1, read on the forward strand.
CCGCGGATTGTCTGGCGCGAGTATCCGCTTTTTATTACAAAAATGGCGCGTGAGATTAATGAAATACGCTGTAATATCGGATATCCATGGTAATATTTATGCTCTAGAAGCAGTTCTTGCGGATGCGAAAGCCCAACAGGTGGACACCTATCTGTTGTTAGGCGACTATACGCGGGATTATTCATGGCCTAATGAGGTCGTTAACACGATTCGCGCGCTGGATAATGCCGTCATCATTCGCGGTAATAATGAGGACTACTTAGCGCAAATGTCTAAGGATCAAACCGCATGGCAATACGAAAATCTTGGCTTGTTTAATTGGAATTGCCGCGAGATTACAACAAATAATTTTGAATATTTGACGTCATTACCGGAATCCGAACGTGTTGTGGATCATGGCGAAACCATCCATCTGTCGCATATATCCGATATTTTTTTCCGAAAACCTAAGATATCGATTATGTATGCCTCCGATTTTCGGACAGCAATGGAGTCAAAGCCGTTTTCGCACGCACAATACCAGCAAATGGTGCTGGAAGCCATATTATCTCGTCCAGACGCACTTGCGGATGTCATGGCGCTGCCAAAGGGCGTCTATCTTTATGGGCACAACCACCTCCAATCCCATATCGAGATCGAAGACCGCCTGTTCATCAACCCCGGTTCCAGCGGCGATCAGCTGGATTTTTGTATCGATCCGTCATATACCATACTGGAGTGGACGCCGCATGGCTGGCGTGTGGAGGAACGCCGCGTTGCATACGATGTGGAGCGTATGCTCAACGATTTCCGCGCGTCGGATCTGTACGCCTTCGCGCCAGAATTGTGTATTTTGCGTGAGAAATCGACGCTGACTGGCAAAGAATTTGTGGGCTGTTTCCTGAAACATGTGAATGAAACAGGCATCATACATGGCGAAACAGGTTTCCCAGTGAGTAATGATATTTGGCATGCGGCTTGGGCCAGTTGGGATATGGATAATTCTAAAGGAGTATCCGCATGATTATCAGCGATAAACTCATCAAGCACTACCTGAAGCATGTTTTATTTATCAATGGCACTGCCTATGCGGGTAAATCCACCATAGTAAAGATGCTGGCTGATAGATACGGCCTTATTCAATGCGGCGAGAATTATAATTGCATACCTGAAGGTATAATTACTCCCGAAACAAATCCCAACCTGTGCTACTTTCAGACTATGAAGGATTGGCAGGAATTTATAAACCGCACACCGGAGCAGTACGATAACTGGATTCAAGGCAGCAGCCGCGAGTTAATAGAATTAGAGATAACATATCTGATGAGTTTGCCAAAGTCCGGCAATATAATCGTCGATACCAATATCCCAGTCGATGTTTTGCACAAAATAGCCGATTACAACCAGGTTGTGATAATGTTATCCCCACAATCCATGTCAGTTGACAACTTTTTTAACAGGGATGATCCCGACAAGGCGTTTGTATTGGATCAGATTATGAAATCCCCCGATCCCGACAAAACTATGCGGAATTACCGCGCATGCATCGCGAAGATCAATAGCCAGGATCATTATGATGAGTTCGCGAAGAGCGGGTTTTTCACCATCGTGCGGAAGGATACCCAGACAGATACGCGTCTGGAGACGATGGAGGTCTTGGCGCGGCACTTCGGGCTGGCCGAAAGGTAGCACTCACCGCCCCTTCTCAAACGCCAACCGCGCGTTCTCGGCTTCAGCGTCGCTTATGGTTCCATCACTATAACGCGCTGCATCATACGCTGCGGCCAATGCCCCGGCGTCTGCTGGCTCCGCCTTCAGGTCGCCGCGCGCCAATGCTTGGCGCACCGTCGAGGATTCGGGCAGATCCGCCTTCTTTCGCATGAGCGCCTTGACCGCCAGCCGCACCCGCGCGCGGTTATCCAGTTCACCCCATTTGGGTAACCGTTCGCGGCGTGGGATAATGCCGCGCAGCCGTTCGCGCACGTTCCTCGTCAGCTCATCCCAGTCGAGTATGCGTTCGGCCTCATCCGTGTAACCCTGATTCAATTCGCTGGCCAGCTTCGCGAACCGCGCTGCTATGCGCTTGAATAGCCTCTTTAGCGCGCGGCCAGCCAACCACAGCAGCACACACACCGCTGCCACACCAATAATTATGGCTATGACAATAAATATCTTTTCAAGTATCTGCGCTAACAGGCTAGGCTCGGCAGCCTCACCGAGACCCTCGAGCGACATCTCGCCGCCGCCTCCACCCGAACCTTCAGTACCTTGCGCGAATTCAAATTTAGAAAATATCCACATAATTCCCGCTATTATATAACCAAACCCCAGCTTGACCACCCGCGCGATCCCACCGATGTTGGCGATCCCGACGGTCAACACCGCTGCACCTAGCACCAGCAATACATTTCGCCGACGTATAGTTACACTGGTTGAACCTGTCCGGCGTGACGCCGCGCCGTTAGCCAGCGTATTCTCGTTCATTCTCAACGCTGTGAGCAGGAAGTAGGCCGGGGCGATGATGTTCAGCATCAACTTGACTGACCCAGGCAGGTTTTCCATGACGGGCAAGCGTATCAACAACGCTATGAGCGCGTGCACTCCCGCCAGCGCCATCCACATTACAGGCGAAAACTCTAACCCCGGCGGCTTCGACGAGGCCCGAAGCCCCACAAACCACACCGCAAACAGCTTAACCGCATACACTATCCCCCACCACGCGCGGAACATATGCACAGCATCCGGTGCCATGAACGCCGCGATTATTGGCAGCAACCCGGCCAAGCCCGTCCAAAGTCGTTGTTTCGGAATAAATATACCTACATAAAATCCCATCGACAGCGCACCAGTATACAATCCCAGCACCAACAGCCAGTCGTTGGCTGAATCACTGATTAGTGTGGATGCCGACAGAATTATTATGATTGGCGCACAACCAAACAGCAGCATCAGCCATGTGACGATACGCTCCGCAAGGCGGTGGGTTAAGGGAACCTTAGCATTCACACCAACAGCCTCCATTTATTCCAGAATATCCAGAGCAACGGAATTCCCCATGGCTCGCAGTCCGGCGATGCGCTCCTGGATTAAATCACTATCATAACATGATAATATTAATATATCCATACCTGTTATTCTACCTAAGTCATCTATGAATGTCGGGAAATTCCGCGCGCGCTTAACCACCAGACGCGCCAGCGCGTCCAGCACCGCCTCCGCTTGTTGCTGCGAACGCCTCGGCTGGATAACCAGCGGCGCGGTTTCGCCAAATGTCGGCGCGTTGCACGCGAATCCCGCTTCCAACCCTGCCTCCAGCATCCGCAGGGTTAGCGATGCGGCCAGCGAGATGCCGTGCTCGATGCGCGACTGCTCATAATCCATCAGGTCGGTCCACTGATGCTCCTTGGTTTGTACATTTAGTATAACTAGTAGCCTCGGATCCGACGTGAAATCATGTGTCTTGACCTGCAGCGTGCCCATCCGTGCCGTCGCAGCCCAGTGTACATCCCGTTGTGCGTCGCCCGCTTGATACGGTCTGATCCCCGAGACCAGAAAGGGATCCTGCACGATCCAACGTTTTACCGTTAAATCACCCTGCCATCGCGACGAAGGTATACCCCACTCGCTGCCGTCCAGCAGCGCGGGATACACAGTCACCGCCGCGCCCGTATCCAGCGTGGCCGTCCACTGCGACAGCCCGAATAGATCGCCGCCCGTCATTGCGACCGAACCAACCGGGTAGTATCCCCGGCGAGCCAATTTTACCCTATGTCTACGGGTTATCTGGGCGAATATGCCTACATAAAAACTGCTCCGATGGTATTGATCGCCTTCTATTTCACGTTCATCATCTTTATTTGTTGATAATATCTTTGAATTCTCAAATATTAGGAACGGCGACATCCGCGATTCAACCCGCAGCCAGGGTACGGGCAACAACTTCGCGTTGCGGATTACCTCCACCAACTCGACGGTTTCGCCCTCAAACGCGTGGGTTTTGCTGAACGCCCGCCGATATGTCAGCCCACGCTTACCCGTCACCCGGAACACGAACGACTGCAGCGTGCCTAACAGCAAGGCCGACGCGCCCAGCCTCAACGCGTCCATATTTTACCGCGCCTCGGTGGGCACGGGCACCGCGCGCAGGCAGTCCTCCACGACTAAGTCGGATGCGTTCGCCCGGCCGTACATCCCGTGCACGATGATTCGGTGTGCGAGCACAACCGGAGCCAGCGCTTGCACGTCGTCAGGGGTAATGAATGATCGGCCGTTCACCAGCGCGAACGCCTGACTTGCCCTCAATAATGCCAGCGCGCCGCGCGTTGACACGCCCAGTTGAACCGATTCCGCAACCCGTGTTCGTTCAACCAACGAAATAATATAACTCAATATAGGTTCTGAAGCCACAACGGTTCGCGCCAATGCCTGAACCGCGAGCAGCTCATCCCGCGAAGCTACGGATTCAATATGCGTTATAGGATCATCATGGATATAACGTTCGAGCACCTGTTGAGACTCCAGCGTGCTGGGATACCCCAGCTTCATCCGGATGAGGAACCGATCCAGCTGCGCCTCCGGCAGTGGAAATGTGCCCTGTATTTCCACAGGATTTTGTGTAGCTACTACAAAAAACGGCGCGTCCAGCGGCCTTGTCACTCCATCCACCGTGACCTGCGATTCCTCCATGACCTCCAGCAGCGCGGACTGGGTGCGCGGCGTCGCGCGGTTGATCTCGTCGGCCAACAGCAGGTTGGTGAACGCCGGGCCTGGCCTGAACGAGAATTCTGCGTCCTTCGGGCTGAATACGCTCATGCCCGTCACATCCGAGGGCAGGAGGTCCGGCGTGAACTGCACCCGCGCAAACTTCAGCGACAGCGACCGCGCGAGCGCCTTGGCCAGCATGGTCTTGCCCGTGCCCGGCACATCCTCGAGCAGCACATGTCCGCGTGCGATCAGCGCGGTGATGAGCAGGTTGATCTCTCGCTCTTTTCCTACTATTACGGTGGAAATATTCCGTCGTATCCGCGCTACGAACTCCCTCGTCCGTTCAACATCCATAATATTTACATCATTCATCGACTATAATCCAATCACATTAGCCACACTAGAAACATCAGGTGTTCGTAACATCCACATTCCAATAAGCAACAATAATTGCGCTGGCGCATACGTGGCCCAGACAGCGATGGGCTGCCATGAGTACCGCCAGTCGCGGAACCACTCGAACGCGATCATCCCATCCGACAGCACGAATAGCACGCCGCCCAGCGCGAGCGGCCAGACGAATCCATCCAGCCGCACCGCGCATGCCCAGGCCAGGCAGCACATCACAAACAACAGCAGCGAGTACGCCAGCGACGCGAACCTGAGCTGCACAGGCTGGCTGCTGCGCCAGCAAACCAGAAGCCACAGCACGATCCCGGCCGCTGCGAACGCCGCCAGCATCACGCTCGTCCTCCACCCGTCGCGCGGCCAGGCCTTCAGATACAACGTAAACGCCACAATGTAGCACAAATGTGCCACCGCAAAGAACCCCAACCCCCACAAACTGGGTTCCTTCATCATTCTGGTCAGCGGCTCAAATCCAGCCAGCGTCGCGTCGCCCAGCCACGAGAACACCAGCGCGGCCACCGCGAACCAATACGCGGGGGCTTGGCGCAGCATTGCCAGCACGAACGCGGCCGCCACGAGCAGGCCGGTGAAGAGCAGCTTCCAGAACGTCATAGTTATTTCTCCAGACCCTCTACATATTTATAACAAATTTCCGCTTCATCCAGACCCGAAGGCGTGAGCGTTTCACTCTCGACGACCAGCTCGACGCCCAGTTCACGCGCCAGTTTCCACACCTCGGCCACGGGTGCCACGCCCAATCCCAACGGAGTGCCTTCACCGCCCGCCGTGCCGTCCTTAATGTGAACCACAGGCACCCTCGGCTCAAGCGACCTGACCAGTGCTATTGGATCTTTACCCGCCACGAACGCCCAATATGTATCGATTTCCAGGAAAATATTCGTGCGCGCGACCAGCTCATCGAACGGAATTATCCCGTCGTCATTTGGTAAAAATTCATGCTGATGGTTATGGTATCCCAACGAAATCCCTTCAGCGGCCAGCTTTGGCTGAACATCGTTCAGCACGCCGACAACTTCGTCGATCTTAGACTCGGTAGACAGATCCGCCCACGGAACGATTATGCGGGTATTACCAATGCCCTTGTGGAATTTGATAGTCGCATCAAGGTTATCCACCAATTCAGACCAGCCGGTATGCGTGCCGGACACTTTCAAGCCCGCATCGATCAGCATTTGCTTAACTTCGGTCGCGCAATGGCCGAAAAACCCAGCGAATTCCACATTGTCATAGCCGATAGCGGCGACTTTTTTGAGCGCGCCGGCCAGGTCGTCCTTAGTGATGTCGCGCACGGAGTACATTTGCAGTCCCAGGTGCATATGGATCCCTCCTTGAATTATTTCATATCCACATCATACCAGGGTTTTGGAAATAATTCAAACATCTTTCCCCTGCGGGGGGGCTGGGGGGCGTCCTCTGCGGAGGGGCTTGCCCCAACTGCGGTTGGGGACTTGTTACTTTTCCCGTCCGTGGGAAAAGTAACCAAAAGGACGGCCAGGGAGGGAGGGAATTGTTCCCTCCCTCCCTGGACCCTCCCTCCTCAATGTTGGCTTCGCTGGTTGGTCTATGACCAACGTTCAATTGAGTTACAGGCACAATATTGCATGGTTTTTGTGGCTTCGCGGCGAGGTAGTCGTACTGGCGAGGCTTGTTATCATCATAATAGAATCATAACATCCCTCAGCTACTAACTCCGGATCACAAAGCACTTACATAAACAATACGTAATCATAACAGCCTCCCGCCACCAGCTTTAGATCATCGAGGCTCGTATGTAAACAATATGATGACAGCAAGCCTCGCCAATTCGACTATCTCGCCGCGAGGCCGCGAGAACCCTCCAATGCTGTGACTGTAAATCAATCGGAACGTTGGTCATAGACCAATGAGCGGAGCCAACATTGAGGAGGGAGAGTCCAGAGAGGGAGGGCACAGTGCCCTCTCTCTCTGGCCGTCCTTTTGGTTACTTTTCCCACGGACGGGAAAAGTAACAAGTCCCTCACCACAGTGAGGGCAAACCCCTCCGCAGAGGACGAACCAAGCCCCCCGGAGGGAAAATTCTTTACAAATCATTCACACATAGGACACATTACAGAGCTGCAGTTACAAGGAATGAAACGATCAAGAAACTTTCCAGAAATGAAATTGTAAATTTTTATCCAAAACACTGGACAGACCTGCCTACTATGGAGTAAAATGACACTGTGCGAAGGATATAGCATCCACGAAAGGGGGAATTGGATGAAGAGGAACTATAGACTGCTCGCGGCAGTCATAGCCGGCGTCATACTGCTGACAGCAATGCCGCTGGCACCACTGGAAGCTTCCGCGTCAGCTACAAACCATTATATCATTTTTGATTCCATAATCAATCTGTTCGGCGGGATAACATCGATTCCACAGGCTCACTACGCGATGTACCTGCCCACGAGCCGCCAGGTCATCTTCAGCCGCAAGCAGACCGTGTTCCCGGTCAGGAATTGGACCCGATATGATATAGTTAAGATGACACGCGGCTTGGATGGGAAGATCAAGGAAGCCTGGACGATCGATGCCGCTGGCAACATCACCCAGTGGACTGCGCCGCAATTAACCCGCGCTGTAATTCGACAAATGTCCACGCAATGCGATCATCAGTCCCAAAAATGTCCATATAATTACCGCGTCCGGTAACGCGGCGGTTCGAGGGGAGCCCGGAGGTGAAAGCCTCCGGGCTGAACCGTTTTGGTTAATATTAATAATGTTTGATGTCATTATTCGGTATAAATTTGGATATGAGGCAGTTGTGCCGCCAGAGCCTCGCCGAAGGGATTCTGTATGCCCGGCGCTGATACGCCTATGACTACGCACTCGATCCGCAGCCGCGCAGCCAGGTCTACGATGGCATCCAATGGGTGATCATTGTGCTCAACGATCATATCTGCATTGAAAGATTTGGCTATTTTATATAAAAAATCTAGCGGCTGCGCGTCGTCTTTGCCATATAAGAACGGTTGATCCATCGGTGCGACATGAACCACCGAAAGCGGCGCGCTCATGGCGATATGGCTGCCCGCGCGGATTAGCCGCTCGCACTGCCGCTGCGCCGTGACGCAGACCATCGTGCGCATTGGCGCGACGCCCGGCTTCATGGGCGTAGCCCTGCAGGATTGTACGATTGACCCAGAATCCGCAGCGCAATCACGTCGTTGCCATGCGCCGTGATCGCCACCCGATCGCCGACGGACCATTGCGGCATGGGTTTCTGTGCATCCCAGTAGAGCAGCCGCTCATCTTGCGGATCGTCCGGACGGAGTGGATCGGTGCCGACATTGATTACGAATGCATAGCAATCTATCCCCTCGCGGAACGTGGGTTGGCCGTCCTCGACCTGCACCAACCGGCCTTCGACCGTGCGCGACAGCCCGGAATGGATCTCGCGCAGGTGCTTGAGGTATGCCAGCGGCGGGGTAATCTTCATTCCCCATAGGAATATGCCCAAACCGCCCAGCACGACCGTGACCAGCATCGTGGCCCACTGGATTCGCAGCGCGATCGTCGGTATCAGCGCGCCTACCGTTACGGCGGCGAACACCCCGGCCGCTATCCAGGATCGACGCAGTTGGGCCGAAAGGCTGCGTTCATCGGCGGCGGTGTAGACGGCGTCGACGGAATCCAGTATTGGGAACATTTGGCTTGCCATGTTAATTCCCCCAGTGGATTAGTTAAACATTAATGCACAACCTCTAAACAAGACGATCCACGGCGGCAATAGTTTCCAACTGATTATGACGGTATGAGGATAATTCGAGGCCTGTTCACAATTATATTTCCGTTATTGAATTATAACCACATTTGGTGTCAACGCCCCATCGCCCGCGCGATATTCCGAGGATGCGGATGCCAGCGCCGCCACCGATTCCGAGCGCAGATCCAATTGGAATATAGGGTTATCGCGCAGCTGGGCGGCCTTGTGGACGATCGGTATGGCTGAACGCTCGCGGATAAGCCGCATCAATGGCCGCGCCGACTCTCTGAACCCTAGCAGCCGCGCATATTCTGGGTTGGGAAACGCATAGGCCAGCGCCTTCGTGATGCCCAATGCCGATTGAATTATGATGCGTGATAACCGTGTGTAAGTATAACGTTTACACTTCATGCGCATAACACAATCTTCACGCGAGGTCGCATCCAACGAGGCGCGGATGGCGCGATATTCCAAGCCTTCGACGATGTCCGCCGTCTGGCGCAGCGTTTCAAGGCCCGACGTTCGGAGTTTGCCAAGTAAGAATGCGTCCAGGTTCGCGGTGTAACGCAGCGCGTTCGGCTCGTCGCGTAGGATTTGGTAAGCGGAATCAGGCATGAACGGTCGGAGCGCGGCTATGTGGGGCAGCAAGCCGCGCAACTCCGATGCGGAGGTAATGGCTGGCGGCCCCGCTGTGTAAGGCGCGCGCGGAATGGGCGTCGGTGTCATGTGGCTGGCCAGATTCGACAAGGCGCGGCGGTATTCGACGCCTAATATTAGGTTGGGTTGGTTCGGCAGGCCTCGCGCACGCGCGAATGATTCGCCCCGGTTCAAGCCTTCGCGGATGCGCCGCGACGTGTCTGGGTCGGATTCGTCCGAATGGCACGCCGCCTCCAGCGCATTGATATCCTCACAGCCAAACGCCAGGTAATCGCATACGTTTAACGAATTTAACAGCGACACGCCGCCGCTTGCGAAGGCTTGCGCGCCGCGTACCGTGAAGAGCGTCGGCAGCTCGAATACCACGTCCGCACCGCTCATCAGTGCCATCCGCGCGCGGCTGGGCGCATTGAGCACGGCAGGTATCCCGCGCTGGGTGAACGCGCCGCTCATCACGCATACGACAAATTCCGCGCCCGTTCGCGCGCGCGTCTCGTTCAGGTGATACGCGTGTCCGTTGTGGAATGGGTTGTATTCGCATACCACACCCGCCACTCCCGGCCCGGAATGTTGCTGATTCGTAAACGTTTTATTTCTACCCTTTCATTTTACCGTGTTATCGTGTACAATGATTCGGATAAAGAACCTAGTCAAAATATATCACGGATGAGGAGGATTGTCCATGTCGATATTGGACTCCATCAACGCGAAAGCTCGCGCCGCAAATAAGCGTATCGTGCTGGCCGAGGGCGACGAACCGCGCACCGTGCAGGCTGCCGCGCAGATAGTGAAGGACGGCCTGGCACAGGTCACTCTGATCGGCGATCCGGCGAAGGTTAAGGCCGAGGCCGCCAAGCACGGCAGCGACATCAGCGGCTGCGAGATCATTGACCCTCAGACCTCCGAGCGCACAGCATTGTACGCTGATACGTTGTATGAACTGCGCAAGGCCAAGGGAATGACGGCCGAACAGGCGGCGGCGTTGGCGCGTGATCCGTTATATTTCGGAACATTGATGATTAAGTTAGGACATGCCGACGGCATGGTCACTGGGGCAGTTCACTCGACAGGCGACGTGCTGCGTCCGGCGCTGCAGATTATCAAGACCAAGCCGGGTATATCCGTCGTTTCCTCATGCTTCCTGATGGAGATAGAGAATAACCAATTCGCGCCTGATGGCTTGCTGGTATTCGGCGACTGCGCGGTGATCCCCGACCCGAACGCGGACGAACTGGCCGCGATCGCCATCGCCAGCGCAGAAACGGCCCGCGTGCTGGGCGGGATAGATCCCAAGGTCGCCATGCTGTCGTTCTCTACGAAGGGCAGCGCCAAGCACGACCGCGTGACCAAGGTGCAGGAGGCCACGGCTAAGGCCAAGGAACTAGCGCCAAACCTCAAGCTGGACGGCGAACTCCAGGCCGATGCCGCGCTCGTCGAATCGGTTGGCCAGCTCAAAAGCCCCGGTTCGAGCGTCGCCGGACACGCGAACGTGCTGGTGTTCCCGGACCTAGGCGCAGGCAATATCGGCTACAAGCTGGTGCAACGGCTGGCTGGCGCGGAGGCTTACGGCCCGATCATCCAGGGTTTGGCTAAGCCTGTGAACGATCTGTCGCGCGGATGCAGCGTAGGCGATATCGTGGCGATGACAGCCATTACCGCCGTGCTTGCGACCGTTTAAGAGTTATAAGAATTATAACTATTCAAAAGGAGAATGATCGATGAACATACTGGTTATCAATGCTGGATCATCTTCGCTGAAATATCAGCTGATCGATATGGCGACCGAGTCGCTGCTGGCTAAAGGCCTTTGTGAACGCATCGGCATAGAGGGCAGCAACATCGAGCAGAAGGTTGGCTCAAAGGTCTACAAGAAAACATTCTTAATGAAGAATCACGTCGAGGCGTTTACAGCGGTTGTGGATGCGCTGACGGACGGCGAGTATGGCGCGGTCGCAGATTTATCCAGCATCGGCGCTATCGGGCACCGCGTCGTGCATGGCGCGGAGGCGTTCACGGGTTCGGTCGTTATAGATTCACAAGTGTTACAGGCGTTGAAGGATAATATTCCGCTAGCGCCGCTGCACAACCCCGCGAACATAATGGGCATCGAGGCGTGCCAGGCCGTCATGCCGGGCGTGCCGATGGTCGCGGTATTCGACACGGCGTTCCACCAGACGATGCCCCGGCAAGCGTATCTTTATGGCCTGCCGTATGATTTTTATGAGAATTACAAGATCCGCCGCTACGGTTTCCACGGCACCAGCCATCGGTATGTGACGGCGCGAGCGGCGCAGCTCTTAGGTAAACCCATCGAACAGTTGAAACTGATCAGCTGTCACATGGGGAATGGGTCGTCGTTCGCGGCCGTATCCGGCGGGAAATCCGTTGACACCACGATGGGCTTGACGCCGCTGGAAGGGCTGATCATGGGGACGCGGAGCGGCGACGTCGATCCGACCGTGGTCGAGATGATTATGACGCGAACGGGTATGAGCGTGACCGACGTGATGAGCACGCTCAATAAGCGTTCCGGTCTGCTGGGATTGTCCGGTTCATACAGCGATTGGCGGGATGTAAAGACGGCGGCGCTGGCGGGCGACGACGCCGCGAAACGCGCCGTCGAAGTATTCGCATATCGCGCGAAGAAGTACATCGGCAGCTATATCGCGGCCATGAACGGCTGTGACGCGGTACTATTCACGGCGGGCATCGGTGAGAACGATGGCTATGCGCGTAGTATGATTCTTAGCGATATGGATTATCTGGGAATAACGATCGATCCCGCGCGGAATGAGACCCGCGAGGAGGCCCTGATCAGCACCGACGCCAGCCGGATCAAGGTATTCGTCGTGCCCACGAACGAGGAGCTGGCCATAGCCCGCGACACACTGGCGCTGACAGGCACCATGGCCGAACGGTTTAACTCTCCGGCTATTGAAAGGAGTTTCGCATGAATAACGATCCAAATGAAAACGGGCATTCGGGCAAGCATAAAGTCAGCACGCGCAACTGGATTATCGGCGGGCTGCTGCTGGTTCTGATCGTGGCCGCTGGCGCGGTCGCGGTGTGGAGAGGCGTTGCTACTGCTAACCTCTCTGGCGGTTCGGCCGCCGACCCCGTGGTCGTCGAGATGAAGCCTCAAAACATATTGCGCTCATCGGCGCAGGCTTATTATGAGCAGCTGAAGGCCGACTATGAATCGCAAGGCTATGATATCGCGGACGCGGGCGTAATTACCGAGATGAAAACCGGCGCGCTTACCGCGATGGCGCAGCGGCAGATAGCGGACGACAAGATCGAGACGCTGAAGCTGGGCACCATCACCGACGAGGATCGCCTCAAGGCCCAGCAGGACGCGCAGGAGGAATTCGATCAAGCGGTCGAGATGTACGCGCCATACTTCCAAAATGCCGAGGGTACTCTCAACGATGAGGAGCTTCGGGAAACCGTACGGCAGTATTTTAAGGAAAACAACCTGTCGGTTGAGGAAGTGACCTCATACTATCTGTCGGATATCCCGACACAGCGGCTGCTGGATAGTATTTCCAAGGATGTCACCGTATCGGATGAGGAAATCCAGGCGGAGTTCCTGCTCCATGCCGACGCGGACAAGGAGACCTATGAGAATGACATCGCGAATTACGAGATAAACCTTAACTATTATGGGACGGAAATATTATACCGTCCGGCGGGATTCAGAGGTGTCCGACATATCCTGCTGGCTGCGCCGGAGGATATACAGGCGCGGCTGGACACGCTCACAGCCGAACTTACCGCGCTGACCGACGAACTATTCTACCTGCAGAATCCGGACCGAACCCCCGGCGACAACCTGATCCTGCCGACGCCGCCGCCCGATCCCACGCCGGAACCGACCGCGACGCCCGCGCCCGACACCGTGGCGATAGCGGCTAAACAGGCCGAGGTGGACGCGAAGAGCGCGCAGATCGAAGAGGAACGCGCGAAAATCGCCGGAGCGTTGGAGCCGATCATCCAGGAAATCAATGACAAACTAGCGGCGGGCGAATCATTCTTAAGCCTGATCGATCTGTACGGCACCGACCCGGGCATGACCGAAGAGCCGGCCAGGACGGAGGGTTATCCCGTGCACGCGCAGTCGATTCTGTACGACGAGGCGTTCCACCAGGGTGCGATGGCGCTTGCGAAGATCGGCGATATCAGCAGGCCGATACTCTCCTCGTTCGGCATACACATATTGGAATACACGAGCGACCTGCCGGAAGGACCGATCGCGATGACGGATTCGATCCGGGAGGAATTCCGCGCCGAGGTGCTGCAGGAGAAGCAGAACGCGGCGATCGACGCGCAATTCGAAATCTGGATGAAGGATTATGGGGTGGTTATACATCCAGAATTGTTGGATTAAGGCCGTAGAGTGACGGCAGCACCCCGCTTGCGGGGGCTTGGTTCGTCCTCTGCGGAGGGGCTTGCCCCAACTGCGGTTGGGGACTTGTTACTTTTCCCGTCCGTGGGAAAAGTAACCAAAAGGACGGCCAAAGAGGGAGGGCACTGTGCCCTCCCTCTCTGGACTCTCCCTCCTCAATGTTGGCTCCGCTCATTGGTCTATGACTAACGTTCCGATTGATTTACATGCACAGTATTGCAGAGGGATTGGCGTCAAAGTGCTTACATACTGGCTGTAGCGATCTAAGCTGGCGGCGGAAGGCTTTTATCATTTTATAATTGTTTATAACTTGCTTGATGATGAACAGCGGTAGCCGCTCATTGCCGTGAAACTCCGCCAAAACGTGCACCTCGCCGCGAAGCCACGCGAATCTTGCAAAACTGTGCCTGTAACTCAATTGAACGTTGGTCATAGACCAATGAGCGGAGCCAACATTGAGGAGGGAGAGTCCAGAGAGGGAGGGCACAGTGCAATGTCATTAAGCTAAGTGAAAAGGTTCAGCCAGCAGCTAGTCGATAGAGTCAATTACCAGTTCAACGATAAGTGTTACAGCAAACGTATTGCGCACTGACACGACGTTTTACTGTGTGATAAATGGCTCTGTCGTCGCAACTGGGCTTATTTTTGCTAGTAAAGGCGTGCAGACGATTAGTGCAACAGTTTCATTGACTGCTGGCATAATCGCCAGCATGTCAGCACAACAGGACATTTCTATATCATTCGTAGGAAATGCTCAACCTGTCGGCACTGACACGGGAAATGTCTGTACTTTCTCAACTGTCACCCTCAACATCAACTATCAAGCCGCATCCCCATGCGGCGCGCCAACGTCGGCCACGCTGTCCGGTTCAGTTGTCGAGAGCGACCCGACCTTGAGTTGGTCGTCTGCCAGCCCAGGGACACTCAACGCGATAATAGGATTCGAAATCGCTTATGCGGACTCATCTAATAATAGTACGTGGGGTTCATGGGTGACGCTCAAGACCGTTTCCTCTACATCAACCTCCGGAAGCATCACAGTAACTGCCCCAACATCACGCGGTTCATACAGAAAATTTAGGATCAGGACGTTAGGCGCGGCAGGCGCAGGGTATGAGTCTGGTTGGAAAGAGACGGCCAGTAACCGAAAAAACATGATCCCAGTCGGCCCGACAAGCGTGATCGCATCACCGTCAACCTTTGTTGATGAGCATATAACAATCCAATGGAGCGGCGCGAGTTCAGCAACGACAACCATTAAGGGTTATCTACTCTGTCGCAAAAATTCTACGGATGGTGTGACATTCGATAGCAGCTGGACGGTCATTTCAACGCTCGCTCTAAATACATCAAGCGGCAGCTATTCTTACTCATACCTATACTCCGTCTCGCCAAGATTTTCCACTATAGATTAAGAAGCATTTGAGAGAACGAATTGGTCAAAAGGCAGGTCGATACCCTGATCATCGTAAAGCTGAACCCGATAACTGATTAACGAGTCTAGGCGTTCCTTATAAATGGTATACGAATCGTATATACCATTGGTTATTGCATGTTTGTATTTATCAAAGGTATCAAGGTATGCCGCATTAAGTACCTCGCCTTTGATATACCTCCAATACCTTTCTATCAAGTTG
>BNUH01000064.1 GCA_025997215.1 Clostridia bacterium
AAGAAGAAGAAGGAAAAAGAGAAGAGAGAGAGTGAATGGAGTTAAGAAGTGTGAACATCAGATCAAGTGATTTGGAATAACGTCGAATAGGAGGGACGAGGTGAGATTAGCGATGTAGAAAGATCCGATAGAGGTAGAAGCGGGGATGATAAAAGATAGGGTATTCGTGAATGAATGCGGCGTGGGATTTGACACGATTGCGCTGGAATACGCGCTGACATCCAAGCGGGTAATGCGCGGCGTGGCCGCGTATCTGTATGGCGTGCTGCGCGCCATTATGGATAATCGACCCGTGACCATCGACATCACGCGCGAGGATGGCTCGATCGAGTCGCGGACATTGACCGTATTTGCTGTGGCCAACGGCGGCTGGATCGGCGGCGGGATGCCGATTGCGCCTAACGCGAATACACGCGATGGATTATTTGATATCGTAATGGTTCCGGCTATGAAGCGCCTGCAGCTGTTGGACGCGCTGCGCAAGCTGATGCGCGGGGATGTGATGGAGATACCGGGCGCCGAGACCTTCCGCTGCCGGGAGATCGCTATTTCGGGCAAGGAGCTTAGTATCAATGTGGATGGCGAGATCGTGCATCAGGATTTCGCGCGGTTTAAGATCGTTCCTAAGTCATTGAGGATTCGGGCGTGAAATCAGGGACACGCTTGGCAGCGGCGGACGGAATGCGCGCAATGAGCGTGCTGATCATCGCGCTGTACCACTTCTGGCAGCAGTCATGGCTGGAGCTTAGCGTCACGGTGGGCGGGCGGAGATTCACACTGCTGCCGATGATGAGGGTGGGCTACCTATTCGTGGATGTGCTGCTTCTGTTGAGCGCGTTCCTTTTATATCTGCCGTATGCGTCTGCGAGGTTCTCACAAAAACAGCCGCCGACGCTGAAGCAATTCTACCAAAAGCGTGCATTGCGCATACTGCCAGGTTATCTGCTGGGCATACTGCTGCCATTATTTGTGTTAGCAATCCCGGCGCACAAGTACAGCGGCGTCATGGATTTGCTATCCGACTTGGTGCCGTACCTGACATTTACGCAGACGTTTTTCCCAAAGGTGTACCAGGCTTCGCGGCTGAATTCCGTGCTGTGGACGGTGGGCATCGAGGTGCAGGCGTACCTGATATTCCCGCTGGCGGCGAAGGCGTTTGACAAAAAACCCGGCAGCACGTACCTGGTCATGGTGTTGATGGGCTTGCTGTACCGTTACGGAATATGGCGGATCCTGCCCGACCTGACGCTGTGGGTGAACCAGCTCCCATCGTTCGTGGACGTTTACGCCAACGGGATGCTCGCCGCGTGGCTGTATGTGCGCTGGCGCGAGAGGCCGCCGACAACCTGGGAGCGTGTGGTGTGCACACTTGGGTCGTGCGCCGCGATGTTTGGAATTTGGCGGCTGGTGTGCGTTCAATCGGGCATGTCGTGGGAAATGAAGGGGTTGCATGAGGGACAGGCATTGCTGCGATTCCCGTTGACGGCATTGGCGGCGGCCTGGCTGCTGTTGACGGAGCGGTCGTTCAAGGGATTCAAGTTAGTGTTCGGGAATGTGGTGACGCGATGGGTAGCGGGCGTGTCGTATGCGTTTTACATTTGGCACCAACTGCTGGCTGTGAAGCTGCGGATGGATTGGCGGTTCCCGCCATACTTGGCGGCTGAAAATCCGCAGTTCGCAGGCGAAAGGCCTTGGCAATGGCTGTACATGATCACCTGTTTTGTGGTAGGATTACTAGCGGCGGCCGTTGTGACATATGGTTGGGAGCGGCCAATTACTAGGCTATTGACGAGGAGGAACGAGAATGTCCGATGAATGCTCATTCGAAGGCGCATGTGAAAGCCCATTCGAGAGTTCATTTGAAGGGTCCATCGAAAGCTCAATTAACAAGGCCATCTTTCAGTCCGTTGAGATCAGCCCCGAATTATTGAAGGCCATGCGCGACATATTCCATGACGATCCGCAGAACCGCGCGCGATTGAATGCTATCGTGAAGTCCGGCGTCGATGCCGCGTCGGAGAATGTCCGCGAGCAGGTCGAGAACCCGATGGTATTCTCCATCGAGATACCCACGGGCAAGATCACCGAGCAAAAAAAGAGCGGCCGCTGCTGGTTGTTCGCCGCGACGAATACGCTGCGCCTCGCCGTCATGCGCAAGCTCAACCTCGAAACGTTTGAGTTGAGCCAGGCGTGGCTATGCTTCTGGGATAAGCTGGAGAAAGCCAACTATTTCCTGGAGAGCATACTGGAAACGCTGGATGAGCCGACGGACGGGCGGCTGATCGCGCACCTGCTGGCCGATCCGATCCAGGACGGCGGGCAATGGGATATGTTCTGCGGGCTGGCCGAGAAGTACGGCGTTGTGCCGAAGGACGTCTATCCTGAATCCTTCCACAGCTCGGAAACGGGCAAGATGAACGCGCTGATTACAGATAAGCTGCGGGAATTCGCATGTCTCATCCGTGAGATGTACGCCGACGGCAGAACCCGGATGCAGCTGGCCTTGCGCAAGGCTTACTTTTTGTCCGAGATTTATCGCATGTTGAGCCTGTGCCTGGGCGAACCGCCGGAGGTACTCGACTTCGAGGTGAGGGATAAGGATAAGGGATTCCATAGGGATTTGGGGATCACGCCTAAGGGATTCTATGAGAAGTACATCGGCAAAACGCTGGAGGATTATGTCAGCGTGATCAACGCGCCAACCGAGGATAAGCCTTATTACAAGACGTTCACAGTCTCGTACCTGGGCAACGTCAAGGGCGGACGGTCTGTCAAGTATCTCAACCTGCCCGTGGATGAGCAGAAGGCGCTGGCTATCGCGCAGTTGTCGGACGACGAACCGGTGTGGTTCGGGTGCGACGTGGGTAAGATGCTCAACCGGACGTATGGATTGATGGGCATGAATACGTTCGACTATGAGGCGTCGATGGGTATGACATTCAAGATGGATAAGGCGGCGCGGTTGGATTACCACCAATCCATGATGACACACGCGATGGTGCTGCTGGGCGTCAACCTGATCGACGGCAAGCCGAACCGCTGGAAGGTCGAGAACAGCTGGGGCGAGGACAGCGGCCAGAAGGGTTACTACATTATGACGGATGCTTGGTTCAGCGAGTATAACTATCAGGTGGTCGTACACAAGAAGTACCTGTCGGCTGAACAGTTGCAAGCATGGGAACAGGAGCCGATCGTGCTCAAGCCATGGGATCCGATGGGGTCATTGGCCTAGGTTAACGAGGAGTACGGTTCAATCAAGGGCTTGTTATATCTGTGGATATAACAACCCCTGTTCCCATTTTGGAGTCTTTCTTAACACGTCGTCAAGGTCGGGTAGTATTTGCTTCGCAAATCTCCACCCTACCCTTGACGACTGGACGGGTTGACACTAGCGGTATAAGTGGCGGTGATAGGTTTGAGAACGATTCATATCGGGGTTTCGCGATCATATGATGTAGTGCTGGACGAGGGCTTGCTGGCGAGGGTTGGCGGGTTGGTCGGCGAGGTGTTGAGAGCGTGGCGGGTGATGATCGTGTCCGATTCGACTGTGTTTGCGATTTTTGGCGCGGTTGTGTCGGATTCGTTTAGGGCGGCGGGATTCGAGGTTAGCTCATTCGTGTTCAAGCCGGGTGAGCATAGCAAATCGCTGGCTACGCTGGGCGAGGCGCTGAATGCGCTCGCGGGGGCTGGGTTTACACGCGGGGATTGTGTGTGCGCCTTGGGCGGCGGCGTGGTCGGGGATCTGGCCGGGTTCGCAGCGGCGGTGTACGCGCGCGGGATTCCATTCGTACAGGTGCCGACTACGCTGCTAGCAGCGGTGGATTCGTCGATCGGCGGCAAGACTGCTGTCAATTTGGATTCAGGGAAGAATTTGGTCGGGGCGTTTTGGCAACCGTCGCTCGTGCTGTGCGACATGGATGTGATGCGCGGCTTGCCCGCCGAGTTGGTGATGGAAGGCGCGGCGGAGATGATCAAGCATGCCGTGCTCGCTGATACAGAATTATTCGAGAGGCTGTCCGGCGCGCGTCCGTTGGATCAACTGGAGGATTCGTTGGCGCGGAATTTGAGTATTAAACGCGCATGCGTCGAGGCCGACGAACGCGACACTGGAATCCGGCAGACGTTGAACCTCGGCCACACGATCGGCCACGCCATTGAAACGGTATCCGATCATGAATACTCCCACGGTCAAGCTGTGGCGATCGGGTTGTACAGGATCGCGCGCGCTGCTGAACGGATGGGTTTCGCGGCGGACGGGTTGGCGGAACGGATTAAACAGGCGTTGGTTGCTAATGGGTTGCCGTTCGAATGTTCG
This sequence comes from Clostridia bacterium, assembly GCA_025997215.1. The sequence goes on from BNUH01000064.1 coordinate 4,316, forward strand.
ATTCCGGTGGATGAACTTTTGGCGGCTGCTAGGTTGGATAAGAAGCGTTCCGGGTCAACGACTACGCTTGTGGTGCCGCGCGGTATTGGACGGTGCGAGTTGATCCGCGTGGATGATGACGGCGTGGCGGAATGGTTCCGCGCCGGGGCTGAATGATTACGTTAATATAATAACGCGAGGAGGGATTGGTATGAACGCAGTAGTCTGGCCAGGCAAGCTAAGCGGCACGGTTCAAGCGCCGCCATCGAAGTCGTGCGCGCATCGGCTGCTGATAGCGGCGGCGCTGGCGGATCGTCCGGTCACGCTGACAGGACTGCCTATGAACGCGGCGGGGCAAGACGTTGCGGCGACGGTTTCCGCGCTCACCGCCCTCGGCGCGAGGTTTGAATCCGACAAGGATCATGTGTTGGTAACGCCCATAGACCGCGCCGCGCTGGATCGGCTGACGCTGCCCGTCGTGGGCTGCGGCGAGAGCGGATCCACGCTGCGATTCATGCTGCCTGTTGTGGCGGCGCTGGGCGTACCGTCGCAGTTCACCGGCGAAGGCCGACTGCCCGAGCGTCCGATAGGCGCGCTAGCCGAGCAGATGATCCGTCACGGCGCGGTGTTCGAAGCGGGGATAAAGCTGCCGTTCACGGTTTCTGGCACGCTGCGCGGAGGCGTGTGGGAACTGCCGGGAGATGTCAGCAGCCAATTCGTGTCGGGATTGTTATTTGCGCTGCCGATGCTGGCGGAGGACAGCCGCATCGAGTTGACCGGGCCGCTGGAATCCAGCGGTTATGTGGATTTAACCATATCCACGCTGGAGGCGTTCGGGGTCCGGGCGTTCAAGGATGGCGGCGGCTACTCTATCCCTGGCGGGCAGACCTACCGCGCGCCGGACGCGCCGCTGGCCGTCGAGGGCGACTGGTCTGGCGCCGCGTTCTGGTACGGCGCGAACGCGTTGGGTTCGGATATTAAGATAGAAGGTTTGTCGGCCAACTCGTGGCAACCCGACCGCGCCGTGTCATCATTGATCGACGCGCTGATTCTGGGCGCGAACACGTTGGACCTATCCGGCGTGCCGGATCTGACGCCGATCATGGCCATCATCGCCGCCGGACTGCGTCTGCCCGTGCGTCTGACGGGCCTCGCGCGGCTAAGGCTGAAAGAAAGCGACCGGGTCAAAGCCATCGCGCAAGGGCTGCATGACTTACACATACCCGCAATTGCGCTGCCCGACGCGCTGATCATTCCGCGCTGCGACGGGCTGACGGAAGGCGCGATCGACGCGTTCGACGATCATCGGATTGCCATGGCCTTTGCGATAGCGGGCACGGCAGGGCGGCGTTCTATCGCCATAACCGGAGCGGAATGTGTCGCCAAGTCGTACGCCTCATTCTGGGATGATCTGAAAGCGTTGGGCGGTCAGGTGCGGTTCATGTCCATAATGGTCGAACCGAACGATGAGAATTCGGAAAAAGTGAGATTGGTTATGAATGAGTAACACGATTGGGGAGAGGGTGCGGCTGACCGTGTTCGGCCAGTCGCACGCGCCCAGCATTGGCGCGGTGATCGAGGGACTGCCCGTCGGGTTCAAGATCGACTGGGATGGCGTGCAATCCTGGTTGGACAGGCGTGCGCCTGGGCGCAATGCGCTGTCCACGGCTCGGCGTGAGGCGGATGTGCCGCGCGTAATTGCGGGGTTGAATGTCAACGGCGAAACGTGCGGCGCGCCGCTGGCCGTGATGATTGAGAACGGCGACGCGCGGTCGGCTGATTATAATGCTATAATGGAGTCGCGCGTTCCCAGGCCAGGTCACGCGGATTATCCTGCATGGATGAAGTACGACGACGCGCACGATCCGCGAGGCGGCGGGTTTTTTTCGGGAAGGCTGACCGCGCCGCTGGTAGTCGCGGGCGCTGTCGCGGCGCAGATACTCGCGCGCGAGGGGATTCGGACGGGTGTGCGGATAGCTGCGTGCGCCGGAATCGCAGACAAGCCGCGCAAGGTTGATCCCGTTAACATGGCTATGTTATCGGCGCTAAGCGGACAGGCATTCCCGACGCTCGACGCTGCGGTAGGCGAGAGCATGCGTGCGGCCATACTCGCGGCGGCGGCTGAACATGATTCGGTCGGCGGCATCGTCGAGGCTTACGCGGTGGGCGTGCCCGCCGGATGGGGCGATCCGATATTCGGCGGGCTGGAGAATCGGATAGCGCAGGTTGTATTCGGCATCCCGGCGGTGCGGGGGATCGCATTCGGCGCGGGCGAAGGCTCGGGCTTCGCGGCGTCCGCATTGCGCGGCAGTCAGCACAACGATTCATTCTACTTAGATAATGACATAGAAAACGACGGTGTGGTTAAAACGCGGACGAACCGCCACGGTGGGATACTGGGCGGCATATCGACGGGTTCGCCCATCGTATTCGAGGTGGCATTCAAACCGACGCCCACCATCGGCATCGAACAGGAAACGGTGGAGCTGTCCACCCATTCCCCCACAACCATTAAGGGTTCGGGGCGGCACGATCCGTGCATAGTCCAGCGCGCGGCCCCGGTAGTGGAGGCAGCGCTGGCGTTTGCGCTGCTGGATGCTAGGCCGTAAGAATGTTAACTTAGCTGACCTTCAGCAGGCCTTTCACATACTCCAGGCTCATGCGCAGATCCTCGTACGGGTCGCGGTCGTACGCCAAATCGTGGTCGATTAGTATCCACTTCGGTTGGCATGCGAGGTAGTACGGCGCGAAGAGTGCGTTCTGCACGACGCCGTAGCCCGTAGGCCGGAATTCGAAACGCCCGCGCGACGCATCGCCGCGTTCGAGCGGCAGGTGATCCTTGTCGCCTAGGAGATTCGCGTTCTCGAAGTAGACGTCCTTCAGGTGGATGACGGGCGTACGATCCTTATATTTTTCTAAATAATATATTGGATCAACACCTGCTACGACCATCCAGCCGATATCCGGCTCTGCAGCCATGCCGGGAATGGCGTCGAGCACCGCGTCGAAATGTGCCGGGCTGCTCTCGAAATCCCCTCCATGGTTGTGGAATAACGGCTGGATACCCGCCTTCAGGCATAATTCGCACAGCCCCGCCACTTTGCTGACGAATGCCTGATGCTCCGGCAGCCATGGCGAACGCGTCACATCGCCAGGCCAACTGAGAACCATCGTCTCAACGCCCAGCGCCAGGTGGTCGGCGATAGTCCGCTCGGGCGCATCGAGGAACGCTTTCGCCTGAACATGGTCGCCCATCACGGTGATGCCCAGCGAATCCGCCTTGGCACGGATATCCTCGGGCTTCTTGCCGCTGAAGCCCAGCAATTCTATGCCGTCGTAACCCATCGCGGCCAGCTTCTCCATGACCGCGAACAGGTCTCGCGCCGCATCCTCGCGGATTATATATGTGCCTGTACCAAGTTTTGGCAATGTCTTAATGCTCATTTGTTATACCTCCAGTTGGTAGATCCGTCGGGCGTTGTTATAGAATACGTCATCCCAGTGTTCCTGTGGGATTAATTCACTTATGAACGATATATATTCATCCAGATTGACCAGCGGCCAATCCGTGCCGAACATGAACGCGTCATACCGCTCGACGTACGCTATCCACGTGCGCAGCTGATCCATGTACCCGGACAACCGCACGCGGTATTCATCCAAGTCCACGCGGCCGGCCAGCAGACCGGAGAGGTCCGCAGCTACGTTGTCATTCTTTTCCAGCACCGCCGCCGCGTCCGCCAGCCAGGGGTTCCCGAAGTGGCACATAACGAATTGCACGCGCGGGTAGCGCACCGCAGCCTCGTCGATCAACATCGGGTGGCAGAATTTGAGCAGAGCGCGGGGCGAAGCCGTCACGCCCATATGAACCGCCACGGGCTTGCCGTAACGCTCGGCCAGTTCGTAATACGGGATATAAGCATCGTCCATCAGCGGGATCGTACAGTAGCCCGCGTACAGCTTGATTCCCACACATTGCGGGTTGCTCATCTGCGCCTCGGCCGCCTCCAACGCGGCCGCGCGGTTATCCTGTTCCAGCGCGTGCTGGTGGATGCCCACGCAGAAGTTGAATACGCCGGGGTATACGTGCCTGGCCGTGGTCAGGTCGCGATTACCCATGACGACGCCGCGAGCAATACCCAGCCGCGCGTACGCATTTTCGATGTGCGCGGTGGTATTCTCGTGCCCGGCTGTGCGCGCGATCACATCGAAATGCGGGTTCTTCGGCTGGAAGTGGAGATGCGCGTCGATCACTCGCGACGGTCGCTCGGTTGGGTTGAACATATCAATACTGCTCCCATAAGAATACGCGCTGCGCGGGCAGGAGCGCGTCCATCGCACGCGCGGTATCAGGCGGGATAGAATAGCCCACATCCATCAGCGCCGCGCCGTCGGCTGAACCTAGAAGCCATTGGGTTATGGCACCTATGTCCAGCGTGCAGGATGGGTTGCCGTCGGCACGCGATATATGTAGTTTACCATTATTCGATTCAAAACGCCAGACGCCGTCGTTATCCGGTATCTGGCCGTCGAGGATTCGCAGCGTGACGGAGCCTGTTCCGGCGTTGAGGGAGTTGGCGAGATTCGGCAGACTGACCGCGCGGAACATCGCCCACGGTTCGATGGTGATAACGGCGTAACGGTCTGGGAACATCCGTAGCAGCGGTTCGTATGCGGGCAGACGGATTCTCGCTTCCGCGATCGTGGACGCGTGGGACGCCAGGTATGAAAGAAAATCCAGCCGCGCGGCGGCGCTGCGGAACGCGCATGTGTCGATCAGGATTGTGCCGCTGTCATTTTTCCATGTCCAGTAACCCATGATGGTTTCATTGGAATATAGGAGCGCGATGCTTGCGCCATCGTTCGTTAAGTCCATCAGGTTGAATAGCGGGCTGTCGGCGATGCCCGCAACGCCCGCGAATGCCATGCGGTAACAGGATTCGAGCGCGCGAAGGCCGGATGAATCATCGGCATGAAGTTCGGTTAACGTCACATCCCAGCGCAACTCATAGGTCAGCGGCTTGCCGCGCAGCCGATCCAGCGGAATCGTAACCTTCGCAATATTCCCGCATGCCGCGAACCCATACCGCGTGTAGAATGAATAAGCCGACGGATACAGCGCGGCCAGCGGGACGCGCTCGTCGGCTAGCCGCTGGAGCATCCCCGGAAGCAGGTGATTCATCAAACCCTTTCGACGGTGCGCCGGATCTGTCGAAACGTGGGATATTATGCTGCACGGTAGGCTTTGGCCGCGACAGGATACGCCAATTCGCGCGTCGATGGCTTGTGCGCCGATGCCGCGCAACTCATCCCGCAACGCAAAAACGCGGGCGGCACGGCTGGCATAACACCAGTCCGTAAACTCCCCGCTGTTGTCGCGGAAGCTGTAGGCGGTCAAGCGTTTGGAGGCGATCCAATCTTCCGGGGTTAGTATCTCAACATTCATAATTATTATAACCGTTCATGAATAGTGTTACGCAAGTATTGCGCCGTACTTCTCAATCATCCGCATGGGGTGATACGAACGCTTGGCCTTGCGCAAGCCTTCCAGCCCCATATCCTCCTCGCGGTTGACCCAGACCATGTCGGGATACGCATTCGCCAAAAACATCTGGTTGATGGCGGCGAACAGGCCGGGGATGGTGATGTTCGCCTTCTCGACATGGATCAGCGCCATATCCGCGGTGATCTGCTCGCCCAGCGTGAATGCCTCCACCGTGCCGTTGACGCGGATCACGCCGCCCTTGAGTCCCAGCGCGTCCGCATAATTCAAGGCGCGCACCACGGAAACGCGCTCGGCGCAAAGCTCTGGCGTCTCGCCGCGCTCTTGCAGCCATTGGTCGTAAGCGGCCATGCATTCACAGAACTGCGCGGGGTGGTACGGCTCATACTCGAAGCAGCCATTATATGTGGATAAGAACTTGTTGACGTGGTTGCGCTTGGCGTGCAGCGCCTTACCCGACAGGCTGATCAGCGAGGAGACCTCGTAAACGTAGTCGTCGTGATGCGGCTCGCGTTCATATATGAATCGGCCCGGGCTGCACGCGTCCATCCGCCGGACATACCAATCCGGCAGCGAGCACATGCGAAACGGCTCGCCGCGATCCTGCATGGATTCGACAGCTAATTCCAGCCCCTCGCATAAACGTTCCGGCTGGGTAAACACCATGAGCATACAATTAATGCCGCCGGGCCCCTGCGCGCGCAGCAACAGCGCGTCATCAGCCAGCGCCCAGTCGATGTGATCGGCTGGGCTCCACAGCAACATGTTGGAGAATTGGCATTCACTGCCTTCATTTTCCGGGAAACAGCGCAGATACCGCGTCAACAGCGGTTTATCTTCAATGGTTATGGGCGCGAACGCTAAACCCATGCGGTTACGCCGACCTCAACTTCCTTTTCGGGATTTAGAAAGACTATTCGTTAACCGCCGATTATATCCGTGAAGGAGATATCCTCATCCTCGCTGATGGGCGCTTGGGTTTCGATGGTCTCTCCGGTTGAATCGGAACCCTGTGACGGATTCGCCGCGTTGGGCACGGGCGGGCCTTCCACGACGGTGGGGACTATGGCAGGGGCCTGGAATACCATCTGACCGGTAGAAGGATCCATCAACCTTACGGCGGTGGGCAAAGTTGTGCCAGCATTCTCCAGATACGTCAGGATGGTATAGCCGTACATCAGCACGGAACCGGAGGCCGTCGGCGAAATATTCGTCCAGTAGATGGCGTCGTCAGCCACCTTGAACGGGAATAGCGGCTTCTTGCTGCTCAACTGAAGATCCACCGAGAATACCTGGCCGTCATCCCAATAGTAGATAGTCTCGTCGGTGCCGCCCATCAGCACGGTCGTTTGGCCCATGGTGGTCAGCGGCAGACTGGACGTGGCCGATCCATCCAACGGTACACGTACGATGCTGTTCGTCGGCGTGTCATATGGGTACAGCGCGTCGCCGAATCGATCATTCTTCAGCGACATGCCCAGCACCGTCTCGCCCAGTCGAGTGCCCTTGGTCTTGCCCATTAAGACGGTGTAAACCTTGGTCGTGTCGCCTTTGGGCGTGTATACCAGATAACCATTATAGAGGATGCCGTCGCCGATATTGGGCGAAGGCGGATTCATATTGACGGCCTTTGCGCCGGGTTTGTTGATCTCGTAGGCCACGACGGAGTTGTCCTTGAGGTCCTGCCCCAGGAAGTAGATCTTATCCTTGGCGGCGAGCATCGAGTCATAGATGTTCTTGCTGGTCATCGTCTTGAGCTTGGACGAGGAATTCTTGGGGAAACTGTAGCGGTACAGCGTCAGCGCGTCGTCCAGCGGCGTGTAAAAGACAGTCTCCTCGGTCTCGGCGTAAACCTCCTTGACCTTGTCCAGCAGCATGGTGGGCTTGCCGGATTTAAGATCGATGCTGGCCAGGATGTAGCCGCCATCGATGCGCACGGCCAGGAAGTAGACCTTCGAGCCGTCCGCGTATAGTATGCGCGAGGGCTGAACGTCCTTGATCTTGACAAGCGGCCCGGATGTGCAGCTGGAGACAGCGTACACACCCCACTCATTCTCCTGATCCGTCGGCGCGAAGAAGTATGTCTCCCGCCCGTGCACAGCGGCGAGCCCGCCGGCCATCTGAAGCTGCACATTATTCAGCGCCAGCGACGCGCTGGGCATTAGCAGCGCGGCTATCAGCAGCGCGATGATCGCCATTAACTTAACAGTAACCTTATTAGATGGTGTCGCGGATGGCTGCGTTCGCATATCCGGCTTATCCCCCTTAAACATAACTTAAGTCGCTATCATTATACCCCAAACGCCGGCGGAACGCAACACAGAACCGCAATAAAATTTTACCGGAATCTTCTTAAATCTTCCTGAATTCGCAACAATGTTGCCGCTTGTGGATTGACGTCCTCAATCGTCCTCGTCCGGTTCGTCAGGAAGCTCGGCGTTGTGGTAGACATTCATCACGTCGTCCATGTCCTCGAGCATGTCGATGAGTTTACGGACGGATTCGACGACTTCGGGGTTATCCACTGCGATCCAATTCTGGGGCGCGCGTGTGAGTTCGGCAGAGAGGAAGGGTAGGGATTGCTTCTCCAATTCCTCACGCACGGCCGCGAAATCGGTCGTCTCGGTCGATATCTCGAATACATCATCCGAAACCTCGAAGTCGGAAGCCCCGGCATCCATGGCCAGCAGCATCATGTCGTCCTCGGTCATGGACGGTTTGCGCTCGATAACCAGCAAGCCCTTCCGGTCGAACATGTAGCCGACGCAATTCGTAGCGCCCAGCGCGCCGCCGCACTTGTCAAATATATGACGAATGTCGGAAGCCGTTCGATTCCTATTATCCGTGACGCATTCGACAATAACGGCCACACCGCCCGGCGCGTAGCCCTCGTAGTTAATCTCCTCATAATTGACAGTGCCCAATTCTCCGGCGGCCTTCTTGACCGAGCGCGAGATGTTGTCGTTGGGCATGTTGTTGGCCTTGGCCTTGGCGATGATGTCGCGCAGCTTGCCGTTGACCTCGGGATCGCTCCCGCCTTCGCGCACGGCTATGGCGATCTCGCGGCCCAGTTTGGTGAAAATCTTGCCGCGAGCGGCGTCGGCCTTGCCCTTTTTATGCTTTATGTTCGCCCACTTGGAATGTCCCGACATGGATGATCCCCCTTTGCCAGTGGCGTAATATGGGTTAATGGTAGCGTACTGTGCTGGGATTGTCAAGAGTTCGTGATACTATCAATGCTGTCAACCTAAGTTACGCGCCGCCTGCGGGCGGGATTGCCCCAACTGCGGTTGGGGTACGTTACTTTTCCCGTCCGTGGGAAAAGTAACACTCCCTCACCGCAGTGAGGGCAATCGGAAATTCACAAAGTGGCTATTTAGATGCTTGCGCGGGTATGATACAATAACGGTGAGACAGCCGCAAAGGAGGGAATCGCGCTTGAATACGTCAGCTATGCGGCGTGCTGTGTTAATCGTGCTGTTATATTTATTATGTATTAATAATGCCGCCGTGTATGCCGAGGAATCCATCAACATCCAGGATATCAAACCCGCCGCCGACGCGGTGGCTTACGATAAAGCCCACCCGGAGAATCTGCTGCCGGAACAGCTGGCGGCCACTGCCGCGGTACTGATGGAGGCATCCACAGGGGACATCGTGTTCGGGAAGGACGCGGACGCTCGGATGTACCCGGCATCCACGACCAAGATTATGACGGCGCTGCTCGCGCTGGAGTACGCACAGAATAATTATGAAACAATGGACGAAGCTCTCTCGCAGGTGATCACGTGCAGCGTTAACGTGACCCAGGTGGATTCGGACGGAACGGTCATCGGCCTGCGGGAAGGCGAGCGCATCACGTTCAAGGATGCGTTGTACGGCATGCTGCTGCGCTCGGGCAACGATGCAGCGGTTGCGGTTGCGGAATATGTGGCTGGAAGCGAGGCGGCCTTTGTCGAACAGATGAACGAGGCCGCGCGGTTATTGCGCATGTCAGGCACTCATTTTACGAACTGCCACGGCTTGCCCGATCCCGACCATTACACCACGGCGCACGACTTGGCGCTTGCGACCCAGGCCGCGCTGAAGAATTCTACATTTAGAAGGATTATATCCACGGTGCGCTACACGATACCGCAGAGCAATATCCGCGCGTCGATCAATTTAGCCAATTCGAATGTCATGATCGATTCTACCAGCGCGTACTACTTCAGCGGCATGATCGGCGTCAAGACGGGCACCACCAACGACGCGGGTTACTGCATGGTCGGCGCGGCGACGCGCAACGGCGTCACACTGATCAGCGTGGTATTACGGACGGGGCTGTATTATCGCTGGTGGGATACCGAGAAGATGCTCAGTTATGGATTCACCCAGTACGATTCGCTCACGCCCGAACAGATTTACAGCGAGTCGCCCATCGATGTACGGACAATCGGCTACTCGATGGACGATCCGAATCGAGGGGAATTGACATTATCCATCCGCGCGCAGAATCCACTGGCGGACGTGCGCATCACCGGACCCAAGGAGGATGTGCAGGTCTACAAGGAGCAGTACCGATCGTACTCCACGATCCAAATCACCAGCGACCTGCATGCGCCCATAGCGCGGGGCGATGTGATCGGGGTGCTGACATTCTACACGCCGGACGGCGACGCGCCCAGGTATGACCTGATCGCCTCGCGGGATGTGGCGTTGAGGGTTAACGCGCCGCTGACCATCGAGCAGATTGCCCAGATGGCCAGGGACGGGGAGTTCCTGATGTTCTCGTGGGAATGGCTGGCACCGCCGATAGCGGTAGGCGTCGCGGCGATATTCATACTGCGCGCGGTGTTCCGCTGGATTCGTGGGAAACGGCGGGATGCTAGGCAGATTCCCAAGCCCAGGCGTCGGTCGTATCAGTGAGTTCGGTGGAATGTGTATACGGCGCACTCCAGCCGCCCATTATACACGCGCGGTTTGCGGTCCGCCTTCATACCAAAGACGCGCTCAAATCCAGGATGCGCGGATAGGACGGTCATTGACCAGCCCGGGTGACGATTCCATAGCGTGCGCAGGATGCGGATGGCGCGTTCTGCTGCCGCTTGATCGCCTATACGGACACCGTATGGCGGGTTGCAAACGAACGCGCCGACGGGTTCAGCCATGTTGATATCGGCGGCGTCGAGCGTGCGGAATGGTACGGCTGCGGTTAGGTCGGCTTGGCGGGCGTGGCGGCGGGCCAGTTCCAGCGCATCGGCGTCGATGTCGCTGCCAGTTATTTTTGATTCAAGCCTTTCAGACTCTATAAGAATTCTTGCCTGGGCTTCGACGCGGGCGGCGGCGTAAGCGTCCGCCCAACCGGGCCATGATTCCGACACGAATTCGCGCGAAAGCCCCGGGGCGCGGCGCTGGGCGATCAGCGCGGCCTCCAGCGGTATAACGCCCGTGCCGCACATGGGATCGCATAGCGGCAGACCTGGCCGCCAATCCGATAGGAGTACAAGTGCGGCGGCAAGGGTTTCACGCAGCGGGGCCTCGCCGTTCCAAGTGCGATAGCCGCGGCGGTGGAGCGCGTCGCCCGATGTATCCAGCGTGAGCGTGGCTTCATCGCCTCGCACAGCTACTTCGACCGGGAAAGTCGCGCCCGTCTCCGGAATGATGGCGGAACGCTCGCGCAGTTTCTCGACGATTGCCTTCTTGACGATGGCTTGGCAGTCGGAGACGCTCATCAGTTGTGCGCGGACGCACTTGCCCGATACGGGGATGCGCGCGTCGCGGGGCATCAGATTCAGCCAGGGCAGCGCGCGAGTGCCTTCAAATAATTGGTCGAATGTGCGCGCGGGAAAGCGTCCTACCACCTGTCGGATCCTGTCGGCACAGCGCAGATTCAGGTTCGCGCGGGCGGCTGAGGCGTTATCACCCGTGAATGACGCGCCGCCGTTCAGCGCTGTTACGTCGCT
>BNUH01000065.1 GCA_025997215.1 Clostridia bacterium
CGTTGAAATGGGTGATCAGCCTTAACCCATGCTGGATCAATGGCAGCACTCTGCTTGGATTCGCCTCGCTGTGGGCTACGGAGAACACCACCCCTGGCGTCGCCTTAGCCGCTGCTCGAACATAAGCGTCTATACCTTCGCGCTCTGGTGCGACGCAGTGGATCTTTACCAGATCACTTACGGCGTTCAGCAATCGGGTATACTGCCTCGGGTCGATCTCGCCCGCCCAAGGGTTGCTTAGCTTATCTGCGCCGTATAAGGGGTTGAGGAAAGGGCCTTCCATATTGATGCCGCCTATGGCGCGAGCCGGGGAGGGTGCGGTTTTACTGCGCTCAATCGATTCTCGGATACGTGCAATACCTTTCAGATACTCATCTTCGGTTAGGTTGAAGTACAGCGCGGGCAGTATGTATGTCTCGCCGTGTTTTAAGAAATGCGCGGCGGCCCGTTCTGGTTCTTCATGAAACCAAAAACCTCCGCCACCATGGGTATGGATATCCAAGAATCCCGGTCCGGTGTACAGCCCGTGCGCGTCAATGATATCGCAGCCGTTCGGTATTGCCAATTCGTCCGCTTCGCCGAACGAGACGATCCATCCTTTGTCGAACAGCACCACACCATCCCAAATTAACTGATCCGGGAGGATAATGTTAGTATTAATAATTGCTTTCATGCAATAGTCGCCTTTCCTGAAAATATAACCTAACCCATACAGGCTTTATCAGCCGTCCAGCCGACGCTAAGCTCTGCCTCCAGACCTTGTATGCAAGCGATACCAGCGCCCCATGCCGACGCACTTATACCCAGTTCTGATTCGACGATCTCGACATCATCCAGTATCTCTTTCATGCATCGTGTGCGGATCGTTGCTATTAAGGCGTCCATCAACAGCGGGTTGCTCTTCGTCAGCCGACCACCTATTATTAGCCGCTGCGGATTGAACATGCTGATGGCGTTTGAAAACCCCAGTCCGATATACTCTCCCGCCTTGGATAGCAGGTTCTTCAGTTCGTCATCGCCTAGTTCTGCGGCGAGCACTACCTCTCGGATGCTGGGCTCTAGGTTTACACTGCGGCAGGTTTCCCTGAGCAATGACCGAGGATTCGCGCGCATTATCTCCCAGGCCTGACGGCTCAATGACCATCCAGCTGCGAACGATTCGATGCAGCCGTGGGAGCCACACGTGCAGGCTGGGCCGTTTACGTCCACGACCGTATGGCCTATCTCTCCGCTCTTGCCGTTGCTGCCCCGAAAAATCCTGCGCTCAAGCACCACGCCGCATCCTATGCCTAGCCCCAAGTCCGCCACAATGAAGTTATCGCAGTCACGGCCCTTTCCGAACCACAATTCCGCTAACGCCATCAATCGGCTACTATCGTCCACGAATACGGGCACATGATACGCTTCTTGAAACAAAGTGCGCACAGGCGCGTCGATCCACTTGGGCAGGTTCTCACTGGTTACGGCGCCCGATGCGGATGGCGTTACAAACCCAGGGAACGATATACCGATGCCCTTAAGCATTCCGGATTCCGTTCCAGCTTTTTTGGCCAAGTTGTCCATTAGGTATCCGCATAGTTTTATGAGTGTATCAGGCTCCATATCGTTGTTGACATCCACATCGCAGGAGGCAACCTGGGCGCCTGTATAATCGACTATCACACCCGACAGGTGGGTGCCGCCCAGGTCTATACCCGCGAACCGCGCGTAATCGCCGCGTATCTCCAGTTTCTCCTTAGGCCTTCCCGCACCGTCGGAGTATTTTGCGAAAACGCGGATTATCTTGCGGTCAAGCAGATCGCCGACAATATTAGTGACCGTTTTCTTATCGAGATTTGTGAACTCGGCGATATCAACTCGTGTGGTTGCTTCACCCCGCCGCAGAACGTTCAACACGCGGCTTGTGTTCCGCTCTCTAAGCGAGCTTAAGTCTCCGCGTTCGACTCGAATGTCGACTGCGCCATTATTCCTGTTCATACCTAACCCCTTTCGTTACGACGCGTATCCGCGCTTATACAGATGGATTCATCGTATACGAATTAGCTCTCCTTGTCAATTAACGAACTACAATTGTAGCTGCATTCATCTAAATGTTTTCTATTTTGCTGCTCGCTTGACACATGAACTGCAACCTGCTATAATCGAGGACAACGTCTACTTACATGACTAATGTAGCGATAACTTCTTTTATTTAACCGTTGGCTGATAGGAAGGTGGACGACAATGGTTCGAGCGGGTTTGGCGGAATTGGATATCACGCCGCCGCTGGGCAGCGACATGCCGGGACAGTTTCACTCGCGGTATGCCAGCGGCATACTGGATCCCATTTATGTAAAGGCATTGGTGCTGGAAAACGATGGCTATCAAGTTGCGCTGATTGCCGTGGATGGATTGTGGATACCGTTTGATATCGTCAGACGCGTCAGGAGCGGACTGGAAAAGCGCCTCGGCATATCCGAATCCATCGTAGGCGCGACTCATTCGCATACGGGCGGCCCCATCGGAAGCTGGGGCGACCATACACGTGACGACTCGGCATATGTTGACTTGGTCGTCTCAAAATCCGTGGACGCCGCCGCGCTAGCCGCATCGAACTTAACTGCGGTACGCTTTCGCATCGGCCGGGAGCGTGAGGACGGAATCTCATTCATCCGGCGTTTCATTATGAAGGATGGGAAGCAAGCCACCAACCCTGGCATACTCAATCCCGACATCGTTAAACCCGCCGGGGAGATCGACCCGGAGGTCATATCGGTGCGAATCGAGGATCTGGATGGGCATGTCGTCGGATTCCTGACCAACTTCACCTGCCACCCGGACGTGGTGGGCGGGGACAAGGTGTCCGCCGATTACATGGGCGAGCTATCGCGTGTGCTGAAGAAGACATATGGCGAGCATATAGTGAGCGTGTTCTACAACGGCGCGTGCGGCAACATCAATCACTTGGACGCCTTTGCAGGCAGATTCATATCAGGTGAATATGACGAGGCGCATTACAAGCGCATGGGCCGCGCGCTGGCCGGTAAAGCCATCGCCGCCACCGAAAAAGCTCCAGCGAAAACGTATGACGTGCTTTCAGCTGCAAGCGAAACCATCAGCTATCCCGTGCGGCAGATGACCGCCGAACAGGCCGAGGCCGGACGCACACTGGCAGCGTCCGAGCGCCGCTCTAACGCCGAACTATTCGCGCAGGATGAAAAGCAGCTTGTGGATCTGTTCTACGCGAAACAGGCCGTATGGATGTACGAGCATCCCCAGGCCGAGCAGGAAATGCTCATAACGGCAATCCGTATGGGCGATCTGGCTATCGCCAGCAACCCAGCCGAACTGTTCGTGGAATATGGGCGCAAGCTGAAGGAACACTCGCCAGCGCCATACACGATGGTCGCCGAATTATCCAACGGCAGCATCGGTTACGTGACCACACCCGACGCCATCACCAGCGGCGGGTATGAATCCCGGCTATGCACCTCCGCGAAGATGGCCCCCGGCGCAGGCGACGCAATCGCCGATACCGGTGCCAGGTTGATTGCGAAGTTGTTGAACGGCAAATAACGACAAATTGGTCAAATCAAAGGGCCCGGGGAGTGCATGCACTTCCCGGGCAATCCTGGTAGGATTCTAAATAAAGTTTGGTTTCATAGACAAAACCTCCTGTTGACTACACGTGCTACACGTGCTATGATATAAACATGAGGTGATAATAGTGACTTTCAAAGATGCTGACCGGATGGTGCGCGGCGACGGCTGGACGTTAGACAGCATCCAGGGTTCACATTATCACTACAAGCATCCAACAAAGCCTGGGAAGGTGACAATCCCACGGCATGCTGGCGACATGCCCAAACGTGTAGAATCATCGATCAAAAAACAGGCGGGGTTAGGAAGGTGAGCGGTCATGCGTTACGCGTACCCAGCATGCTTCTACCGTGAAGACGACGGGCGATATTCTGTAGAAATCCCCGATCTTGGTTTGGCGACGTTCGGTGATAATCTTGCCGATGCAATCTATATGGCATCAGACGCTGCATCAGGACGTTTGCTGTCTATCCTTCGTGATGGTCAGACACTGCCTGCGCCAACAGACGTGGCGCGTGTGCATCCAGACGATGAGTCCGGGTTTGTGTCCGTCGTGTGTGCTGATGTCGACCCAAAGAAAGGTGATTCGTCTGTCAAGAAGACACTAACATTACCCGCTTGGCTTAATGAAGCTGCCGAGCGCCGGAGTATCAATTTTTCGGCGGCGCTGCGCGATGCGCTTATAATGCGGCTTGCAGAGTAGTTATCTCAATCAGGCGCTGGTTCGTCTCCGAGAAATAGGAGGCGAATACGCTGCTTTTATACTGCCGATTCGTCTTGGAGCGGCTTGTGGACTTCATAATCCTCTTGGGCATAGCGTTATCCCTCCTTCTAAAAGTAGTATAGCAGAATCGCCCGACCTAATCAACCGTACAAATTCGGCGGTTGACCGCGGAAGTTCAACCGGTATATAATGCCAGTGAGCCGGGCCACAGTGATCCGCTGGCTACCGACATATTGGGAGGCGCTAAGTATGTTGACATATAGAAAGGCTACCGTTTCTGATGCCGGAGAGCTAGCCAGATTACGCAGCATTTTTTTAGCGGAAGTAGACAATATTCAGTCGGAACACGAACGGTCATTATTGGAAAAAGCAAACTTGGCTTATTTTACAACTGCGCTTTTAGATGGTAGTTTCGTTGCGTGGCTTGCTATAGATAAAGATGAAATAGTAGCAACAAGTGGATTAAGTTTTTCGTTGGTTCCACCATCCGTCAAGAACATTGATGGAAAAGTTGCTTACATTATGAATATGTATACTTCTCCAAACTACAGAAGGCAAGGTATCGCTGCCGGATTATTCAGCAGAATTGTTGAGGAGGCAAAACTGCTTGGCTACAGGAAATTAACTCTTAATGCGACTGATTCGGGCAGACCTCTGTATGAAAAATACGGCTTTAAGACTTATCACGGAGACATGGTATTTTATGTAAAATAAAAAGGGGGCATACGTAGTGGAATACTGTAATGTATGCATGTTATTGTCGGAAGATGGCGTTTGTGAAAAGTGCAGCTCAACAAGCCTGCAGGATGCAAAGGAAAATGATCCGGTGTATCTGCTGACGACTGACTATTTTTTAATGGATATTGTTTGCTAAAGAACCCGCCGCCTGTTTCGGTGCGACAATATAAGACTCTGCAGGACAATAAACAGGCAGAGCATCATCCCAACGGTAATCCCCTGCCACCATGGCCCTTTGAGCTTGAGCGCGACCACGATAAGGTTGATAGTAGCCAGCAGCAGCACGCCGAACAGTGTGCCTATAATATTGCCAACACCGCCTGTAAGCAGTGTGCCGCCGATTATAGATGAGGCGATGGCTTTCATCTCCGCGCCTGAGAATTGGGTTACGGAGCCTGAACCCGTGTGCAGGAGGTAGACGAATCCCGCGATCCCTGCCAGCAGTCCGCACAGTAGGTAGGATAGGAATCGCATGCGCTTGACGTTGATGCCCAGCATAAGAGCGCTTTGGCTGTTGCCGCCTATGGCATAGAGACTGCGGCCTAACCTCGTCCAGCGGAGTATAAAGAATATGGCGGCGACTATAGCCAGCGCGATAAGGACGCCCAGTTCGAGTTTTGCGGCTATGAAGTTGCCGTTCTTCGCGATGTATCCCATGGGGAGCTTTAACTCCACGGCGCGAAGGGCTTTGAACGCGGCATGCTGCACTGTGCGTGGGTTGACCTCCACGATTGTGGTGACACCTCTGGCGAAGAACATGCCCGCCAGGGTTACTATGAACGGCTGGATATCCAGGTAAGATACAAGAAAACCTTGCGCCGCGCCGAAAGCCAGCCCGATACCCAAGGCCAGCAGCAACGTTTCCAGCACATTGAAACCATGGTCGTCGAGCATGACTACGCTGACCATGCACACCAGCGATGTTACGCCGCCGACGGATATATCAATCCCACCGGCAACCATAACGACCGAGAGCGCACAGGCAATAATGATGAGCGCACCATTCTCGTTGAATATATCGAAAAACTGGTTCGGTCTTTGGAAACCACCGCCGAATACTGCCATGGATAATCCATACATGGTTATAAACACGCCGATCGTAATCGTCAGCAGGAGTACAGTATCGGTCATGGGTTCGCGGCGGCGAAGAGTCCCGCGTGTGGCATGCTCGCTTGATATAGCTCTCATCATAACCTCATACTCCTTGCGCCGCTTCACTGGCCAACTTCTTCCATAAACGCGACACGGACTGCCACAGCTTGCCCATGTATTCCTTCAGAACAGGTGAGCCAATCACAACGATAATTATTATGACGATAGCTTTATACGCCTTCAGACTGTCGGAGGATACGTTAGTGGCGTACAGTGTATTCGTGAGGAACTGTATTATATATGCGCCCGCGATGGAGCCTGTCAGGTTGAACTTGCCGCCGCCTAGAGCGTTGCCGCCAATCGCTACGGCTAGGATGGCGTCCATCTCGATATCCTTGGCGAGGGTGTCATAGTTGATGTTGCCTGTGCGGCTGACCTTGATGAACCCTACTATCGCGACGCATACACCCATTATGATATATGTCATCATCTTGATCCACGTGGGGTTCAGGCCGTTGAGCCGCGCCGACTTGATGTTGATGCCAACGGTCTGCGCGTACAGCCCAAGGCTCGTAAACTTGAGCAGCAGCGCGACTACAATCAGACAGGCGATCGTGATGAATATAGGCGTCGGAATTGCTATACCTGGTATGTTGTTCCCGAAATACTTGAACACATAGCCTGGTGCATTAAGGATTTTGCCGCCGCCGATCCAGTACGCTATCTGGCGTCCGGCGGTGAAGAGAATCAGCGTCGCCACCATCGGTTGGATTTTGAATACCGAAACCAACGCGCCGTTGAACGCGCCAAAGCACATAGCCACTGCAATCGACGCAAGTAACGCCAGCAGTATGGGAGCGTGAGGGGCAAGCGGCGCAGTCTCATCGCCGCAGATTACACGCAGTATGACAGCGCCCGCAATGGCCGAGACCGCGCCGACGCTGATATCCTGCCCGCCGGACGCCGCCGTGACCAGCGTCATACCAATCGCAAGTATAGCCAGCTCGGAACCATTGTTGAGTATCGAAACGATGCGTCCTTGCATGGAAGGATAACCCGCGTTATTCGTCACAACAGTGATACGGAAAAACGCCGGATCGATCACAAGGTTGAATACGACCAGCGCCGCAAGCATCAGAAACGGTATAAGCAACGGTGACTTCAGGAATCGGGCGGGCGTGAAACCCTCGCTTGTACGTAGGGCTTCGCCAGTGCTGGGCTTTTTGGTACTGTCACGCATGGTCGGCTCCGCCTCCCGCGATAGTAGTCATTATTCTGTCCTGAGTCATGTCCGAACCTTTCAGTTCGCCCACAATGCTCCGGTCGCGCATGACGATCAGGCGCGAGCAGGTGCGGATCATCTCCTCAATCTCTGAAGATATGAATGTGATGCTCATGCCCTCGCCAGCCAGCTTCAATATAATTTTCTGTATCTCCGCTTTGGTGCCGACGTCGATGCCGCGCGTCGGCTCGTCGAGTATCAGGTACTCGGGATGCGTAAGCAGCCAGCGAGCGAGTATCACCTTCTGTTGATTCCCGCCGGACAGTGACTTAATGGGAGTATCCGCAGACGCTGTCTTGATGCCTAGCAGCCGGATATACTCATCGGCGAATGCCCTTGATTCAGCCTTTGAGAACGGCTTGAAGAATCCCTTCATTACCTGCAGTGCAAGTATAATGTTCTCGCGGACAGAGAGATCGGCGACGATACCGTCGCGCTTGCGATCCTCAGGCA
Source organism: Clostridia bacterium (assembly GCA_025997215.1). The sequence goes on from BNUH01000065.1 coordinate 7,869, forward strand.
GATAACCTATGCCGTATCTCATGGCATGTCTGGGAGTTGTGATCCTGGCTTGCCTGCCGTTGACCGTCACGCTGCCGCCGGTCACCTTATCCGCACCGAAGATAGCGCGGACGCTTTCACTCCTGCCGGAACCCAGCAGACCTGTGAACCCGTTGACCTCACCCTTATTTATCCTGAAATCGAACGGTTTTACTCCGGCGCTACTCGAAAGGTTTGAAGCCTGATAGACAACGGACTTGCCTCCGTCCCGTTCACCGCTGTCATTCTTTCGCAGCGATGAGAGATCCTCCAACTCCTTACCCATCATCTTTGAAACGAGCTGTAATCGCGGCAGTTCCTTTATCTCATATTCGCCGACCAGCTCGCCGTTGCGCAGCACTGTAATCCTGTCGCACACTTTATAGACTTGATCAAGGAAATGGGTGACGAATATAATGCCTACGCCGCGCGACTTAAGCTCGTTCATCAGCGAGAAAAGCTTCTCGACCTCCTGTTCGTCCAGCGAGGAGGTCGGCTCGTCGAGAATGAGCGCTTTGCAATCCATATCCACGGCACGCGCGATGGCGACCATCTGCTGCACTGCGAGTGAACAGTTCGCCAGCTGCTGGGTTGGGCTTGCAGGAATACCCAAACCCTCCAGTATCCGCTTTGTGCGGCGTTTCATACCGGACCAGTTAACGAGCTTGTATTTGCCTCGGCCTATAAACATATTCTCGGCGACCGTGAGGTTCGGGCAGAGCGTGATCTCCTGGTATACGGTTGCGATGCCTAAATCCTGAGCATCTTGTGGCGATTTGATGTTGACTACGTGTGCCGACTTATCTTTGTCGGCATTGTCTTGGCTATCATAATCATGGCCGTCCTTACCTTGGCCGTTTATATAAATCTGCCCGGAGTCCTTGGGATATACTCCGGTCAGAACCTTTATCAGCGTTGATTTACCCGCGCCGTTTTCACCCATAAGGGCATGGATTTCACCGAAGCGCAGCGTGAAGCTGACATCGCTCAATGCGCGCACACCCGGAAACACCTTAGTGATATTAGACATGGACAGCACGATATTGCTAAACATGGGACAGCTCCTTCGGGGGGAATAAAGCGCGGGGCGTATACTGGACAATTATCCATTATTCCGCGCCGCGCTTATTAAGTACTTTAAAGTACCGTTACTTCAGAACGTTTATACTGCGTACCTCTTACTCACCAAGACCGTACTGCTCTACGTCAGCCTCGGTGATTTCATTTGCGTCAAAGCCCTTCTCCTCATTGATGATGAGCTTGTCGGCCGGTATTTCGCCGGCTTCGAGACCCTTGATGATGGTGTCAAGTACGCCCGCCTGGAAGGGGCTGCACTGTCCGTCGTAGTTCCAGTTGCCCGCGAGCAGTTCCTTGAGCGCCCACTTGTTGCAGTCGAAGCCCATAACTACTACATCACCGTTCACGCCGTGGGTGATGCCCGCCGCGTCAAGCGCCGCGACTGCGCCCTTGGCCATGTCGTCATTCTCGGCGTAGATAACATTGAACGCAGTGCCCGCGTTTATGACAGACTCGACAATCGCCTTCGCCTCATCAGCCGACCAGTTCCCCGTCTGCTGCTTGACGATGGTCGCCTTGCCTTCGGCGGCAGCGGCATCCAGCGCGCCGGAACGGCCGATCTGTGCGTCGGAACCCATAACGCCCTGGATGTGGATAACAGCCGGCGCTTCCAGCCCCTGTGCGAGCAGCCAATTGACGGCGGTCTCGCCTTCCTTGGCCATGTCGGATACGACGGCTGCTACGTAGCCGTCATTGTTGATCATGCGGTCGAACAGCAGGACGGGTATGCCAGCCTCAGTTGCGGACGCGATCGCATTATCCCAGCCATCTGTGGACGCTGCGGAGAGCAGGATGTAATCGACGCCGTCGTTTACAAACTGGTTGAACGCAGCAAGCTGTTCCTCAATCAGAATGCTGTAAGCGAACGACGGTTCGTAACCGTTCTCGGCGGTGAAATTGGCCTTGAAATCGTTATCGTTGGCGGTGCGGTAGCCGGATTCGGACGGCGGGTTGTTGATGATGCCGACTTTGATCAGCTCGTCCGCGCCTGCGGCGGAGAACATCGCCAGGCAAAGCAGCAGCGCTAACGCAAGTGACAGGATTTTCGATAGGATTTTCTTCATGGGGTGATCCTCCTTTAGATTATATAGTCTAATTATATCCGTTGCGGGCGAGTCTGTAAACACGCGGCTTTACGGTTTTGGGGTGGCGAATTAACGGATAAAGGAGAACCATGCCGCCTTCGCACATATGAATGACGGCAATATTCCGGCATGGGTATGAAAAATTACGATTCGCTGTTCTGTTCGCCGCCCTTAAACGTATTCCTATATTCGCGTGGCGACAGCCCCATGTTTTTCTTGAACAGATATCTGAAATAACGTGTGTCCGTATAACCAATGCGCTCGGCTATGTCGCTGGAGCGCAAGTCCGTTTCCAGCAGATATGCCTGTGCCTTGGACATGCGCAGACGCGTCAGGTATTCAAGGAATGTCATGCCCATCTTCTGGGAGAATACCGTGCAGAAATGATTGTCGGACAACCCTGCGGCGCAGGCAGCGTCATGCAGTGTCATTTCTGGCCTATGATAGTGTGTTTCAATGTAGGCGCACGCTTGACGCAGTACACCGGCCGATGATCCGCTCGCGTGTGTGTCTCGGAACAACAGTGCGCGCTTGATGATATCGTTTGCCAGCCGCGTAAAATCCTCGGCGGAAAACGCCTGCGACAGCAACAGCGACTGGTCGCGCGTTTCCGGCAGCACATCCACCGGATCACCGCCGCCGCTCTTTATAACGCGTGAACAGGCAAGTATAATGTCCACCAGCGCGTAATGTAGAATGAGTATGGATCGCACTGCAGTCGTCCCGAACGATGACAGGTATTCATCGACAAGCCGAGACACGCCGTCGGCTGCGGCAAAGCGGAGCTTATCATATAGTTGCACGACCTCCGCCCTCATCAACTCGGGCATAAGATCACCTGCACTGCCGCACGAGGCTTCCGCCATCGCATAATCCAGATCGCCAACGCCGAGTATGCCGGTCTCCCGCTCCATCAAGACCTGCAGCACGTCACGCGCGTCAGATGTGGACTTTGGCACATCCTGCAGCTTTGTCGCCATGGAGCCAATGGCTATGCGCGACTTGGGATCATCATGCGCCACTGCTTGCGCGAACGCGTAGGCGCGTTCCTCCACATCCCTCGCACTGTCGCCCAACACAAGCGCCATGAGTTCCGCGCCGCGTTCAGCAAGTGCGATCGCTCCACCGGATCTGTCCGCAAACCTCTGCGCTGTGGCACGCAATGCAAGCAGATCCTCCGGCTGCTCTGAGCGCAGTATCATTGCCGTGTATTGTCCTGCTGTCAGCGGCAGATTTAACGTTCGGGCCTCTGCTAGTATGGAGTCGCCGAACATCCCATCCAGTATTCGCAGCAGCAGACGTTCCCTGATAAGCTGCGCCGATGAAGCAAGCTGGCGTTTCAGATCGTCCAGATTCGCCCGCCGTGTCCGTTCCGACCCGATGAGACCGGAGATTCGCTCCAGCGATTCCCGCAACTGCAGCACGCTTACTGGCTTTAGTATATACTCCTTCACGCCGAGGGTTATGGCTTCACGAGCGTAAGCGAAGTCGTCATAACCGCTGAGAATCACGATATGCACCCATGGCATAGATTTTACAATATTCCTGCATAACGTCATGCCGTCCATGAACGGCATACGGATATCGGTGATCAGGATATCAGGGTGCAATTCCTGCAGCATTGACAGCGCAATCTCACCGTCGGGCGCTTCCCCGCAGAGGGTGAAGCCCGACTTGCCCCAAGGGAAGTTGTTGCGTATGCCCTCGCGAATAACGATTTCGTCGTCGACCAGAAAAACACTATACATTATTTACCAACCTCATCCGGCATATATCAAGAGAGCGGAACGTCGAACGTTACGCTGGTACCCTCGCCGGCGACGCTCTCGAGTCTCAATCCATCCTTCTTCCGATAGTACAGCTTGATTCGTTTATCCACGCTGTACAGTCCGAAGCCGTTGTCGCCAGCCGGCAGAACGCCGGACGCTAAACCTTCTCTGATGTCCGCCAGCGCGTCCGCCGGAATGCCTGCGCCTGTGTCCTTAACGGATACATGAAGCCGCTCCCCAACCCTGGTAAGCTCCGCCGCCACCAGTCCGCCACCGCGCTTATTCTTTATGCCATGATAAATGGCATTCTCAATCAGTGGCTGGATTAGCAGCTTGAGTATCTGGCAGTTGTCCAGATCGGAACTGTAATCGAGCGAGAATTTTAGTATATCTCTATACCTCACGCGCTGGATGGTCATGTATCCCTCAAGGTGTTCTATCTCCTCGCGGATGGTGATCCATTCGCGCCCGCCCGCGAGTGAGGTTCTGAAGAATTGTGAGAGCGCGTGGGTCACTCCGATGACTTGTTCCGTTTCACCTGACTCCGCCAGCCAGACGATCGCGTCCAGCGTATTGTATAGAAAGTGGGGCGTGATCTGCGCCTGAAGTGTCCGAAGCTCGCTCTTCATTAGGTTTTCCTGTTCGCGGCGGTTTTCGTCAACGAGCAATTGCAACTTGGACGCCATTGTGTTTAGGCTCTCGGTGAGACCTGTCAGCTCTTCAACGTCCAACGGTTGTATGCGCCCGTGGAATTCTCCACGCGCGATCTGGCCCGCGAAGCTTTCCAGCCTAGCAAGCGGCGCGTTGATCGAGCGCATCAGCGAGGATTGAGTAAGCCCCGCAAATAAAAGCGCGGCCGCCAACACCACCGCAGCCAATGCGAGCGTCGCGAACAGCGTCGTTTGCATCCTGCCGGATATGACAGCGGAAGCGCGTATCTCCGTATTGGTTGCCGTGTTGAGCATCTCAAGAAACAGACTCGCGACATTCTTTATCTCTTCATTTATCGAAAAGGTTTCGTCGACGGTCGCGTGGTCGGCCAGCCTCGCACCCATCTTATCTATATAACCGCCTAACGTCATGAGCACACGGCGAGCGACTTCCAGATCACCGCTGCTCGCCGCGTCGTTCTGAATGAGGGTATCAAGGCGACTCTCGATAGAACCAAACGCTGCCTGTGGTATGCCATCCTCAAAGCGGGTGCGCCCGACCACTACATCCAGCAAACTGGAGAGCAAGTCTTCCTGCACCATAGGCTGCAATGAGGATATTCCCTCTATGTGAGTTAATATTGCGTGATAACGGCTCGCGAACGAAAGCATCAGCGAAAGCGCGATCAATACCGGGATGAGCATCAGAGTAACCAGCACTATATACATGGCGCGAATCCTGCTGCGCAGACTGCTGAGCGCACCAAACACTCTCAACAATTTTTCCAAAAAATCGGTGGTATACCTGGCCATGCCTGCTAATATCCCCTAGGCGGAATACTCTGAAGATCATCGTCCCATTCCGAAAAAACACGCTCCGTTGTGTATGTCTTCCTGGGGATATCCTCACCCGCCGCCAGTTTCTTAACCAGCCCCATTATTTGGTCGCCAATCATCGGGTTGCATTCCACCACGCAGTTTATCTTGCCTTGCTTCAATAAATCTATCGCGCCTTGCTCCCCGTCTACGGTTATAATGATTATATCCTTTCCAGGTTTAAGCCCGACAGCCTCGATCGCTTCGATCGCGCCGAGCGTCATCGCATCGTTGTGAGAATACAAAACATCAATGCCGCGCGTAAGGCTCAAGATATTTTCCATGCACTCGCGGCCTTTCGATCTGAGGAAGTCGCCCGAAACAGTCATGGTTATCTGATAGCGCGGATCGTCTCCCAGCGTTCCAACAAAACCCAGCGTGCGCTCGCGGGTTGGGGTGCTGTTTGGGGTGCCGGTTATCTCGACAATGCGCACAGAATCCTTGTCGCGCGTCCGCTCTTTCAGGAAAAGCCCTGCTCGCCGGCCTTCCTCAAGAAAATCGGAGCCGATAGAACCCGCGTACAAACTGCCGTCCGAAACGCTTATGTCGCGGTCAATCAGCAGCACGGGAATACCTGCCGCTTTCGCTTCCAGCAGGACGGTCTCCCAACCCTGTTCCACTATCGGCGCGAGCGTTATCACGTCCACTTGATACGCTATGAATGAGCGGATTGCTTTGATTTGGTTTTCCTGCATTTGCTCCGCATTGAGCATCATGAGTTGAATACCCGCGCGTTCAGCAGCCGACGCGACATCCCGAGTATTGCCGATGCGCCAGCCGCTTTCCGCACCTAGTTGGGAGAAGCCGACGATTAGGTCGGGCGTGGCTGGCTCTGGCGCGACGCAGGACGATAACAGGAGCAGAGCAGTCAAGACGCAGGTCAGGACGGCGAGCGTGCGGTGGGTAGTTAGCAAGCGTTTCATAGATAGGTACCTCATAATGATATTTTATCATAAGGGCTTGGGTTTCACAAGGGGGGCCGCCAGGGCAAAATCATTTACTTTTCAAGCAGCTTCTACAATCGATTTTTGTCATACAAGGCGTCACTTTTCGACCTCAAGTGCGAGAAAAACGGATTGAAGAGGCTGGGATTTTACTCGTATTTTGTCGGTTTGAGTAAATGATTTTGCCCTGGTAAATTCCAAAACCGCGTTGACAATGTAGACCATATATAGTACAATGTGCACAAGGTGCTGTATTACAAGCATACAGTAGCATAGGCTTACGCATCTGCTTGCCGCGCTTCATTAAGGTTGAATTCAGGGAAGGAGCCGTGGTATGTCTGCATCAATAGCGCGAAGCCTAGAGGGGCTGTTTTCGCTGGAGGGCAAGGTTGTATTGCTTACCGGGGCTACGGGCGGCATTGGCAGCATCTTAGCCGAGGGGTTTGCGTCGGCGGGAGCTGCCTTGGCGCTTTGCGACTTGGATCGAAACGCGTTAAGCCTTTTGACCGATATAGCAATTTGATTTATTATAGACCATAGCCGCAGTGTTTGACCCACCCTAAGCAGTCATCATTAGTGAAGGTTTCCAACGCCTTTCCAATAGCGCAAACAAGATCTTCGGCTGTTCTTGCTTTTTCTTTGCGTAGATATGCTTTCATTTTTGACCAGGCTAATTCTATCGGGTTATACTCAGGTGAATATGGTGGTAAAAATATGACATTTATTCCTTTCTCAATTAACGGTTCCATAACTG
>BNUH01000066.1 GCA_025997215.1 Clostridia bacterium
ATTCTGGCTGTGGTGCAGGGGGGAACGGGCCTCTGGCTCCGAGAACCAACTTCCGCTGCGGCGGGTGCTTTCCTGGCTGGGCGCTTCTTTATGGTTGATGGGTTTACACAATTGGCGCGGCACTACCATCCATGGCACATACACCACACAGATGGTACTATCTGCAGTAACGTTTGTGAACGTATATGTGTTGGTCGTATCGCCAGTATCACTACTGTTTGTCTTGTAGTTATAATCCGATGCGGATTGAAGTACCCCGTCGATATACACCCCAGCCAAGTAATAGCTATCGTTCGCCGCAGAATTAACGACCAAATTTTGTCCATGTAACACGTGGGTCTTAGCATAGCTAGCTGGCGAGCCTGATGTTGGTGTACCGCCAACATACACAGTTGTGATAGTGTGAAGAATCGGCTCGTAGAAGAATTTCGCCACGGCTGACCCATCCGGTTGAACGTCAATGCGTATAGATTCATTCTCTAGCGTATAACCAGGTATATTCCACGGCGTTCCTCTTGACGTAAATCTGACTACTGTACCATCGGCGTTAAAGTTGTTGAAGACATTCAGTATTCCCATGTGTGCCTTACCTGTCAACTGGTAATTTGTGCCCGCATTCATGCCAGGTGGTAGGGGAGCGGTGGAAGTTTCAATCTTTACCGAGTTAGAGTTCAGGTTTTGCCTCCACCAGAATTCGACCTTGAAATCAAATTCTTGCTCCTTGTAGTAGAAGGTTATCGTTTTTGGACTATTATCGACATCACCTGTTATGGTATACAGACCACCTGTATTCACGACATCGCCATCCGCATATACTGGATAGCAACCGACATAGTGCTTGGTATCAACAGTGCTCTGCAGTCCTTCCAATACATCCGGAAGCGTAATGATTCTCGTCTCGTTATCCAGTATTGTAACGTATACATATTGATCGCTATCTGATGCATAATCTTTATGTGGGAATACCACATAGCCGCCCGCACCGCTATTAGCAGTGTCGTCCCAATATTTATACTGTACTCTATACTGCGCCACATTGTTATCTATTTTTACGTAGCGCGCGTAAAGCATCAGATCTTGCTGTACATTCTGATTCCTGTCGTATGGCGATGCTTCATACGCCGTACCATTTACCCGATACCAACCTGCAAACTGGTATCCGGCTGGCGGTTGTGCATTAGCAGGCTCACCAGCATTAATGCTATCGCCTTTGGCCGCAACCGATGATGATACAGTCGTATGTCCTGCCTCTATGTATCGTGTGTCTAGAAAGTGTTGGTCGCCAATTGGCGCTAATGTCCAATTGTCTGGGGTTGCCACATCGCTGCATGTAGCGTTACCACCTGCATCAACTTTATGGTCATAGAACGTAATCGTAAAATCTGTCGATGCTGCCCAGTGTGCGTAGACGGTTATATCCGTCGTATCAAACATGTAGTATAGTCCCGATCTCGTATACTCTGTGCCTCCTTCTGGTGCTGTGAACCACCCAAGGAAGACATAGCCAGGCCTTACAGGTATTTCTGGATCGTCTGAACCTGTTATAGTACCAGCGGAATTTGTGATTGCCAGCGGGCCAGTAGCCTTTCCATACTTATTCTGCGGTGATATTGGCGTTCCTCCGTTTGAATCAAAAGTCACTCGGACTATATTATGCCAATAAACAAGATTCGCTACGAAACGCGGACTATTTTGTGCATTGGACGTACTATTCACTCTCCACCATGAATCCGTTAAGGGTGTGTTAATGTGTGAATAGCTTCCATTTTGATTCGCTGCAACTCCCGACCATTTTGTGCTAAGAGTAAAACCTGTTCGAACCTCATTGTAGTACGGTGTATATATTAGGCGATTACCTGATTCAGCTGGATTAAAAGTATCCGTAGTGTCTTTCTGCGCATCTGTTGCAGTCTCCCTCATAATGTTCTGCAACTGCCAATCACGCGAATAATTCGTGATCGTTGATGAGGCAGGAACTAATTTCAAATACCATGAGTTAGTGCCCGTATTCCATGTTTCCTCATAAATGTTTAATCTGACCCAGAACGTAGTTGCCGTGTTATCGATCCATGGGGCATAATCCCAGAAATGATAAACTCTGGCTGATGCGTCTGTCACGCCATTACCGTCGCTATCGTCGATATTAACAGGCATATTTATAGCCATTTGGGTAGGATTTTCAAGTATTTTACCTGCTCCGTCACCCTGATGATAACTATTGATATAACCATGCCTCAAGGCATACCAAGACTTATCAGCAAAAGCAGCATTCGCTAAAATGCCATCCAATGGCGCGCCATATGGAAGCCAGTATACAGTAGAACCACTACTATACGTATAGTTAGTGTGATTTGTTTCTATGTCCCCAGTGTCATTTTGAATTATCGGGTGTGCTTGCATTCCGTAAACAATACGTTTGTAGAATACATGCAGTATATATACGCCATCTACACTTTGGGTCACATATGCTAATGGTTGGCCCGAGAGTGCGTTTGTTGGTAGCGTAGCTCCGAAACTGTTTTTACCTTGAAATTCAAACTTGCCCGCATATTCGCTCGTCTTATTCAAAGGACTTGTTAAGCCATTATACCACGTTTCTGTTAATTTCGTGAGATCCATCTCCGTAAGCAGTGGTCTCTGGAGTGTAGATTGTGCTACATTAACATAGTTGCTAAAAGTATTAGTGTACCCTGAGTTAGCAGTTGCAGCTGCAGCTGCAGCTGCACTTGCAAAGGTATTTGTTGTAAAGTTTAGATTTACCCCTTCTTGGTAATAGTATATTTGATAGAAGAAAAGAGTTGAATCCGACCAGAAGGCATACAAATCAACCACCTTGTCGGGTGGTGTCCCAACCGGAATGATTGGAGATTGACCCATAGTACCTGTAGTTATCTGTTGTGATGTATTATCAGCGTTTGTACCATCAACATTTTCCCTTAAAAACCATCCAATGAAGTTTTTCCCTGTCACGGCAATCGTGCTGGCTGGAATAAAGCGCGTATCTGTTGGGACTACTGGGTTAAGGAGAAACGCCTCCCCATACCGCAGCTGGATAGACTCAACCGGCCCGCCACCATTGGAATGGAAGCGGATATAGTATGTTTCCCTATCATAATAATAGGTAATAATTGAACCGTGAGTCACTGGATCGGTAGTATACTCCGGTGCGTAACGTGTTGATAAGTAAAAACCTGCAGGAATAGCTGCGATTCCAGTAGTACCACTACCAAGTTTATAGTCGTCAATACTAAATGTTATATTTGCATTCATCATTGAGATGGTTTTATCAGGGAATAAGGTATCACCAACGTAACCGCTTTTTGTAGCTGCCCCTGTTGTAGGCTCAAATCTATATTGAATTTTGTACTGGATTTCTCCCAGTACATAGAATACTACAATTGGTTCTAGTTCAGCATCCGGCATTATGCCGGATATAATAGATTGGCTTGTAACCAGTTTTTCACCTGTTTTATGATCTAGCGTTGGGTTGTAATACCAGTATGCGCTTCCTGGGGCTAACCATTCATCAACATCAGCAGGGAATGGTACCACCGCAACTGAAGCAAGCGGGTCGCTTTGTCCATTATAATCATATTTATACGTTATCTGAAGGCGACGCAATTGGACAATATTGCATTGTATCGGAACATCGATAACGATTTCATTGTTGGCGTTTGGTGTTCTGCCTGTTAGTGTAGGTACAGTATAGCTCATTGACAAGTTTGTTGGGTCATAGGTAATATGGTTGTCTTCATCAGTATAGCTTTGTATGCCGCTGTAGGGAACAATATCCCCTACCTGCACACCACTCACTACTTTATTCACATAAACAATGTAAGGAACGTTATTCTCATCCTCATCCATATATACAAACCGTACAACGATAGTCGGATCATCCGCTATGTATGGTATTTCCTTCGTGATAAGAAAGGTTCCGTCTGGCTGCGCTTCTGCATTAGCCATTGTTACATCATAATAATACACACCGTTATCATTATAGGTAGGATCAGGATGATAGTTCGCAAAATTATCAGTTGGATATTCGACATTGGAGTACCCCGGTTTTAGTACATGCGACAGTGTATCTCCTTCGTTTACTGGGCCGACCTCTTCAGTTTCGGGCATCGGAATAGTCCCAACCATATGGACAAATTTTACGTAAATGTCACCGGCAGCCAACAACGTAAAACCCGATCCTTCTAAGCTCATAGGCTCATTCGACGACGTTATTACAAGACTATCCGCCAACGCTGACTGAACCATCCCTACAGGTATCACCTGCAAGAACATCAATAATAAAACTACATATGTAGATATACGTCTTACAGCATTATGTTTCATATAGATTATCCTCCTATAGTTTGTCTGCGTCAGTTCCTTTTATTGTTATGACTGCTAGGCCGCAGGCTCCGCGGCCTCTTCAACCAATGTGATGGCGTACACCCATTCCCAGCGATAACTGGCATCGTCAACCTCAAAGCTGTACGAATCCTCATTCTCCGCGACCACGACAAAGCCCGTGCCGTCATTGCACTGCCACTGCGAGATGTAAGCGCGGCCGGCATCAAGGCCCTGCACCTCGGCACGGATGGTCACGATCTGGCCCAGCGTGACGGTATCGCCCTCCACGTCAAACCATACGTCGATCGTGACGGGCGTGTCGGTGGGTGCCGGTTCCTCGGACGGTACCACAAAGTGCGTGTCCTCATCCTCGGCTACTTTTTCCTCATCTTGCAACACGATACCCATCAGCTTGAGGTTGAACACAGTGCTGCTCTCCTCGAGTTCAGCCAGCGCGAATCCGCTCAACATTAATAACACTAGCACTAAAGCGCTAATACGTTTCATTATGAATTCCTCCATATTTAGTCAGTATAAGCAAAGCTCTCCGGGCATTGCTGCCCGGAGCTTGTTACTATTCGTCAAATATTACGACAAACACCCAGTTCCAGCCGTAATTCGCCTCGTCCACGATGTAACTATATGAGGCATCATCCGTGGCGACGGTTATCCATCCAGAACCATCGTCACGCCGCCACTCGGTGTGGTACGCCTCGCCTTCAACAATCCCCACCACCGTCGCGGTAAGCGTGACCGTCTGCCCAATCGTAACGCTGTCCTGCGCATCGGTGGTGATGGTGATGGCGATTTCTGGACGTGGCGTCGGAGATGGCGTTGGGGAAGGTTCTAGACCGTCGGTCGGTTCTGGAGTGGGTTCTGGTGTTGGTTCCAGACTGGCGGTCGGTTCTGCTGTCGGCTCGGCCGTGGGTTCCGCTGTTGGCTCTGCCGTGGGTTCTGCTGTCGGCTCCGCCGTTGGCTCGGCCGTGGGTTCTGCCGTTGGTTCCGCTGTCGGCTCTGCCGTTGGTTCTGCTGTCGGCTCCGCCGTGGGTTCTGCTGTCGGCTCCGCCGTTGGTTCTGCTGTCGGCTCGGCTGTTGGTTCCGCTGTCGGCTCTGCCGTTGGTTCTGCTGTCGGTTCGGCCGTTGGTTCTGCTGTCGGCTCGGCTGTGGGTTCTGCTGTCGGCTCGGCAGTCGGCTCTGCCGTGGGTTCTGCTGTCGGCTCTGCCGTGGGTTCTGCTGTCGGCTCTGCCGATGGTTCTGCTGTCGGCTCGGCTGTGGGTTCCGCTGTCGGCTCGGCAGTCGGCTCGGCCGTGGGTTCCGCTGTCGGCTCTGCCGTTGGTTCCGGCGTCGGCTCTGGCGTGGGTTCCGGCGTCGGTTCCGGCGTCGGTTCCGGCGTCGGTTCCGGGGTGGGTTCCGGCGTCGGCTCGGGCGTCGGCTCCGGTGTGGGTTCCGGCGTCGGCTCTGGAGTGGGTTCCGGCGTAGGGGTATGCGTCGGCTCTGGCGTCGGCAGCGGCTTGAAGCCCGGCGTCAGTATCACGTTCTGCGTTATAGCTGTCCCGAATGCAAATGGTGCCGCGACACCCTTCAAAGACCAGTATGTAAATTCGAAACCCTCCGGTATCGGTGGCAGGACATCCGGCTTCTCGATCGGCCGTCCCAGCTCAAGTTCGCGCGACTTCCACACCGTGCCGTCGGGTAAAACAAACTTGACAGTGTACACGGGAATCGGCGTCGGTGTCGGCTCTGGCGTAGGTTCAGGCGTTGGCACGGGCGTTGGTTCCGGCGTCGGCTCAGGTGTTGAAATCGGTTCAGGCGCAGCCTGCAATACATCCGCCGGGCCTTGATCCACAACCCCTTCGGCCAACACCGATCCTACCGATCCTAACAAACAAGCCAAACACAACGTAATAGCCAGAATTTTCTTAAACATATTCTTCTCCTTTATAGTACTTTGAGATTTTCTCTATCAAACGCTACCCAGATTCGGAATGGCGTTTTACCCAGCATAACTTCCAGCAGCGCATTGCCTCTATGTTTATCGATCCTTTTGATCGAACCTTGGTAATCTTTTAACAATCCTGACGTGAAAACAATCTTGCCACCAATGGTGCAAGCCTTCGATACATCAATAATACCTTTGTTATCTATAACCCATCGCGCGAACTCATAATCGCCGCCCTGTAATACCCAATCGCCATCAATATAGGAAAGAATATGTATCACACCTGGAACATTTCTTAACTTGCCTACGTCTAAATCTACGGTTGTTTGAAAAAAGACATATCCCGGAAACGCTCGATCCTGGAAATACGACTTTTTTCCGTTAACGCTCTTATGCTTTATCTGTTGTACTGCGTATGCTACCGTTCCCTGAAACAGACTGGAAATGCGTGCTGCTACGTGTTCTTCGCGACCGATGAGACAGAATATGCATCCGTACTTGCTTTCGAGTGTTTGTAATTTGACCGACTGACCGACTGACCGACTGACCGACTGACCGACTGACCGACTGACCGACTAGCATACTCATCATCCACCACATCATTACAGTCAAATAAACTTGACATAGCTTCGCCCTCCGAGCTAAGGTCGGCATTCACACAGGTACCGTATGTCCGTCAGCAGTACTCATGCACAGAGGCGCAAGTAAGCACGCTTGATTTCATATGACTTACTAAACTCGCAGACGGCATAAAGGCCACCGCAACCATTCCGGCTCAACAGAATTAGCTAATTACCTACGCTGGCAACCATCTCCTCCCAATTTGTCATTCATCGACAAAGAACCTCGTCCCATTTCGTTCCAACATGACAACGCTCACGACTTCTGCGGTGATTCTAGAGACCTATTTTACTAGAGGCTTATTTTAGCATTTTTATCTTTTTTTGTCAAGCAGCCTTTTCAAAAACAATGAACATTAGATATATGGTTTTGTTGTAGGACAAATGTAAGGGCGGATTCATAATCCGCCCCTACTAATCATTATATGTCGGAAAACAAAACGGCGCTCTTACGCGTTAACAGTAATAACCTTCAAATCCTCGCCTGCCAGCAGGAAGCGTACGTACTCGCCCAGCCGCGCTATGCATTCGCCGTTGGTGGGCTTGCCGCGCTTCGGGTCTACGCTGTAGCCGAAGAGCGTCACAGCGGCGCTCAACCGCCCGCTAGTCCACGTCTCCTCAATCGCGTGACGTATCGCGCGTTCCACGCATGATACGCTCGTGTCATTCATCTTCGCCAGCTTTGGATATAGGTCGCTCATCATCCGCCGCGTTATCATGTGATCCATCGACGAGATGGCGATCGCCTCTACCAGATACTGGTAGCCTATCAGTTCTGGCGACATATCCAAATATTCCAGCGCCTTTTTCGCCACCATTCGACGCTGCGCCATGCCCGACTGGGCTATGTTGGGCGAATCCTTCAGCGATTCGCTCAACCACGCAACCAGCCGCGCCTCGTCCGCCGGCTTCTGGAATACCTTATCGGCCCCCAGCGCCCTGGCTTGGTCGCCGTGCGTCCCGGCCATGACCGTTATCACCGCTATCCGCGGGTAACTCAATAACGACGCCGCGCTGATCTTCTCCAGTAAAGCGAGACCGTCTAACTCGCGCAGCGCCAGCGACATCAGCAGCACGTCGATCTGCAGCGTCTCCACAGCCTCCAGCGCTTCCTTACCGCTGGGGCTCACGCCCACCACATCAATTTGATCCGACTTTTTAAGCATCTCGGCCAGCCGCCGCGCTTGTGCCGGATCGGATTCAGCCACCCAAACACGTGTTACCCCGTCCATTATTCCGCCTCCGATGAATCGCCTATTCAGCGGGTAATTCGACGCTGGTCTGTCGAATCCTGCCTTTCTTTTCCATATTTTTTGAAGATTCTGTCGTTTTTTATTACTAAGGCGTCGCATAGCGGCTCACTCCCTTTATTCTGCTCGTTATACAGTATGAAGGGCACAGAATACTGTGCCCTTTGAATCCAAAATCGTTGTCCAGTCTTACAGATCGTCCGTCTGATCCAGCATCCAATCGATGAACAGTCCGTAGCCTTGCGTCGGATCGTTCACATAGACGTGGGTCACGGCGCCAATGATATGCCCATCCTGGATGATGGGGCTGCCGCTCATGCCTTGGACGATGCCGCCTGTGCGCTCGAGCAGCACGGGATCGGTGACAAGCAGCGTCATGCTCTTGGGTGCCGGTTCGGTCTGGTGATTGACCTTGGTGATCTCGATGGAGTATTCCTTGACGCCGTAATCATCCAGCGTGGTGAGGATGGTTGCCGGGCCGGTATGCACCGTGGCCTGGCTGCCCACGGGCAAGCCATTCGGGTAGAGCTGATTGCTGATAGCAAGATCGCTCTCGCCGCTCACACCGAAGTCGTTATTGCGCCGGATGTCGCCGAATTGGTTGATCTCACCCTTGTCGAATGATCCGCGCAATTCGCCCGGCTGACCCTTCCTGCCCTTCTGGATATCCACTATCCGCGAGAATAGTACGCGCCCGGCGCGAACGGTCAGGTTGGTGCCCGTATCCGCGTCAGTAATAGCGTGGCCCAGCGCGGCGTACTTGTGAGTAGCCGGATCATAGAATGACAGCGTGCCTACCCCGGCGGTGCTGTCGCGCACCCAGATACCCAGACGGTACGTGCCATCCAGTCGATCCAGCACGGGCGTGACCGTCGCACGCATCGGCTGTTCCTTGCGTAAGAACCGGACCTCGATGGACTTGCCAGCCGCAGCGTTCACCAGCTCGGTCAGATCGGTCGTGCTTAGGACGGGCGCATTGTCTACAGATTGGATCAGGTCGCCGGGTCTAAGGCCCGCCGTAACTGCTGGGCTGCCGCCCTGCGCGCCGCCAATCTCGGATGTGCCTACTACCAGCACACCATTCGTGAACAGCGCCACACCTATCGCCTGTCCGCCGGGTATGATCACGCGTTCAGGCTCGACCTTGACATCCATGGCCTTGAGCGTCATGCCCAGGAATGAGAAGTTTAACTTCGCCTGGCCTTCGGATTCCGCCTGGATGCGCACGCTCTGGGCGTTCGCGAGGGTCTCGTCCGTGGATGATAGCACCTGTACGGCACCATCGTCCACGCTGATGGTCATGGGCAGGCCTACGTTCAGCTCGTGGGTCTGGCCCTGGCGCAAGGTCAATGACGCGGGCAGGTCACGCCAGGCCTGCACCTGCGGGGAGTAATTCAGTATGAGCGCCAGTATGCTCAGCAGGATACCTAAACCCTGTTTACCGCGTTGTTTCATAGTCGGTCATCCCTTCGATCCATCATTTTCTCGAATTTCTCTTTAGTATTCTGCGATATCGGGGCTTGATATTCTGCCAATAGTACCCTGTTTTCCTAATTTTAACCTAAACTTGCCTAAATTAACCTAAACAACCTATTTTATGCTTTGTTTGATCGAATCAAACTCGTCCTTGACCTCTCCGGTCGATCCGCCGTCCTTCTGCATATCATGCAGGGCGGCAATACGCGCGGTCATGGCGGCGTCGCTGGTAATGATCACATTAGCAATGGCGGGCGCAACCGTGCGCACGCTGTCGCCAATGATCCCGTTGATACGCGTGGTCAATTCGCCCTTGTACACCGATGCGAACTTGACGCCCGTCAGCGTTGTATCACCCAACATAACGGTTATGCTATCCGCTATTTCGCTGATCTGGCTGATCCTGGCGTCGCATTGGGCGGCCAGCGCCGCGCTTTCCTGATTGGAAAGCGTCGGCGCGGCAGGCTGTTCAGAGGGACTAGGCTGGACGCTCGGGCTGGCCAGAGGGTTTAAGCCGCTCGGCCCCACCGATGGGCTCACGCTGGGCAGCGGGTTCAGCGTCGCAGGCGAGGGAGAGGGTGAACCGATGGGAGTCAGTTCCGTAGTGCTCGTACACGCGGCCAGCGTGCCGACTAAAAGCACCGCGAGCATAGCGATGCCCGCTAGTTTAACCAGGGTTTTACGATTGTTGTTTTTCAAGAAGAATCGCCTCCTCGAGGCTAGTGTGGCAGATTCGGGACAATTTATTCCGAGAATGTGTGACGATTTATTTGACGGTTCACTTTCCGATAACGCGAATTTTGTTACATGCCATCTGTATGGGACAGGCACGCGATCGCGGCAATACCATAGTATAACCTGGGGTAGGTCGACTTGATGCTGGCTTACCCTATCATTACGATTAAATAATAAGGTATAAGAGGGGTTCAAATGAGGAAGCGGCGGGTTAAGGCAAGTGCTCGGGCTGATATGGGATCCAACGGTGTGGAATCCGCATGAACGGCAGGCAGTTGAAGTGTCTGGCGGTCACTTTGATTATATTGTCATATGTATTACTGACTCCGTTGGACGCGCTGGCGGCGGGTTTCAAAGTCCGCAAATCAAATGGGAATTCTCTGCCAGGCGCGGTGTCGTTCACGCCCAAGTCGCCCAGCGGCAAGGCCAGCACGATCATCAGCTCCGTCCAGTCGCGAAGCTCGGCCGGGACGATCATCTCATATTTCCCCAGCTATGCCCGCACGGAGATCTACGATTTATTGCGCGACGGCACGCCTCAGCATGCCATCAGCCTGCGCGGGTACACTTCCTTCGTTGTGAAGGGCTACAGCACGAGCGTGGGCAGTGTGGTCATGAGGGTAGAGACGGGTACGTCCACGAATAGTAATTACCGATACGTGGGCGTGCTTGCGTTGATATCTCCCGGCAATGTGGATTATTATGTGATGAAGGCGAGTATTTACTCGTCGGGCACGTTCAGCGTGACGCTGCGCAGCGGTTTATGCTCGGCTCTCTCGCAGGAAGGCCGCTCGGCGGTGCTGCTGATTCTCGGCGAGACGTATCGATGGTGGTAATAATTACAGTTGACAAACCCGTTTGAATATCTTAGCATGTTGATACGGACGCGTTCGCGTGTCCGTATATAATATTACATAAATGAGGGTCATTATGCCAATAACACATTTCTTAGAAAGAAACGCTCGGCAGTGGCCGGACGATGTCGCGCTGGTGGAGATCAACCCGTCGTTGGCGCGTTCAGCGTCGGATTGGCGCGAGTTTGCGCTGGTCGAGACGCCGGACGAGCCGCGTTACCGCAAGGAATTGACATGGCGGGACTTCGACGACCGCGCCAACCAAGTCGCGCACCTGTTGATGGACAGCGGCATACGGCGCGGCGATAAGGTCGCGCTGCTGCTCATGAACTGCCTAGAGTGGCTGCCCATCTACTTCGGCATATTAAAGACCGGCGCGCTGGCTGTGCCCATGAATTTCAGATATACCACATCGGAAATAGAGTATTGCCTAGCGCTGGCGGACGTGAAGGCGCTTATATTCGGGCCGGAATTCATCGAACGGGTGAACGCCATGGTGGAAACATCCCGGCCAGAAATCATGTGGTTCGTCGGGAATGAAACCGTCGCAACCGCGCGCGGCTTGGAGCGGGAAGCGGACATCCAGTCCAAAGCGCGGCCGAATACTACATTATCTGACACGGACGACGCGGCTATCTACTTCTCATCCGGCACGACTGGGTTCCCGAAGGCGATTCTGCATGACCACGGCGCGCTGGTCTGCTCGTGCGAGACCGAGCAGGCGCATCACGGCCAGACGCGCGAGGACGTATTCTTATGCATCCCGCCGCTGTACCACACAGGCGCGAAGATGCACTGGTTCGGCAGCTTGATCGTCGGCGGACGTGCCGTGCTCCTGCGCGGCACCCAGCCGGGATGGATTTTGAAGGCCGCGTCGGATGAGAAGGCCAGCATTGTCTGGCTGTTGGTGCCATGGGCGCAGGATATCCTGGATGCCGTGGAACGCGGGGATGTGCGGCTCCAGGATTACAACCTGTCGCAGTGGCGGCTGATGCACATCGGCGCACAACCCGTGCCGCCCAGCCTAATCAAACGCTGGAGAACGTTATTCCCAAATCATGATTATGATACAAACTATGGCTTATCGGAATCGATCGGGCCAGGCGCGGTGCATTTGGGGATTGAGAATCTGCACAAGGTCGGCGCGATTGGGATTGCGGGCGCGGGCTGGCAAGCCAAGGTCGTTGACGAGCAGGGCCAGGAAGCCGCAGTCGACGAGGTCGGCGAGCTGATCGTAGCGGGCCGAGGCATCATGAAGGAGTACTACAAGGATCCCGCGGCGACGGCGGCGGCGCTGAAGGGCGGCTGGCTGTACACGGGCGACATGGCGAAACGCGACGAGGATGGATTCATCTGGCTCGTCGACCGCAAGAAGGATGTAATAATTACAGGTGGAGAAAATTTATATCCCGTACAGATTGAGGATTATCTGCGCGGCATGAATCAGATCAAGGACGTGGCGGTGATAGGATTGCCAGACGCTAGGTTAGGCGAAGTCGCGGCGGCCATCATCGAATCGAAACAAGGGATGTCGCTGACGGAGGCCGAGGTCGTTGAATTCTGCCAAGGCATGCCGCGTTACAAACGCCCCAGAAAGATTATTTTCGACACAGTCCCGCGCAATCTGACAGGGAAGATTGAAAAGCCGAAGCTGCGCGAACGTTACAGCGCATCAAGGCTGGTCGAGGCTGAAACGACCAGATAAAATATTTTACTGAAGGTTGCTTGACAACCGTGTGTTGTTGTGCTATAATGCGTGATAAGTGAGGCACGCTACGAAAGTTAGGAGGTGAGCGCATGCGGCGAATATTATTGTTAATAATGGTTATGACGTTGGTGTTTGGTGCAGTACCGGGCGGCGCGGCCTTCGCACAGGACGAGCGGCCGCTATTCACGGTCGCATGGGCACACCTGTTCGGCGGCGAGGGCGACAGCCTGGTCAAAGCGGCGGCCACTTCGGATGGAAAGATTTGGCTGGCGGGCACGGCTTCCAGCGAATCGGACAAGGCGCGCGGCGGTTCGGACGGCTGGGCGTTGCTGCTGGACGGTTCGGGTGAAACGCTATGGTCGAATCGTTATGGCGGCAGCGGCGACGATTCGTTCATCGACGTGCTGCCGCTTGCTGATGGCGGTGCTATTCTGCTGGGGCAGACAACTTCATATGACGGGCAGGTTCGGAATTACCGAGGCGGCGTCGACGCGTGGGTCGTGCGCGTGGATGTGCAGGGCGACATGCTTTGGCAGAAATGTCTCGGCGGGACGTTGGACGACAGTCTGGTCGCCATACGCGCGCTCTCACAGGCGTCGGTGCCGGGTGCGAACACGCCGGACGACTGCATCGTGTTGGCCGGATGGACCATGAGTTATAATAATGACTTGAACACAAATAAGGGCGGCCAGGATGGGTGGGTATGCGCGATCCGCATGGAGGACGGCCGATCCATCTGGCACTACCGCATGGGCGAGGCGGCCGACGATTGGTACGGCATACTCCTGCCGGATCGTTCGGGCGTGCTGGCGGTAGGCGGGACGACACGCGTGGACGCCCAGGGGAATAAGCGCGCCGTGCCCATTCTCACTACCATTGGTTTTGATGGGCAGGAGATTTCCACCGTGCGCCTGCAGCTCAAGGATGACGCATGGATATACGACGCGGTGCAGACCAGCGACGGCTGGATGCTGGCGGGCAAGATTGGCGCGGAGAATTCGGACGCGTGGCTGGGACGCGTGGCAGCGGGCGGCGCGTTCAACGCAATCTACCTGGACGGGAACATGAACGGCGCGCTGTCCATCATCCAGCAGTATCCCAGCAATGTAACGCTGGCGGTGGGTTCGCTTAATTCGGACGGATCGGCGCTGCAAGGCGCACACGGCGGGCAGGATGTGTGGGTCGTAGGCATGACGCGCGACAAGGTGGAGTGGCAGCAAGCGCTAGGTGGATCGGGGGAGACCTCGCCGATATTTGTAACGCGCCATAGCGACGGGCGGTATTTGATCGTGTCGTCGACGACGGCTGAAGATGGAGACTTAACGCCACGAGCGGAAAGCGGCGTCGGCTGGATTGTACTCCTGGACATAAATGGGAATTTCCTGCGGCAATCTGTAATCGCGCCGTATGGGGATCAACGGTTCACGGCGGCGGTTGCGGCAAATGGCGGGATCGTGCTCGTCGGCGAAGCGGTCGATGAGGACGGGGCTTGGCGAGCGGCGGTTGTGAAGGCTGGAGGTTCGTAGGGTATAATAATGCATAATAATAATGTAGTAATCGTGCAAATTGTCAATGGCGCAACGCGTTACTCTGTATGCGCCAACGCTTCGCTAGGCGCATGTACCGTCACAGGTTAATATACGCCCGCCGAAGTTGTTTGAATGTGCAAGTTGTTTATTTTCTTGCGGGCTTAGGGGTTGGAACGTTGGAACGATGGTTTGGGGTTTCACCCCAACGCCCCACCAGGGGCTTCGCGCCCCTGGACCCTCGCCAGGGCATTGCCCTGGACCCATGTGTTTTCCGCAAATCGTCCCACCGTCTCCCCGTAACCAAACCCCGGGGAAGGTCGGGAGGGGGACGTGAGTCCAATGTCATTAAGTTAAGAAGTAAGGTTGTAGCAATGAACTACCCTGCCGCTACTACGGCAACTATCAAAAGAAGGAATTGTGGGTTGGATCGGTGCCTAATCACTGTAAATATCGACTTTCAACCC
>BNUH01000067.1 GCA_025997215.1 Clostridia bacterium
GGTATATGATAAACGTACTATTGGCTGTGCAGCCATATGGATAACTATGTCTGGTCTATATGTACATAATGCAATGCTTAGATCATTTAAATCACGAATATCGCCATTTATTGATACTACATATTTGTCCATTTCAGCTATTTGATATAGATTTGGATTTGTGGGCGGCTCTAAAGAATAGCCTATAACTTTCGCACCAAGCATAGAAAGCATTCTGCATATCCATGATCCTTTAAACCCGTTATGGCCCGTTATAAAAACAGTTTTATCTTTATAGAAATCTCTCATTCCCAAATCACCCAAGGTGCTTTCTTTTTTTCAAGTAATTCATCAAGATACATTTTATCTCGCATGGTGTCCATACATTGCCAAAAACCATTGTGTTGATATGCTTGCAACTCGCCTTCGTATGACAATTTTTCTAACGGTTCTCGCTCAAACATAGTTTCATCGCTGCAAATATAATCAAAAATTGAAGGCTCTAATACCATAAATCCGCCATTGATCCACCCACCATCCTGCTCTCGCTTTTCGGCAAATGCTTTGACTGATTTGTTGTCAGAAAGCTCCAAAGTCCCAAATCTCCCAGCAGGCTGTATTGCTGTAAGAGTAGCTTTTTTACCGTGTGCAATATGACATCTGAGTAGATCGTCAAGATTGATGTTACTAACACCATCTCCATATGTCATCATAAATTTTTCGTTTCCAACATATTTCTGCACCCTTTTAATCCGTCCACCTGTCATCGTATTTAGTCCAGTGTCTACCAGTGTAACACGCCATGGTTCTGCAACATTGTTATGAATGAGCACTTTATTGTTAGCGCTAAAGTCAAAAGTTACATCTGAGCGATGAAGATAATAAGCCGCAAAGAATTCTTTTAAGATATAGCCTTTATAACCACAGCATATTATGAATTCATTAAATCCATATGCTGAATAATACTTCATTATATGCCATATTATCGGTGCAGATCCAATCTCAACCATAGGTTTTGGTTTTAAATGCGACTCTTCGCTTATGCGTGTTCCATATCCTCCGGCCAAAATAACAACTTTCATTTTATTCCTCCAGACTGCCTACATACAATAGTGTCCAAAGCCATATGCCTTTCGTTATATTCACTTTGCATTAGAGCTGATATATTATTCTCGCTAATGGTTAGACGATAACACTTTACCTTTAATAGTATAGACAAAAATATCATAATTTTTCTATACATATAATACAAAGTTGTTTTATTGGCTTTGATATGCAGTGCATATTTCTTAGCAAGCGATTGTTGAAGGTATTTAGGTATATCTCTGTCATATCCGTTTACCATTAGAAATCGCTTAATCCTTACTGCATTTCGTAGTAAAAAAGGCGATGCCTTATCAGTTAGAATCCACATTTCGTTTTGCATTATTTCATATGAGACTCTTTGATATGATGCAACAAATGCAGAAGTGTCAGTTCTACGATAAATACCTGATAAAATAGGCACGTACATCATTCGAAATTCTTTACATGCAAGGGCGCGTAAGAATAAATTTAAATCATATATTAATATGTTAGGGTTCATGCCGCCTAGTGCTAAATAACTATCTCTTTTATACAATGCGCAACCAGGTGTTAGGTTATGCGGGGAGACTATAGTATATAGAAACATGTATAAACTCTTATTCATTATCTTTTCTTTATTGTTGAGAGAACTGCTAATTCTCTTTATATGCCGTATATGCGTTTCCTGCACAAGATGACCGGGAGTATTATTGCTTATCACAGATTTATTGGCGGTAGTATAGTAATAGCAACTATAGAAACAATCTATATCCTTGTAATTATCATTATTAATGTACTTCTCCCATTTCTTTAGGCTGTCTCTAACTAAGATATCGTCATCATGCAGGAACATTATATATTTGCCTAGCGCTAATAAGGCGCCTCTATCATGGTTAGCTGCAGGACCGATATTTTCACTATTATAAAATAAGCAAACTCTTGCCTCGTCTTTATATTTATCTTTGATGTCAAGCATTCTATCATTAGGATCATTATTAATGACTATGATCTCATATTCAAATCCACAGTCATCTTGAAATAAAACAGAATCGACTGCTTCAAGCAATGCCCCGCGCCGCGAAAATGTTGGTATTATTATGCTAAGTTGAATATCATTTTTGTTTACTTGACCTTTTGCAACTTCTGTCTTAACATCCATAAGTATACTAAAAGATTCTTTGTAATCAAATAATCTGATTTCTTGCATTATTATACTTTTTTCTCCGTATTGATCTTCTTTGATCATATATTTTATTGTACCAGTCACTCATCATTTTTGCTACATCTTTTATATCATATCCTGATTCATACACACTTTTAGCCTGCGTTTCTCTGTTATAGCCATGATGCCACAATAATATATGATCAGCCCAAGTGCTATGAGACTCTTCCAGAGATAATAATTCAATATATTCTGATACTACAGCTTCTGTTGAGACTGCCTCAGCTGATGCTATGCATTTCAAACTGTTCGCTTGTGCTTCAATCAACACAAGAGGCAAACCTTCATATTTTGACGGCAAAACAAATACGTCCATTGCACTATACAAAAACTCAATATCCTCACGTGGTTCAATTAGCATAACCGATTTGCTTATACCTAGTGCACTAGCTGTTTGAAGAATTTTATCTCTATACGACCCATTGCCGACTATAAGTAGTACTGAATCAGTTTTAACCTCTAGCACCTTCAAAAAAATATGCAATAAGAATATATGATTCTTTGCTTCAGAAAGTCGGCCAATATTACCTACAACAAAGAAATTATCTATTGCCAGTTCATTTCTTATTTTCCGACGTGCACTATCCGAATATGCGAACCGTTCTATATCAATGCCATTTGGTATTATTTTTACGCTGTTTCGCTTAACGTACCATTTGGGATACATCCACATTGCTGCTTTATATGAGCAAGCACAGCAATAAGAGGCAAAAAAAGGAATAAGCAAACGTGCAAAAGAATTTAATAACTGCTTTCCAACGCTGTATTTCTCTTTAGAAATATTTTGTAATGCATTGTGTGAATGTGCAACAATTACCTCTATATTCGCCATTCGAGCAATGATACATTCAAGCAACATACCTATAGGAGAGCAAAAATGTATATGATAAATATCAATTTCATTTGTTGAAAGATACTTATAAATATTCAATAGGAGCTCCTTTTTACTTCGCCCTACAGTACTAAACTGGGTCTGTAAGTAATAAATATCACTGTGATTATTGATGATTTCCTTTTCAAAAAAGGTATTCCTTTCAGTCTTAACAAGATAGCTGTAATTAACTAACTTGTTAGAATTTTTGTTCATATTTACAACGAAGCTTTGAATGCCACCTGAATTCAATGATCTAAGTCTATTGACAACACTAACCATTCTTCACCATTTTATTCTCACGATTGAACAATTATCACTTAATCTATTTTCCATAATCTTATTATGTTATCTTGTTGTATATAACGGGACTTTACTCTTAATCAACTTGCTAAGAGTTCTAATACCCTTTAATGCGCCAAAATAATATACTGCTTGAATGATTATTGGAACCCTATTTCTGCTAATGCATTTGTGAAAATCTTCTCTTGTTAGGATGTCTCGCAAATATTTCGTGTAGCTGACTATTACATCTAATCTTGTGTCAAACGCTATTTCACTCTTATTCTTGGTCAAAGAGGTTGTATTTTCTGTTACCGTATATATTGGAGTTAGTGATGCTTCAATTGTTACAGCTAAGTTGCTTGTTCTAACACTAAACATAACATCATTTGAGACTAAGATTTCGTCGAACATTATGCTGTTATCCATTATCAGATCTCTTTTCAGCATTTTTGCCCATGGCATAGTCCATTTATATCGCAATCTTACTTCTGATTCATGATCTCTTCTGTAATAAAAATCTTCAAGATATTTTCTTGGCCTTAGCGATCGTTTACCAGATTCATTTGTATTGTTTATTATTACTAGATATGCAAAGAATACGATATCTACTTCTTCGTGATAATACATATCAAGGACATTCAAAAAACCTTCACTAAAATAGTCATCAGCGTCTGCAAACAAAATCCATTTGCCTCGAGAATGCAGCAACCCTTCGTTTCTTGCTGCTCCTGCACTATGTTTCCTGGACTTACTACTATATAATTCGCATCTTGCATCATCATTGACGCCTTTTTTAAGTACGTTTACTTCCTTGTCAGAATTATCATCTACAACTATTACTTGAACGTCGCATCGTTTTGGTATCGATTTCAACAAACGAATTAAGCTGAAGGGAGTATTATAATGTGGTATTATAATGCTATATTTATAATCGCAATTATTGTCCATATTTCCTTTTGACCTTTAATATACCAACCTAACCAATTATAAAAACATTTTCCCAGAAGAACAAATATCAGTATACTTGTCAAAGTCGAATAAGTAGTCGGTTAGTTCTTTTTCAATAATCTTTATATTACTGTCTTCATCCCTGTATTTTTCAAATAGACGCACATTGGGTCGTGAAGTTAGAGGGTTAAAGTATTTTCCTCGTAATGAATGATTTTTAATTGAAAGATTATTCTCGATTTGGTTAATACAATTATCATAGTCATATATCAACTGCTCAAGCTTGAATCTAATCACCTTTTCATCACATTTATCATGTTCTAAATATCTTACAATCTTGTAATATTTTATGAAGTCAAATACATCAACTGGAGTTTGACCACCTCGTCCAATAGGCCGCAAATATTTCTTCACAAACAAAAATAAATCGCGCGGATCTCGGTCAACTACAAATGCAAAGGGGTTGTCGAAATATCTAAAAGATGCTTTTGGATCATTACCTACAAAAGGTTGATCTAGTCCAATGTGTTTATTAGTTTCTTTTGAAATTTGTTTTAATAATGATCTTATAAGTTCTTGGCATTTTTCTAGAAAATATTCCGGATAAACAGATAACCTCATTGGATGTGAAAACAATTTGCTATATAGATACATACTTATATTGCCAGGATATATATTGCAACACAGCCTGCCAATCTTCTTTAGATACTGATACATCTTAGGGTATATCAGATTATCAGTTCCGCAATATCCGTACCACTCAATATCGGTAATATCGTTTATATATTTTTGTACGATTAGTTTGTAATTTTTACCTACAAGATCTTTTAGCCTTGTTTGCTTCTCCATCATCGAAGCAAATCGCGAAATGGCGATATAGCTTGATGTTGATTTCCCATACTTGTGCAAATGATAAAACAAATCATCTAAGCCATCAGGAGAATATGCTAATGTAAATTCAAATTTATCAATAACGAAAATCTCATCAAATTCTTTTAGTATATTTATAATTGCACTGCTACCAGTAATTGAATAACCGCATGCACCTATTGTTAACATTACTACACTGCTTTCCCAATAATACTATTTATAAATTTTGCACGGCGTTGATTAATATTTTCGTTTATAAAATAGATCGATTCATTATAATTCCTCGACGCAATGTGCACCATTTCTTGCTTATGATCCAATAACCGTATAATGATTTTTTCGATATCTGCAGAATTTCTCTTCTTTATTATGCACTCATGTTCTATTAACTCAACATTTCCACCAACATCAGTTGCAATTATCGGTAATGCCCGACTCATTGCTTCAACTATCGAACGGGATAAACCTTCTTGTAGCGATGGTTGTATATATATATCCATTTCATCTAAAAACTTAAAAACATCTTTGTGCTCTACCGCTCCAACAAAAACCAATTTTTGGCATATCTTTCTTTTATTTGCATAGTCCAAAAGCCTGGTCTTATCGCCACTGCCAATGAGATAATAAATAATATTAAAACCTAATTGCGTTAGTCTGCTGATTGCATCAATAACATATTTGTGACCTTTAACCGGGTTCGATATTGATCCGATGGTAACTAACCTTATTACGGATTCTGGCTTAAATTTCTCAATTTTAACCAATCTCTTTTTCAGTATATCGTCCACATATTGATCTATAATGACATCACTTATACCAACACTCATACCTTTTGTTTTGTACTTTTTTTGCAATGTAAATCGTGTAACATACATTACATTCTTCGCTTTAGAGACATATCTTTTTACCCTATAATCAGCATATAGTGCATAGAATTTTCCCCTAATTGAGTGGTTCCACAGCGCATCCCATGTGTTGCCAACGATCTCAAGATAGTATTTTTTCCCGAGCATATTTGCAAATTTAACTGCAGATTCAGCTAATTCCGATTGTCGTATTATAACGAAATCGTGAAGTGTAATTAAGCTATACATTTTATTTAATATTGCCGTCTTTTTTTTATGATTGAGCAATAGCTCATTGTTATTATATTCTATACAGTCGAAAGTAACATTATCAGTTGATGAAGGTAGCAACCCTCTGATTTCGTTGCATGAATGAGTATTAACTCTCCTCATGCAAACACATATCTTATCAAAAAAGGGCAAATATCTGGACTTCCACAGTTCATCGGTAAAATTAATGCTGTAATACTCCTTATCAAAGTAGTAAATCTTCATTGAGCATATAAACAATGCACTATTCATAAACATACACTCCTATATCTTCCTCAATCAAGCCTTCACTATATGATAAAAATGAAAACGCTACCCACATCATAATATTTCTTGTTCCGTTATGTGCAATACCATAGATGAGGAATGCTATTATTATATATAAATCCTTACATTTGCTATATTTAATGCATCGAAGTAAGAAACTATAGAACAGAGCGCTACCGATAATACCATAAGAAAAAAGCATATTTGCGATCGTTGAATGTATTTCCATACTTCGACCAAATCGGATAAATTCACCTTCACCAGCACCACAATAAATATAATTTGGGTAATCTATGATTCGATCATAACCACGACCTTCAATAGAATCATCATCTGACTTGCCTATATCCTGTAACCTATGAATGACGGAAATATATAATTTTGTCTCTGATACTTTTTGATATGTACCAGCCGACATACCTGCATATATCATAAATAACGCGACTATTATAATAAGCACCAATTTGGTGAGATTTATATGCATAAGGCCTTTCCCTATAACAATTCCAACAAGAAAAAGTTGTGCTACAATAGCTGCTTTTGATAATGAACAAAACGACAAATATGTTGTGGAGAGCAAACTTAATAGTAGCGCTAGTCTTTTATATTTCATGTCGGTATTTATAGTTCTATAATACGCTATTATGATTATGGTAGAAGCTACTAAAGAGTAATATCCTAGTTGATTAGGATTATTGAAATTTGCAATAGCACGTTTCGAGTTAAAGCCACCGCCAAATTGATATGAGCCTAACTGAATTAGAATTGAAACTGCTGTAGCGTAAAAAGTATATTGTGTCAATTTTGTCTTATAAATACTTAGTAAACGATTTGAATATATGAAAGCAAAGTAGTTAAAAATGTAGTAGATGCTTCTCCTGATGAGAGAAAAGTTATTATTACCGGTGGTAGAGTAAAAAAAGACATTTATAGCTACTATGTAGGAAACGAGTGCAAGTAAAATCTTCTCTGCTATTTGTATATTATTAGTACTTAATTTGCGGCTTAGCAGTTTAAATTTGTCATTACCGTCATAGAAGAAATATGTAATAAATAGGAATATATCTGAGATTTGTGGTAATCCACTTTTGGCAAAATAGAACGGCTTAAGTACTATATATATTGGCAATATATAGATAGAATACTTTTGGTAATTAGTTTCTATTGGCAATTCAGTACTAATATTGAAATTCATTATTTATTGCATTTCTAAATTTACTACTATTTGTATTTAGTTATTCAGTGTCGAATAGAATGCATATGAACTCATATTATGATCTTTTATGTTTTGGATGCTCTGTCTTCTTTTACTTCTAATATCATATTTAGAAAATCCTATAACGTAGCCTGTAGCAGCTAGAGCCTTACGTTTGTAACCATGTAATCTACGCCGTAATTCGCTATCCTCAGTCGTTTTGAGTATTCCATAGGAGTCCTCTAGTTGAAAGTTAGTTACTATGTTTTGCTGATATATAATAGGTTGGGCATAATCCAAATTGTTATCGAGCGCCATTTTTCTTTTCTGATAATGTATATATGCAATTTCTCTCTCAACTTGCTTCTCTCCAACTGTATCCATATAAAGACAAAATGTTTTGTCACAATGGTAATAATGTATCTGATATAACGCTTTGCACACTCTACTTCGTACTACTGCATCATCATATATAATATCAGCAATAGGCAATGCTCTTTGTTGCCAATTATTCCTTGAGAATACCTGATTAATGCCACCTGCCTCAGCTAAATTAAACAACTTACTAGATATTAGTGCCTTGTGAATGTCGACTGGCCAGATATCATCCTGCAACATCAAATTGTTTATTTTTTTAGTATTCGGAAGAATGATTAGGTGTGCAAATATCCCAATTTTCTCACCTGATACTAGCATTTCTTCATTAATGAAATGATTTAGGTTTCCTAACGTTAAGTCAATATCACAGTAACCCCAATGTGAATATCCTCGTATTTCATCATTAAAAATTAAACCATAAGCTGGCTTATAATCACAAATTTTATAGTGACTACTTATTGAGACTGGAAATGGAAAGCAGCTTTTGACACGAATAACCAGTTGGTCAAATGTAGTTTTCTTGTATTTTACATTGTTTGGTAAGTCATATTTATCGATATCAGTGTCCGTAATAAATAGAAAATCATAACTAAAGTTATATTTAGCACTGTTTAGCCATAAAGGGAAATAGTTAGGTAACTCTCCGAAGTAAGGTAGAATAAATATCACTTTGTTAACCATTCTGTTCTCTCAATCTATTTTTGTTGCTATTATATCAATATACTGTCTAATAACAATTTTCTTGTCGTATTCTCTAGCGACCTTCTTCCTTCCCTCAAGACCCATATAACACTGTTTCTCATTATCGTGAGAGATAAACAACTTAATCAGGTTAACTAGTGAGTAGACATCATTTACTTTTATTGTATACCCGCTCTGCCCATTATCTACGATTTCTTTGCAGCCACTTCGATAAGTCGTAATTACCGGTCTTGCGCATGCTGCTGCTTCAAGCAAAACGTTACTCATCCCCTCAGGGTAATAGGAAGGATGTACTATACAATGAGCCATCTCATAAAATGGTCTCATATCTTTCTGTTCGCCGTGATAGATAACATAACCAGCTTTCACAGCTTGTCCAATGATTTTTATATATGAACTATCATCACAATAGCCACATATATGGAATTTAGTCAGCGGATATTCCTTTCGTATCTTTTTTGCGGCTTCGATATATAAGTCAATACCTTTCTCCTTTAAAATCCTACCAACAAATAGATAATCAATCTCATCTCCATTTGGATAAGGCAATGGTTTAAACTTATCGAGATTTACGCCTGAACCTGGCAGGACAATACATTGATGTTTATTAGATAGCATTTTATGATCAATAAAAAATTGCTTATTGTCATTATTCTGAAAAAAGACACACTGTGAACCATGAATGCCTATTCTATATAGAGCTATGGTAAGTCTCTGCATGCGACCTAGGAATTCAAGTGATGTACCTAAACCAGTAATATTCGGTATGTATCGTTTTCTCATCAACTGGCATGCTATACCACCATAGACATTTGGTTTAATATTAAAAGTTAAGACAACATCTGGCTTCCTTTTGTGAATAATTCGGATATATGTAATTAGTAATATAGAATCATTTATTGGATTTGTTCCGCGTCTACCTGCATCAACATCAAGAACATCGCAGCCTACTTCTTTTAACTCATCGATGAAAAATAGACACTTACTAGCGATCGTGACATGATACCCTTCATCAATTAATTGCTCGATTATCTCTATTCTTAGATTATATGTATATGTTGTATCATTAGCAAGTATAAGTATATTGCGGTTACTCATACTAGCAGAGCAGGCAATAAAGGTCATAGCTCAAGCGGCAACCCGACTTTCCTTCGTATTCTGTTCCGCTACTCCCTTTGTCGCTTCTTTACTAAATAACGTCCTTACTGTATAGAACATAATCCGTAAATCCTCATATAGTGACATGTTATTGATATATATCAAATCCATCTGGAGTTTTTCATAAGGCTGCGTATTATATCTGCCAAACGCTTGAGCATAACCTGTTAGGCCACATTTCTCCAACAAGCGTAGATTGAATTCTGGTAACTCCTCAACATACTTATCGATTATCTCAGGACGTTCCGGTCTTGGTCCTACTATACTCATATCACCCAATAGAATGTTAATGAGCTGTGGCAATTCGTCAAGCCTGAATCTCCTCAATATCTTTCCAATCTTTGTAATCCTGTCATCGTCCTCCACTGCTAAAACTGCGATTCCGTTCTTTTCTGCGTCGACCTTCATAGAACGGAACTTTAGTATTTTGAATGGCTTCTCATTCTTAGTAAGGCGTACCTGCTTATAGAGCACTGGCCTCCCATCATCGTGCTTGATCATCAGAGCTATTACAATCATAACTGGGACTGCCAATATCAAAGCAATCAATGATATGACTATATCCATGGAACGTTTGATAATCCGATATTCGATCCTAGCACCGTGATTCTCATAGTAGAACACTGGGTACTCATCAGTCTCAGAGATGATAGCATTATTCTTAAGGAGTATATCGCCTATCTTAGGGCGAGTGATGACTTCGATATTATGCTCTGCACAATATTTAATGATATTATTCCTTTGATTTGCTTCTATATTCGGAATAAATACTGCCTGTGCCGATAATAGGAAAGATAAATCTTGTTTAATGTCACTTAACTTAGCAACTTCTATGATTTTAAGCCGTTTGCAATATTTAAACAGAAAATTAATTTCACCATCACTATCTCGTTTAATAATTATCGTCCGTAGTGGTGATCGTATCATCATGTATATCTTATTGCCTAGGATAGCCCAAACCGTGGATAAGAGTGATTGTGCAAGTAATAAGCATACTGTTCTTTCCAGGTCTGGTTTACCTTCTGTCATTGCTCTGATTAGAATAAAAAAAACAGTGTCTAGTATAAGATTCGATGCGCATTGTGCATACACTAAGTCGAATACTCGCCTTAAGCCCAACAAGAATGCTCGGTAATGTTTCATCAAAACATAGACACTTAAAGTATAAACACTGACGATAACTAACCGCTTTTGAAGGTTAGAAACATTATAGATTACAAAATAAAATATAATTGAATCCGCGAAGAGATAAAATAGCTTATATAATGGCAAGACATATCTATGATTCTTTGCCTTAAAAAAACGTATGTCTCTTAGGGTGTTCATATGAAAATTCTGTTGATCAGCACGTTCAGCCAATTAGTCATCAGCTCTCTTTATATACTATCCAATCCACCTATGACAGGCCATCTATTGTATGCCTTATATTAACATCCCAAAATATAAATTCTTACATAAAATGACCTGCGACCACCACATTAACGGATTCTACTTCTTTCTCTTGTTCTCACCATAATATCCACTCTTATAATGACTATAATACTGCTTATAATAATGTTTCTTAGCTGCATGCGTCTCAAACGTCACTTTATTCATCACGCTGCCTAATAATGGGCAGCCCGTGCGTTCAATCTGTGCCAGTGCATCGCCAATCTCTTTCTTTGGTATTGTATTATTGGTGACCACCAGTACCACACCATCGCACGCTTTTGCTATCTCTGACGCATCAACTACTAATCCAATAGGCGGAGAATCCACCACCACAAAATCAAACGTTCTCTCTAATTGTGCAAGTAGCTCGCCCAACCTTGGCGTCGATAATAGTGCATGAGGGTTGACAACGCTCTGACCATTGAACACTATATAAAACCCATCAACGCTGGTCTGATGAACTATACTCTCCCATTCGGCTTGCTCTGCAAGATAATGCGCTAAGCCACGCATCTTTCTATCCTTTGTATATGTGGCTAGCATGCTCGAACGCCGTAAATCTGCATCAACTACTACAACATTCTTCCCATCGCCTGCCAGCGCTCGCGCCATATTAACCGAAACAAACGACTTACCCTCTCCGGCGCGGCAACTGGTTACTAATACCTTTTTCACGCTTCTACCTGAAAACGATAGGTTCGTACAAAGGGTATTCATCGCTTCTGTTATTGGATAGTCCAATTGAGTGAGGTTTGTCAGTTCGATGTTTTTCATTTCTTCTTTGTTGTACCTACCATCGGTATCACTGCTAAGTTAGCGACGCCGAAATACTTCATCATTTCCTCTGAGCTCTTTATCTTATCATCCATAATAAATATCAAGAAGAACAACCCAACAACCAGCATCCCGCCAAGAAGAGCACCATTCATCACATTCCGCATTTTATCTGGATAAATCTTCGATCTATTTACTCTTGCAGGGGCAAGCTCTGTCGGTTCATCCGTCTTGAACTTCTCTTTAATCATCTTCTGTGCTGCCTTACCTAAAGCATTTGCCATCTTCATAGCCTCGTCTGGATCATGGGATTTTACTGTTATATTCAGATATCGTGTATTAGCCGGATTCGATACCGTAGTCATTTCCGCTATCTGGCTTGCTGAATATGGCAGATTTAGTTCGGTTTTGACTTCTTCGTTTACGGGATATAGCTTAAATAGCTGGATATAGTCGTTCGTGAGCTGGGATGCGACCGATAACCCTGATACATCAACACCTAGAGCTGAATCCTTAGACCTAAAGACATATAGCGTCGCTGTGGACTGGTACAGGGGGGTAATGTAGTACGATGTATAGACCCACGCGACAGCGGCCGCCAGGAGAGCTGCTCCAGCAATATACCATATCTTCTCCAGAATATAGTAGAACAGCTCAACCAGATCGATCTCCGAGCCTGAATTGGGTTTCCTCTGTACAGGCCGTGGCTGCTGTACTGCTTCTGTCCTTGTTGTTGCCCTTGGCTGATCCGCTCTCATTAGTTTAACGGATCGCTGACGATTCCAAGCACGACGGGATGCACCTCATAATTCAACATCTGCAGCAATAATTCCTTGGTGAAACGAATCTTCAAATGCGTCTCTCCTGCTATTGTCGATTCTACCACTGCAGCTTGAAGCGCATACCACTTAACATCCTGATAGTCTGGGTATGCGATAGGCTTTTCGTTCAGAATAACCCCCACCAGCGCCACCACATTTGTTTTAAGTGGATAGTTCGTCTGGAATGTAAAGAACACGTCGACATCACCGAACTTCTCCAAGTAGCCTTCGTCTCCAATAGGCGAGAACTCATAAAGTTTTAGGATATCAATGTTATAGTTGGCTGGCAATAGGTTACGCGTCTGGTTCTGGATTGATTCGCTGAAATATCGGACGACAGGTAGTTCCTTATCCTGCATGAACCTGCCGATATTCAACAATTCACGCGCTACCAAAGGATGTTCTTTGTAGAAAAAGACACGCCAACTAGGCCATTCTTCCTGAGAAACACCTTGCGGCAATTCTGAGCCTTTTTCTGTCACTCCTGGGGTGGCGATCACGGCCTCTCCCTTGTTATCTTCACCTGTTTTGCTCTGTACGGCCAGCGCCCCCGAACACATGCCTACCAATAGCGCCAATATCAAGAACAGAATCCCCAGTGTCTTACGCATACTCTTCCCCTCTCATCCTCTTTAAATCGGGTCGTAGAACGTATCGATGACCCATGACGCCGCAGCGTCTTCATCCAAATAGAAAGCCATAAACCCACGCTGGTCTATTTCATGAATTCCCGGTAACGTTTCAATTTTCTTAATTTCATACCCCTGCGCCCATGCTACTTCGTTGACCATTCTGCCATACTGCATATTTGAAACCATATCATCCTCAAGCGCATCGAAGAAGGTATTAACGAAACTGATATCTTCTTTGAATTTCTCCACCAATATATCGGATAACGCGCTCAAAAACACATTCTGGCGTTGCATTCGTTCCTCATTCGTGCCGCCGCCAACATCCATTCTCCTACGCACAAACCGCTCAGTCTGCATGCCTTGAAGGGTTATTTCAGCGCCCGGCACCCACGAAGGATCAATCATTGTTAAGTCGTCATTAACCTGAACAGTAACCCCACCTACTACATCATTCATCTTAGATATAGCACCTAAATCAAATGCCAGAAAGAAATCCACTTTACTATTAGGGAATAGTCTCTTAACTGCTTCGGCTGTTAGCTCCGCGCTCTGCTCGCGCCCATCGCCAAAGCTGAATGCCAAACTAACACGATCTTGCCTGGTTCCAGCGTAATCACCCAGAATACCTAGTACTTGTATGTCGGTGATTGAGTCGCGATCTATGTTTAGTCTCGTTATGGTGCGCTTGTCCTTATCGACAACGACCAGCATCACAAAATCGCTCTGTCCGTGATATCGATACCCAAGATTCGCTTCCTGCGTATCAAGCGTTCTATCAATACCTAGGAACAAAACACTTAGGATATTGTTTTTGGGTTTGTATTGTTTATCGTTATATATTAGTCCTGATTGAGATATAACCGACCGTGAATTGAACTCTTCAAGCTCTAACGCTATCTGCCTCGCCTTTTCGACTTTTTTATATATGCTTCTACCGCCTACAACGGCAATCACCAACAAAAGAGCCACTACGACTAACTTTTTTCTACTCATTTGTTATTTCCCCGCGCTTCGCCATTTGGAGGTTTGTTAATCTCCAATAACAGTCACCACCATATGTCCACAACTCAAGCGCTGAGCGCAATCCGCGGCCGCAACGTGGGTGTTGTTTCTTGACTAGAATAAACAATG
>BNUH01000068.1 GCA_025997215.1 Clostridia bacterium
TATCAAAAGCCGCGTCTGCTGCGACCAGTATTGTGGATGCAATTAAGAATGGGTTGAGCAGTTCGGCGTCGTCGCTGGCGTCCGTCGCATCAAACCTAATCTCGTCAATGTGGGGCTCACTGTCATCGGCAATAGAGAGCCTGAAAAGTAAGATCGGGAACGCCATGTCAGGCATAGCTGATAAGGTCAGAAGCGTGCTGGGGATCAGTTCGCCCTCGAAAGTTTTCAGCGAAATAGGAAGAAATGTAGGCCTCGGTCTTGACGAGGGGTTCATGGGAATCATCGGAAAAGTGCAGCAGGATATAGCAAACGCTATACCTACGAGCATTAACTCTGATGTATCTTTGACTGGAAGGGCAGGATTCGGAGCTAGCGGCGGTGGAACGGACGGTGCTGGCACTGTTATTAACCAGAACATCTCAATAACCACACCAAAAGCGTTGAGTGAGAAAGAAATAAGCAGGGAACTTCGCACACTAAGTCGCACCTTGGCTCTTGAATACTAATAAACAAAAAGGAGAACAATTATGAATGAGTTACAGTTATTTAACAACCAGGAATTCGGGGAGATTCGAGCAATAGAAATCGACGGAAAACCTTATTTTGTTGGTGTCGATCTCGCTCGTGCGCTTGACTATGCTAAGCCGAGTCAGGCAGTTATTGATCATTGCAGGGGTATCCGTAAGACGGGGATAGCCCACCCGCAGACCAATCAACATGGGTATTTAGGGGAATCTATTCAAGAAACAAATGTCATACCAGAAGGCGACGTTTACCGGTTGATAATAAAAGCTGCGGATCAGAGCCGCAGCTCGGATATCAAGGAAAAAGCTTCCAGATTTGAGCGGTGGCTGTTCGACGAGGTTTTACCAGCAATCCGGCATACAGGTTTTTATGTTGATGGTCAGATATCAACGAACAATCTTAAGCTGTTACAGCAAACAGTAACAGAGTTGATTGATACTCGGGTTAGGCTGGAGAGTACGGAGAAGGAGCGTGCACTGCTGGAAGTAAAGCTGGATGAATCGATGGAGATGTGGAGCATTAAACGCAGATGCGCGGCATTGAAGATTGATTACAATTGGTATCTTGACAAAACAGGCACAAATCAAGGCTGGCGTATGTTGAAGGCGCTATCATGTGCAATGGGAAAACATATTCAGAAGGTTTTCGATCCTAATTTCCCTGACGGTGTGAATTCATACCATATTGAGGTGATGAAGGAAGCGGAAAGGCTATTTTCGGAGGTGGGATGATATGGAACTAACATACATCAACGCAGGCGGCGTAACCATGACGTTCAAGCAAACCCCGCCGTTCTTCCTATCAAAGATTGATGGGATAGGCACGATAGGCAATACAATCAACAGCTTTAAAGCTCCCGATCAGGATGGGAGCTTTTTTGTTGGATCAACGCGGGATATGCGCAGCATAACGATCGAGGGCGCCATTGTGGCTAATAACACAGACGAGGCATACGCGCTTCGCCGTAAACTGTTGAGTCTGTTTACGCCCAAGATGCCTGGGACGTTAATCTTCAGGGATAGAAAGATAACGTGTGTGGTAGATGATGTAAAGCTCATCTCATCGTCAAGAGAGCGTCTGCCCAAGTTCCTGATAAGCTTGTTGTGCCCTTCGCCATACTTTGAGGCGTTGGATCCCATCATCGCAGAATTAGCGCTCTGGCAGCCGCTGTTCAAGTTCCAGCTGGTTATCCCGCTAGAAGGAATTCAGATGGGCGCGCGGCAGCCGAATCAGATCATCGAGGTTATCAATGCCGGAGATAGTCCATGCGGCTGCAAAGTCACATTCAGCGCGTTAGGTGTGGTCATGAATCCAGAACTGCGTAATATCGACAGTGGCGATTTTATTCGTGTTAACAGAACAATGATAGCAGGTGAAGAGATACACATTCACACGTCCTTCGCAGGAAAACGGGTGGTTAGTGTTGTAGGCGGCGTCGAGACGAACATATTCTCGCAGCTTGATACAGGCAGCACATTCCTGCAGTTTGAGACTGGCACAAACGTGCTGAGATACGATGCTGAGCAGGGACTTGACCTACTGGAAGTAAGTCTGGAGTATTCCGCGCTTTTCGCGGCGGTGTAATCACTAATTAGTGATTATACACCTTATCTAGAGTTATTAAATGATGAAAGGATAAACATATGCCAAGGAACAGAGAGAGACAGAAAGAGAATAAGCGCATATACAAACAAGGCGGTAATGACATGCGCAATTCGGAACATTACCGGGATCCAACGGCGGGGCTGGCGATGAGGAATATTGAAAGGGCAGAAATCTCACAAAAACGCTCCGTCAATCATGGCGCGGTGCTAGTATGGAGAAGCGATGATAACTAGTAAAAACGCTTTTGATCTTCTATACGAGGACGGAGGTTTAGCGTGGAATTGCTAATTTATAATACCTCGCGGCAACTAACCGGAGTCCTCGAATCAATCGAATACTTCAAGTGGACCCGCCGATACAGCAAGGCGGGTTCATTTGTTATCAAGGCGATTGGTTCGTCTGAGAATGCCGCGCTGCTCCAGATAGGCAACTATGTCTGGAAGAATGATGATCAAGAAATAGGGATGATTGAGCATCTTGAGTTATCCCAAACTGACAAAGAGATGATCACGGTTAGCGGCAGGTTCGCTACAGCTATTCTTGATCGCAGGATCATTTGGGGAACTGAATACCTAAACGGCGACGTTGGCATGTGTATAGGCCAGCTGGTAGATAACCACTTAGTTAACCCATTCGATCCGAATCGGCAGGTGGAATTCGTTTCGTTTGCATCACCATCGTTTGGTGTACCGGTTCACAGCCAGGTCAGTTATAAGAACCTGTATGAAGTAGTAACTGATTTATGCGACGCGGCCGATGTCGGAATTCGCACGACGTTCATCCCGCAGACAGGCGCGATGGTTATATCACTCTATCAAGGCGGGATGACTCAGGCTGTGTTCAGCCGCGAATATGAGAACCTAATCAGCCAGACGTTTATCCACAACATAACAGAGTCACGCGATACTGTCGTGGTAGCAGGAGAAGGCGATGGCGAGGAGCGTATGCTGGTTAACATTGACGGCGCGTCCGGCGAGGATCGGCGCGAGATGTTCGTCGATGCGCGTGACCTGCAGAGTGAGAATTTTCCTGACAATTACGAGGAGGCGCTATTGTTTCGCGGTCAATCCAAGCTGGTTGAGTTTGGTGAAGTTATGAGTTTCGATGGCGAGGTAAATGTCAGGAGCAGTCTTCAGTACAAAGTTGATTTTGATCTGGGCAGTATCGTGACTGTCCAGGCAAAGCGCTGGGGTATGGCTATGCAAGCGCGGATTACAGAGATAACAGAGAGTTATGACGCAAACGGCGCGAGCATTGATGTGGTGTTTGGTCGTGGTATGCTTACGTTAATAGAACGGTTAAGGAGATAACATAATGGTAAAGAGTCAATTTTTCAACAGTAATGGGCAAGATCGTATATATGATGCGGCAGATTTTGCACTTTACTTTGGCCAGTTAGTATCCAACGGCGTATTCTACGCCGCGCCGGATAACTTGCTGGTTACGCCGGGCAGTGGTATGAAAGTGATTGCGGCTGCTGGGTCGGCGTTTATCAGTGGTTATCTGTTGGTAAATACTTCCGATTTGGAACTGACACTGGCGACGGCGCACGGTGCTCAGCCGCGAATAGACCGGATCGTGATTCGCTGGTCGCTGCCAGATCGGGCAATGACTATCGCTGTCTTAAACGGTGCGCCAGTTGCGCAGCCTACCGCTACAGCATTGACGCGCAACTCATCGATATACGAGTTGGGAATAGCCGATGTGTTAGTTCCCGCCGCAGCGTTGACAATCCCAGCCGCAAACATCACTGACACACGAGCGAACCCGACGCTATGTGGTTTAGTTTGTAGCCATGTCAGTGCGGTGTATATATAATGAAAGGACGCATATCAAAATGAATACAATCAGACAGTCAGTTGAAGTTCTTGGTCCAGAAGATGATCGAGTTGGCCTGCGGTTGATCGAGCGAGCGGCGCGCACTTGCCACGGCACTGTTGACAGGATGACGGAATACAGCTACCGCCAATTCATACCCAAGCTGCTTAAGATGGGCCACGAGTCACCGTTTGAGATGATGAATATAACGCTCGGGATTGTTACTGATCGTGCTGTTATGGCTGAATTAACACGCCATAGGCATGTGAGTTTCTGCGTCGAGTCTCAGCGTCACGTTAAACGGCTTGAATTCATTGAACCTATGAAAGTGCCGAAAGAGGAATTTGCGGCTTTTCTCGAAACAGTCAGTGATGGGTATGACGACATGCTCTCGCGATGTATTGATAAACAATACGCACGGGCGATCCTTCCGAACTGCACGGCCACACGAATCGTTATGAGCGCAAATGTAAGGGCGTGGCGTGAGCTGTTTGACCAGCGCACCACCATGGCAGCGTACCCACCTATGCGCGAGCTGATGTGTCTTGCGCTCCGATCGATATACGTTAAATTTCCGGAGGCGTTCTGCTTTTTCTTTCGAGATTACATGGAACGATTACAAAGACAAATTGAAGGGAAGCAAACAATATGATATTGAGCGGAAAAGCGATTCACAATGCCGTTAAAGCTGGGGAGATAACGATCTCCCCTTTTTCGTCGTCGCAGCTTAACCCGAATAGTTATAATGTCCGTCTGGGATCGGAAATGCTGTTACAGCCGGCGCACATGTCTATTGATCCTCGATTTGAACAGCGGTTATGGCCGCTGAAAACGACAGATGACGGCAATGGCGCTTACTTTGAATTGAACCCAGGCCGCCTCTACTTGGGCCATACTGAGGAGATTGTTGGTTCAGACGTGTATGTGCCGATGTTGAATGGCAGATCATCGCTCGCGCGGCTAGGGTTGCAGGTGCATCTCACAGCAGGCTTTGGTGATGTCGGATTCTGTGGCCGATTCACCCTTGAATTTACCACAGTCAACCCGATCTATCTCTATGTTGGCATGGAGATAGCGCAGTTCGCATTCCACACAGTCGGACGTGCTGGCGGTGAAGATGAACTGGAACAATACGCTGGAAAATATCAAGGTTCCCAGACTGTTGTCGGATCGCGGATGTATACAGAATTGGGGCGTGACTAACAATGGCTATAGGCACAGTAATATACTCAGTAGTAAGCTCCAGCTCGCTGGCGCCAGGATACACGACGATCCTCAATGATTTAGGACTAACAACCAGCGCATTACCCAATGGCGCAACTGTTGATTCTACGAACATAAGCATAACTGCAAACGCATTACGAACGGACACAGCGTTTTCTTGTGTTTTGGCTGGTGTAACAATTGCGACAGGACTGAAGTTTGCCGCCAAAGGGACGCAGACTATTACCACGTCGTTAAACCTTACAGCTGATATTATCTCGAAAATGTATGCTCAGCAAGCTATAACGATAGCCTTTGTGGGCGGCACTCAGCCTGTTGGCAGTGGTACAAGTAATATTTGCACTTTCTCAACAATTACGCTTACTGTTAACTATCAAGCAGCATCGCCCTGCGGCGCGCCGACATCGGCTACGCTGTCAGGTTCGGTCGTCGAGAGCGATCCAACGTTGAGTTGGTCAGGCGCATCAGCAGGGACACTCAATGCGATTACTGGCTATGAGATTGGTTATGCTGATTCAACTAATAACAGCACATGGGGATCATGGACTGGGCTGAAAACAGTCTCGTCCACCTCAACTTCTGGCAGTACAACCGTTGCTTGTCCTGTATCTCGTGGTTCATATCGAAAATACCGAATCAGGACATTGGGCGCGGCAGGCACAGGGTATGAGTCGGGTTGGAAAGAGACGGCCAGTGTCCGTCGCGATATGATCCCACTCGGCCCGACGAGCGTAACTGCATCCCCATCCCAGTATGTGGATGAACAGATAACCATCCAGTGGAGCGGCGCGAGTTCTGCGACCACGACCATTAAGGGTTATATGATCGGGCGTAAAAACTCGGTAGACGGTGTGACGTTTGATAGTAGTTGGTCGGTCATAACGACTATCACACTTAATCAAACCAATGGTAGTTACTCTTATTCGTACCTGCCTGCAGTCGGCACGTACAGTAAATTTGCAGTTTGGACAATAGACAGTTTTGATCTATACAGTGGTGAGACTGCCTCGAATACAATCCAACGAGTAGCCGCAGTTCCATGCTCGCCACCTACAAGTGTAACGTTATTGCCTTCCATAGTTGAAACATCGCTCACTCTGGCATGGAGCGGGGCCGCATCGTCGCCGGGCAACTATATATCAGGATACGAGCTTCAACTGCAGGAAAGCGCCGACAATGCAGTATGGGGTGACTGGCAAGCGTTCGCTATTGTTTCGTCAACGGCTACCAGTGGTAGCTATTCTGGAATTAACTCTCCGGCGGTTCGTGGGTCGTATCGACGAATGCGCGTTCGCACACGCGGCTCTGCTGGTGAGGTGTTGTATAGTTCGTGGACAGAATCCAATTCCGCTCGTCGCAATATCTTACCAACGCCGCCCACACTATTCACTGCGTCTCCCGAATCTTACTATAACGCAACTATTACATTGCAGTGGCAAAACACTGTGGCAGGCACCTCACCCATAAAGAATTATGTTATCCAGTCATCAACGTCAAGCGATGGTGTCAACTGGTCTGGCTGGTCCGCGCTTACGACAGTTACATCGTCATCAACTTCAGGTAGTTATCAAACTACAGCTACTTCGACAGACGGCGTTCGGACGCGGTATCGGATCGCTGTGACGGACGCGCTGGATGCTGTTTCGTCTTATACAGTCTCAAACATTATCCAACGGATGAACAGACCGGAGACGCCGATCGTGTCCGCGCCCAGGAACAACAGTATGATCTACAGTACCACGCCGCGCTTCCTCATCAAGACTGGTGGCACGCCTGATGGTAGGACACAGAGGATCGTTGTGATCATTAATGGCACAAGTTATAACAGCGTAACCAACGCCAGTATGTTCTCTGTGGGCGGCTCGCTGACGAACGGCGTCGCGACGATCTTCAAAGCGCCAACTCAAACGCTTGGCAATAAGACCATAACTATTAGGTGTGAGAACGACGCTGGAGTCAGTGTGGAGGAGATTCGGAATGTCACAATAGGCGTCCTACAAGTGGAAGAGATTGTGCCCAGCGTGACGACTGTCAAGGCCACGCATATTTGGGCGCTGCGTTTGGCGGCTGAGGATATCCGCCATTACTATGGCCTGCCCACTAATGTTTGGGGTAGTATAATCATCCAGAATCGCACCCAGGTTCGCGATTGGCCGCTGCACATAAAGGAAGTGCGTGCTGCACTGGATGCGGTTATTGTTGCAATCAACAGCTTCGATACAGTGGCCGCGTTTGATGCACCGCTGGTGAGCTGGATCGCGTTCAGTCCTGGCAGTCCCCGCGCTGCAGTTATGCAGCAGGTTATTACGCTTATAAATTTACTTTAGATGTGTTGTCCACTGGTTATCAAGGCTGCTGTGTACTACACAAATGGATAGTGTGCCATTAATTTTATCTTGATATAAACGCCTCTTAGAGCGATACTGTTACACGGAAACGGTAGCGTTTTAAGGAGGGGTCGCGGATGTTCAGCCACAAATTCGGCATTGAATGCGAGCTAACAGGAGTCACACGCGCCCAAGCCGCGCGGGTTCTGGCGGATGAAGTGTCCGGCACGGTGGGTTACACCTACGATCATTATGACACCTACCTGATCAATGCGATGGATGGGCGCGTGTGGAAAATTATGAATGACAGCAGCATCCAGCCCAAGAAAAAAGTCAATGGCCGCCTTGAAGACGCGGGTTACGAGTATAGGGTCGAGATGGTTAGCCCCATCCTGACCTACCGCGAAGACATTGACACACTGCAGCGTATAATCCGCGCACTGAGGGCGGCAGGGGGCGTCACGAATGATAGTTGCGGTATCCATCTGCATCTTGCTCCTGATGGGTATAACGCGCGGAGCATCCGAAACTTCATCAACATCATAGCCAGCAA
Organism: Clostridia bacterium; assembly: GCA_025997215.1. The sequence continues at coordinate 8,053 of BNUH01000068.1, forward strand.
GGGTGATCTCCTCTACAACGCGCTGGAAGTCAAGCCGGAGCGGATGCGTTACTGCCAGAAATTGGATGACGCGCTGGTAGCGAGAATGAACAAAGTCAAACCTAAAACACTGAAACAAATCGAGGACATTTGGTACGAAGGATACACGGAATCTCGAGGAAACAGATATCACACAAGCAGGTATTCATTGTTAAATTTACATAGCTTCTTTACAGGAAACCATACAATTGAGCTAAGGGTCGCGAACTCTACTCTTGATGAGGTTAAGGTTACGAGCATAATAGTGCTCGCGCTGGCGCTGAACCACCAGGCGCTGACGCTGAAATACGCGACGGCGCGCAAGATTCAATCAGACAACCCCCGGTTCGCAATGAGAACTTATCTGAACAGAATAGGTATGATAGGAGATGAGTTCGCAAGCTGCCGCGAACACCTGACCAAAGCGCTCAGCGGATCGGCGGCGTGGCGATTTCGGGCCGCCTGAACGCAGGCGCAGGAAGAAGGAGGAGGACGACGATAATGAGTAAAGCCGGGAAGTTGTATGTGGCGTATGGGTCGAATATGAACATGGAGCAGATGAGCCGCCGCTGTCCGACAGCAATGCTGGTGGGTAGGAGTGAGCTGTCAGGTTACAAGCTGTTATTCAGAGGCTCCACGAGCAACGCAGTCGCGACAGTAGAGCCAGTCGCGGGCGTGGCGACGCCGGTACTGGTCTGGCTGTTGCAGCCGGAAGATGAAGCCATGCTGGATATGTATGAAGGGTATCCTAACTTTTATCGCAAAGAAACAGTGCGCGTCTTGCATAACGGCAAGATGGTCGATGCGATGATTTACATCATGAACGATGGCCGGTCGTTGGGGAGACCGTGCGCGGAATACTTCGCCGCGATTCGCAAAGGGTACACCGATGCCGGCTTTGATGTTAAGATACTGCGTGAAGCGGTACTCAACTCGGTTAACGGCGACAAATAGGGTAACATATTAATCAGGTTACTAAGACAGGCGGTTCGGATCGCCTGTTTTGCCTTTGACGGGATAATCTATATCCATTATATAAGCGTTGATATTATAGATTGCAAGTGTTAAAATGTTTGTGCGGTTCGATGAAAAAGCTAGGGGGTCACCGGTATGTATCAGAAAACCAATATACGCATTCGCGCCACACTCAACGGTTGGGACGGGAAGTCATTCAACGGCGAAGCGGTTTCACGCAATGTGTACACTATTGACAACTTGCCCGGCGCAAGATTCGTTCGCGTATATTCCCAAAAGCATAATGGATACAACTACTTTTATATAACGAACCAACGGCATCCGGTAAGCTGCGAGCTGATTGCAAAATTCCATGGCTAGGAGATTATGGTAAATATCCATTATATAAGTGTTGCTATTATACTGTATCAGAGTTAACATGTTCATACGGCAAAGGAAACCGCCGATAAGGTAGGAGGGCACTAAAATGATCAAACGCATTACCGCCATAATAACGCTCCTGGTTCTGCTCATGAGCGCCGCTGCTGTGGCAGACAACGCCAAGGTTTGGGTTACCGCGACGGGTAAGAAGTACCACGCTGTTGTTACCTGCGGTAACATCAACCCCAAAACGGCCAAGCAGGTGACGCTTGAGCTGGTCAAAGCCAAGGGAATCAAGCCTTGCGCAAAGTGTGTTCAGAACTAAGTTTACCTCGGAATCATAACCAGCTGACTTTCGGCTGGTTATGATGGATGATCAAATACCTCAAACTGGTAAACTGGATTGCACTGGCGAGACATAAAAGACAAGGGCGGCTTCGATGCCGCACTTTCAATACAATATGGAGGGTACAATGACAGCAATCTACTTAAGGCTCTCAAATGACGATGGACCGGATAAGGAAAGCAACAGTATAGGGAATCAGAGGGATATATTAATGAGGTATGCTACTGAAAATGAGTTGAGCCAGATTGCAGAATACATAGACGATGGGTATTCAGGTATTCTGTTCGCCAGACCTGCCTTCCAGCAGATGATGACGGATATAGAGGAAGGCAAGGTTAACATGGTACTAGTGAAAGATTTATCTCGGTTCGGGAGAAATAACACACTGGTAGCATACTACCTTAATATCCTATTCCCAGAGTTCGGTGTTAAGTTTGTTGCTGTAAATGATAACATCAACTCAGAGACTGATGGTTTAGTGATCAATATCAAGTCGATCATCAATGAGATGTATGTCAAGGAAGTATCACGGAAAATAAGGCAAACGAACAAACAGAAGGTTGAAAGGGGTGAATATTTAGGATCAGCGCCATATGGATATAAGAAAGTGAAGGGCAAGCTGGTAGTTGATCCAGTAACTTCGCCTAATATACCTTCCATCTTCCGGCAGGCATTGGAAATAGCGCCGTTATCGCGAATCGGGAGAATGTATGGATTGAGTGGTGAACAGATAAAAAATATACTTAAAAATCCTGCGTACATAGGGAATACGGTATCGTACCGCAGCAGTACGATAAGTTTGAAAGTAAAAACTAAGGTTCCGCAGACTCACTGGGTAACAAAGTACAATACTCATCCAGTGCTGATAAATGAAGATGTTTTTAATGTCATTCAGGCGATGTATGGCGATAAGAAAAAGAAGGAAGTTGTAATAAACGAAGGAGTGTTTGATGCAATCCTGGAGTGTGAGATTTGCGGTTACAAACTTAGCAGGATTGCCACTGGTAAGTATGAATGTAAGATATGTGGGTTGAAAGTAAGTGAAAAGGACATTCTGGCAGAATTGAACAAACCAGCGGATATAGAGTTACTGACAAAGGAGGATAAGGATTTAAAGGCACAGATAAAGAAGTTGATCCTCAAAGATGGGAGTGATGCATTACTTAAAGAAAAACAGAATCGCAGGACGGAGATTGAGTATCTAATCAATAACACAAGAGAGGAAGCAATTGACAAGATACTGATAGGCAAGCACAGAATTGAAGTGAAATATAAGAGAGGAGGTTGACAGATCATGAGAACTGCCATATACTTACGATTGAGCAGGGATGATGGTAATGATGCTGAATCGAACAGTATCAAGAACCAGCGTGATTTGCTCCGTAAATATGCGCTGGACAACGAGTTAGGGCAAGTGGAAGAGTTCATAGACGATGGAATAAGCGGAACAACGTTTGAAAGACCTGGATTCAAGAGAATGTGCGATGCTATTGAAGCAGGTAGCATAAATGTAGTTGTCTGCAAGGATTTGAGTAGATTCGGCAGGAACAATGCCATGGTGAGCTATTATACCGAACTCTATTTTCCGGAGAAGAGCGTTAGGTTCATTGCTGTACTTGATAACATTGATTCTGATAAAGGCGATGACATAGTAATGCCTTTCCGGTCGGTAATCAATGATTATTATGCCAGGGACGTTAGCAGAAAGTGTAGATCGGTTAAGAGGAGTATATCGCTGAAGGGTGGGCACACCGGCAGTAAAGCGCCGTATGGGTATGTAAAAGATACGCCTACCACCATGATAGTTGATCCTGCACAGGCAGTGGTTGTGAGGGAGATTTTCAGATTGCTTTCAGAAGGGACACCTGTATTAAGTATCGCTAAATCATTAACAGCAGCTGGAATACCAACACCTGCAGGAGAGATAAAAGCATGGTCGTTCTGTTCAGTAAGGAACATACTACGGCATCGAGCGTATATAGGGGAAGTAGTAGGTCAAAGATATACCACGAGGTCGTTTAAGATAAAGAAATACATTGAGAGGCCCGAGAGCGAGTGGATAATCATACCAGGGATGCATGAGGCTATAGTAACAACAGAACAATGGGAAATAGCGCAGAATCACTTCAAGAATCAGAAGCATGTAGGCCGACCGAGGAAAGAGACATCGTCAATTTTTGTTGGAGCGATGATCTGCCACGAGTGTGGAAAGCGATTAGTAAGAAAGATGCAGCGGAACATGTATTATTTTATGTGCCAAGGGTTAAACTGCACTACTCATTATATACGGGAGGATAAACTGGAAGAAGTCGTATTACGTGAGGTAAATAAGCAGATTAAGGAGTTCGATGAGAATAGCTACAAAAGGGATAATAGAGCTATCCAAAGGATGCGCAAAGCTCTTGACAAATACGAAAGAAGGGAGAACGAAATACGTGAGATAATCAAGAGAATAATAGAGAAAAACACACTAGGCGTGCTGGAAGATGGAATGTACGAAGAGATGATGCAGGAATACCAGCAGGAACGGATTACGGTAGAGAATGGGATAAACGCCACAAGAGCTGAGTTGGCGTCTGATCCGAAGATGAATGCGATGGCATTTGCAAAGTTATTAGGAAGATTCACGAAGATGCCGATACTTAGAAAAGACGCTTTAGCATTGATCGAGAAGATAGTGGTATCCGAGGCTAAAAGGATGCATATGCGAAAGGGCAGGGAGCAAATGATAGAGATTTACTGGAAGCACATAGGATTACTGGATGATGGAGTGATGGTGGGTGATGATTTTGATGGGGAGTTTGAAAGCGACGAGTAATTATGGCACAGCATACTAGTCGTTGCAAATATGAGCTGGGTCGGGTATAATGAATCTAGGCTAGGAGGTGTGTTGTGGATAAGACATTGGAAAACGGGCTGGCTGTTGATATAGGCGCAAACCGTGAGGTTAAGGCTGGTATGTTTGCGGTGATATTCAATAATGCCAAGGCGGCATTGAGCACATATAACGCATTAAGCGGCAAGAGTTATCCGCCGGGCACTCCTGTAAAGATAGTAACGCTGACAAACGTGCTTTATAAAGGCCGTGTTAATGATGTTGCCTTCTTAATAGGCGATAAACTTGTAATCCTGATAGAACATCAGTCGACGAAGAATGAGAATATGGCGCTTCGCTTCCTTATCTATATTGCGTTTGTATACAATGTGATATACAAGTCTGAACATATAGTATATGGGACGAAGGCTATTGAGGTTTGTGAGCCGGAGTTTTACGTGCTGTACAACGGTACAGATGATAAAGTACCAGCAAAGCAGATTAAAAGGCTTTCCGATTTATACCCTGTTCTGAAGCGGGAGCCTAACCATGAGTATAATCTCGATCTGAAGTTAACACTATACAATGTTAACGCGACAGAAAACGCTGACATGGTGGCAAGAAGCGATGAATTGAATGGGTATGTATACTGCATTAAGCGGATACAATACTACCAATCGCTGGAAGAGAGCAAAGAGGATGCGATCAGGCATGCGATTATAGACACAAAGCGTGAAGGCTACCTAACAGAGTTTTTGGAGGGACATGAAGGGGAAGTGATTAGTTTGCTACTCCAAGAGTTTGAAGTGGATACTTACGGTGCCGTTCAGAAGGAAGAAGGACGGTTTGAAGAGAAGTGGGCAACAGCTCGTAATCTCTTCAGCAAACAAATGTCAGCGGATTTCGTTCAAGAGATAACAGGTCTATCACTGGATGAAGTGCTAACCATCCAGAGGGAATACAACCGCTAAGTTTAATATGGAAGTGAGCGGCTGCTACGGTGGCCGCCTTTTCATAAGCAAATAGCCGCGCCGCTTCGCTAAGTACCAGCGAGGTGGCGAGGTTATTTTGTTATGAACAGTACAAATTACAACACTGTAAGGACAGCATGTGGCTGTCTATTTTTTTGGAGGAGATTAACATTATGAATACAAAACTACCACTGGAGTCGATGGTCGAGAAGACGCTAAGGAATTACGTAGAAAAAGCCGGTGGGTTATGTATCAAATTGCCGCCGACGGCCAAGGCTGGCATACCGGACCGGCTGGTCATATTACCAGGTGGGCGTATCATTTTCGTCGAAGTCAAACGCGACTATGGCTCCTTATCTCGGAGCCAAGTGGAATGCCACAGGCAGCTGGAGAGTCTGGGATGCGAAGTCAAAGTGCTCTTTGGCGAGCCGGAGGTGTTCATCTTCGCGAAGGATGAGGGGTTAACGAGGCGACCTGATGGTACATGGGTTGGGGGATGTTTTGATGCAGTATGACAATAAGCTTATGTAAACATCAGTTCCAAGGTGGCTGGGAGGCTCGTGGTTGTATAGAACACTACTAGGGGTAAGGGAATATACGACCTAGCCTTTCCGCAGCCTTGGAGGGTATTGTGTGGTAAAACAGAGTGTGTAACAAATTTAACTGATTTGAAACAACGCAACTGGCGGTATAGACTCTAAATATCGAACACAAGATACGGTATATCGGAGTAGAAGTAGTTGTATATACTGCACAAAGAACGTCAAAGATTTTCGACAAATTGGAAGGGCTAATTACTAAATTATTAGAGAGCGGGGTCTCTTGGCGATTTGGTTAACTACTCAGGGCTGTTTGCCAGTTTTCGTTGATATTGCTAGGCTTTTCGAGTGTTTCACTACTGTACAGTGTTAAAATAAATGTTAAGTTTCTGTTACATGAGGTAGCGATACCTCTCTTGAATATTATGTTAACTACTAGACGCTGTGTCTGTTTTTTGCTGAGATTACTAAACTTTTCGCATGTCCACAACAAGTGCTTGTACATGAGTGTTCTTATACTATCATAGCCAAGTGGTTAGACCTCTCTTGAATAGGATGTTAACTATCGGCGGATGTGAGTTCCACTACCAACACTCGTTGGATTCAATTTTTTCACATAAGCTATCATAACTAAACTGTTGGAG
>BNUH01000069.1 GCA_025997215.1 Clostridia bacterium
CGCTCCTCCATCAACTGGCGCAGCAGGCTCTTTTCTCCCTTTGCTTTCTTTGCCATTTTCTTCCCTCCCCTAACTCTAGTTTGGTTCTGTTATTGGAGGTTTACACATTCTGTGCGGCAGTCTCAACCGCTCAAGTATGTAAGACTGTTCAAGATCTGCGCTCCTGTCTTCGTCAAGCGCATCAACAATCAAAACAAGCCGCTTACCTGCCGCACCAACAATCTTAGCGGTATATTCCAATAACGCAAGAAGCGTTGACGAGATAAAACCGTCGCTCCATTTTTCATAACGTATAAGCACATTGCGCAACTGTGCCTTTATCGAGCTTTCAAAGGCATCTCCATACGACCATGTATTCTCCCGCTTGGTTACAAAAAAACCGACTATTTCTGTGTTTGACGGGGGATGCAGAAAGAACCATGATAGCAATGCGGATTTGCCAAACCAAGCAGGTGCTTCAATTAAAATATATCCACTTTCTTGCTTGCAGAAATCGTTCAAAATCTGTAGTTCATTTTGGCGTTCAAGCAATTTAGTTGGTGCACTTTTATCTGCATGACTAAGTTCTGCTGACTTGGTACTGAAAGAAGAAGCACTAATAGAATCAGCGTTTCTGGAATCAGCATCAGGAAAAAAGCTTGCCAGCACATCGGATCTTCTAAAAAAATTAGGATCTTTACCGGAGGGCGTTTCTATGATCGTAATGTTGGTATCACCCATATACTACCCTCCGTTTCAGTTATTTGCTCAATCCGAAAAATGTCGCTATGGTAGCTACATTTGCAAGTGCTGAAAGCACTTTATCAACAGCTTTCCCTGCAAATGTAATAAATCCATTAAACTTGCTCTTACAAGAAGCCTTTGCTTCTTCGTCTTGTTTCTGTACAGCATTATTTGCTTCGTTTACAAGAGATATAAGGGAATCTCTGTAGTGCTTTTCCACTTCGGTGAAGCTTTCTATGATGGCAATTGCTTTCTCAACATCATTGCCGAAGTCTCCGATTTCGATTGTCATGTTTCCCTGAACCTTGTTTTGGGATGCGGAAACGTCTTTAGCGATCTCCATTGCTTTTTCTGAGGCGCGGAGTTTGAAATCTCTTCCTACTTCGTTTCCATCTGCCTTGATCATGGTTTTTATGGCTCCTTTCGTTATTACCGGGCAATAGGTTTCACAAATTATCAGATTGATCGTTCCCATATTCGGATTATAAGCTTCAAGAATTTCTTTTAAGTTTGCAATTATCTCCATTGATACCACTTACTGATCGACATCAATATCGATAGCCATATTCCCAAAAACAATGTTCTTGATAATATTGATGTCGGCACCTTTTCCAATAACGGAAAGATTTCCGAATATTATTTTTTCCATCTCAATGATAGGAATATTTAGTCCTAGGCTATTTATGCAACCTACAGCAATCTCCACACTCCGCCCATATAGCTCATTCCACCAACCATCAGCATTATCAGGAATTTCCAAACAAAAACGTGCCTCTCTTGGATAATTAGCTCGCATATAGCCAGAACAATAATCTTTAAGCATATAGAATAAGTCGCTAATGAATCCGACAGCCATTTTGTCAAAAAAGCATCTAGCTAGAGTATTGGAGTATTCTTCTACATCTGTCCATAGCTTTTGAGCTTCTACCTGATAGTAAGCACGATTGGGAAACTTTTGTTTCAGCGATTCTTTAACCGTATTAAACAGGTACTCATCTATCTTATCTCTTGCTATAACAAGCGGCTTCTCTATTTTTTGTACTCGATCATATCCATTTAAAGTAGCAACATCTGCTTTTACTCTAAAAATTGAATAATTCTTAACCAACGAAGCTAGTTCAGGAGACCCTTTATATTTATCCTCAAAAAAACCATATGCTCTTTCAACTAATCTTTTCATTGCTTCATTTGAAGAAACAGTCTCTATTGCTCCATTATCATTTTTTGGAGCGGCAGCAAAATCACTCGGTATATTTTCATAAATCATTTGACCTGCGACATTTTCAATCCAATAGCGACCACATGTCTCGCAATGCCATGCATAAAACGAAGGCGCAGTATGTATGACGGCGTTATATAGCTCTTCCTGTGATATTTTTTTCTTGAAAAATCTCCGCTGAAATTTGGACATAATCCTTTCTTGCAGTGGATTGAATTTTGCATCCAATGCACACCAGTAAAGACCATCGCCAGAAGGCACATCGGGTCGACGACAATGTGGACAGCCTGCTTGCTCACGAAAATTTTTATATTGGTCAAATTTTACTCTTGTGATCATAAAAAACTCCATTCAATTATGCATGCTATTGCCAATCGATAATATATATAATAACAGTTAACTTATACATATATCCTGACTAAACAAATCTTCTTACCCTATATACTCCATCATAATCTCACAGGTAAGCAGTCTTCCAAGCATGAATATCTCTATCACTATTGTTTGCCTATGCTTATTAACCTTAACAACACTACCACCAATACCTTTAAGAATGCCGTCGTTTATCTTGACTCGTTCCCAAACCTGTACGGCTTCGAAAGCGGGTATGTTGAAGTGTTCGTCAAGGATCGTTGTCATTATCAGTTTGTCATGCGATGACAATGCGACGTTATTGGAGTGGAGGCTATTGGCAAGTATCCTGTACATGAAAGAGTCATAATTGATGATGGGGTTTACATCTACTATGAATTCTTGAGGAGTAACAGTGGATGCAATGAATACGTATCCGCGTAGCCAAGGAACCTGGCGGGTCGTAATCGCGTGCTTTGTTCTAAACGCGTAGTCCTTAGTTGGAATAAACGCGATGTACTTATCAGTATCAAGCCTTTTCTGCAAGCGTTCAACAACGCGTTGTTCCTCGTTAGTTTTAACGAAGAGAACAAACCAGTTTGATGATTCCGCGAACCACTTTGAGAGTGCACGCTTCTCTTCAACCGTTTTCATATAATTCCATTGGGGCATAGCTTCGCCATGGACGCCCTCTCGCATTTGCGATGCGCCGAGCTAAGCAGTGTTTCTGCACCATCATATGCATGAAACGAGGCGGTTTCTTAGCCCTGTTGAACTACCATTTAGTCGACTGTAACCCTGTTGTTACAAAACCGCTGTTGCTGTCGACCACTGGAATATGCTGGAAGATCAAGAGTATTGTAGCGAATATGGATACGTTTTTCAAGCGGTTAGCGCAAAAAAAGTTCCGTGTATCATGTTAAATTTTAGTAACAAATAGGCGCCGAAGGCAAGGGCGAGTACAGCCTTTCATATGGTAGGAGATTATTTCACCATAGCCATACATGCAAAACAAAATCCCATGGGAAATTGATATGCTGCCATATACAAGACCACGCCAGCTCTATACCGACGCGGTCTTTGCGTCCGCTATGTCAACAACCGCAACTCCTTCGCAATCCTTATCGCATCAGTGAGCTTGTTCGTGCCCAGCCGATCCTTTGCGGACTTGAGCGTGTTGTTTACCGTGTTGGGCGACAAACCATATTTTACCGCGATCTCCTTGTAGTTCAATCCGCTATTAGCGGCAACAAGGAAATCGTGTTCCCTAGGCGTCAAAACGATGTCTTCTCTGATCGATTCTGGTCCTATCATACGCGCTTGCTGGTTAGCGAACTCTAATGCTTCCCGCTTGATCTCATTACGCCACTTCGCGGGGATGCTGGCTTTACCGGCAGCTTTCAGCAACTCAACCATGTCCTGTCCTCGCTCGATGAAGGACATAATGTAGTTGTTAGGCTCTGCAAGCCGGTACGCCTCCTCAAGAGTTGACAGCGCTTCTTCGCGCCTCATTAGCTTGAATTGCGCAAGAGCCTTGAAGACCAGCCAATCAATCTTCCCGTAAATTATGATCTCACATTTTTCTTCAAAGTCAGAGTACAGAAGCACATCCAGGTACTCACCCTGCGCATAGCGCTCCTTTATCCTGATATGGTTAATGACATTCTCTTTGAATACACCAAAAGCGCACTCAACATACTCGCCTTTCATGTTGATTGGCACTTCATCGGGTTGATTCAAACCGAGACAGTAAACCGCTTTCGCTAAGTCTCTCATATCACTTCGGATAAGAAAATCCTGCTCATTTAGTTGCTCATCAATCTCCTGCATACGCGCATCTGCTCCGGCTTTTTTGCCCTGTGCAAGGTTTATTCGCAGCTGATACCGCAGTGCCACATGCCGAACATCATACTGCCCATGAGCAGCCGCCTTGTTTACCGCAGCACGAAGTATTTTCTCCGCTTCACTGAGCTTATTCTGATAGAATAACTGTTCTCCGATAGCTAGTTCCTCAAGCCCAGACATATACCCGTTCTGGCATTCCGATGCAGGTGGGATCGCGCGGCGCAGCGCGACGATGTATTCGTCTACCGCACCCTTCCGACTTGTTCCAACCCATGCCGCCCATGAGCATACAGGATGAACCCGCGTCGGTCCATCAACCGGGTAAGGCGCTTTCTGATAATAGTGCAGCGCCGTTTCGTAGTATCCGGCAAAGTCGTACTTATCCTCGACAGCTCCCAGCAGATGCCGTGCGATCGCTCGTGCCGTGTAAACGAACGAGAGTTTGCGGAACTTTACAACACTGTCTGGCTGCTCCAGATACATTTCTTCTTCATGATCCGCTTGCGCAAGCGTTTCCTTTAACCACCCCAGACTGAGCATCAGCCGCATTCGCATAATTGGGAACACGTATGTTGCCTTAGTATATTCGTCATCCGCTCTTTTGAATGCATCCAGAATACTTTTGGCTGTGGCAGGCGCAAGCTGCATGTGCATATTTAGTATAATCCACGAAGCTTTTTCAAAGTCGTTGACATAGCAATAATAGCGAATGGCATCTGACTTCACGTTTTTCTCGACGCACAACTCCGCAGCAGCATAGAGTGTACTGCGCCTATCCGATTCCGAGAGGTCGTTCTTATGTGAATCAAGAAAGTCTTTGAAAAGATCGTGTATTTCATATGTCTTTCGGAATGAATCATATCCGATATAAGCATGTAAGGTATGAAGTTCACCAACCAGCGCTTTATCATTCCCAGCAAGTCCACTGACGAGCTGATCCGCCAGCGTGTCAATCAGGGACATTTGCAAAACAAGCGTCTTTAGCCTGTCACTTATATGTGCCCATACTGCCGACTCAATCCTGCTGTTGATACTGCCTTTAATCATCCCTTTTATATATTTCTTACCATTTTTAAGCAAAGCTATAACCAAGTTAAGCGTGAATATGCAGCCCGCGGTATCTTCAAGGATACGATCAATACTGTCCGATTCCTGTTTGATGCCATTATGATGCAGCACTTCCTCGACTTCATCCCTGTCGAGTTTCAGTTTCGACTCATCAATTTCATATACCTTGTCTTCAATATACAGTTCATTCATGTTGATGTCAGGATCGGTTTGCGTGATAAGCACGATCGACCAGTTCACATCGAGATCAGCGTGTATCAGCATGTCGATAAAGAGCAAAACATCGTAGTTATTGATTTTATGCAGGTCATCAAAAACAAGAACATACTTTTCTGTTGATAAGAAGGATTTGCGGAGGATTCCGACATATTCATTTATATTATCATGATTGTTTGGGAGATCAAGGTTCGCACACCTTTTCGCAACAACCGGATGGATCTTTGCCGCAGCGTTTTTATACTGTTCCCAGAACAGCACGGGGTTATTATCATGCTCATTCAGCCGCAACCAAGTAACGTGCATGTAATCCTTCTCGAAGCGATGTAAACGCATCGCCTCTGTTTTTCCATAACCTGTGCCTGCGCGCATAAGTACGATCGGATACTTCAACGCAGTATCGAGACATTCTTGAATCTTCCGCCTCGGAAGAAGCCTATCGCTTTTCGGTGCCATTTACCTCCCACCTCACACAACAGCACGCGCTACTTATAACCCTCCATCATCTCCAACAATAGAAAACCGGCGGACTTTAGCTGTCCGCAAAAATATATTACCACCGTAGGCTGACAATTTCAAGCGTTTGTCATGTGATTTCACTCGAAAAATGAAGCCCAAAATGGGGCGTAAATGGAGGTACAAGCAAGCTGAAAAAGTGGCTTGTCTACTAGCTTTTTTGGAAGCCGCTTCGGAAATCGTGCAAAAAACTACTACTCGTCGAGAAAAACGCTATAGTCAATTTCGGAAAAACGTATAGTCAATTTGAAAAAAAATAAAATAAAATTGATCATGTGCTGAACAAGCCCATCCATTACAATATTTACATGGCTTGGATATCCATTGGAAAGGAGGGGGACAAGCCCTAAAGCCCCGCTGGGTACGGATACTCGGTAACCCAATGATTAAGCCGGAATAACCGGCGCAGCGCTCAAACAAACACTGCCTCTGCAGGGGCAGACGACGAATGAGCCTGACAAGTGGTTGAAAGACCATGTCAGGCTACACAGTGTCAGTCTGCCCTTCTTTCTACCCACTTGTCAGGCTCCGAAAGGAGTCACAGGTGGAATATAACTATAGTTTCACAAGCAGCGGGATTATCAATGTTGAGGTTGATCCGCAGTGGGTCGACATCATGGAGGGCTTAGACCGTGCAGAGCACGCGAATGACGAGTACAATCGACGGCTGTACATCAAACTCAGCCGAGGCACTCAGCACGAACCCGATCCGTGCGAGATCGTTTGCAGCGCTGAATCGATGATGGAGCTAATGAAGAAACTGGAGAACCTCACTGACCGGCAGCGGGAAGTGCTGGCAAAACGTATGCAGGGCATGGCTATTCGGGCAATCGCAAGGGAGGAAGGTAAGTATGTTCGGGCTATTGAGAAGACGCTCGAACAAATTCAAAAAAAGTCTCGGCGGAGGGTAGTCAAACCACATGATTTTTGTGCTATAAGTGAGAGGCACAATACAGAGCCGTTCGATCGAAGAGGTCGGGCGGCTCAACTCGTTTCAAGCCCCTCGGAAAGGAAGCTCCATGATGAAAACCATTACCCTGCGCATCGGTCGACCTGTAGAAGGTTCGGCTGATTTGGACGTCCAGTCGGTTAAAGCTGCGTTCAGCCGGATGGATGTGCTCCGATTCCTGTTCGGCAGAAAGTCCAGCGCGTCCATGTTCATCCTCGACGATTATCGAAACCGCATCCACATCAGGGAGGAGGCAGCAAATGAGCCGAATGAAGTTATTGTATAACCTTGTTACTGAGTTGCATCAACTCGCGTTACAAACCGATAGGGTAGCTGAGGCCCTCAACGAAGCCGCTTCTCTCACCGAGGATGAGGCTATCGAGGAAGCCGCCGTCGATCAGCCGACCGTCACGCTGGAGCAAGTTCGCGCTGTTCTTGCTGATGCAGGGATGAGAGGGCATAACGCCCAAGTGCGTGCGCTTCTGGAAAAACACGGCGCTAAGAAACTGAGCGACATTCATCCCATGCATTATGCGCAGCTCCTTGTGGATGCGGAGGCGATCAAATGAGCGGACACGCTTTGCTTGGCGGCTCCAACGCTGCGCGATGGTTATCATGCCCACCCTCCGCGCGCTTAGAATCCACAATCAAAGATAAGGGCAGCAACGCCGCTGCCGAAGGATCCGCCGCGCACGCGCTTGCTGACTACAAGCTGCATACTGCGCTTGGGTGGAAAGCCCACCGTCCGATTAGCAAGTATGACTGCGAAGAGATGGAAGGCTTTACTGACGATTATGTCTCTTTCGTACTGGAACAAATTCAGAAAGCCGGTGCTGATCCTGTAGTTCATATTGAACAGCGTGTGGACTTCAGCAGGTATGTTCCGGACGGCTTCGGTACAGCGGATTGTATCATCATTGCTGATGGAACACTCCATATTGTGGACTTCAAATATGGAAGAGGACATCTGGTAGAGCCTGAAGACAACAAGAAGGCGTATGTAACTGAGATCGGCGATGATCTGAAGTCTATGCAGCGTGTGGTGGGTGGACTCATAGAAGCCGTTTATTTCGATGAGGAAATTCTCGCCGCCTTAGTGGTCAATGAGGAAGGTAAGCTGGAGGGGTTGCCGCTCAACCGAGCGCTGCGGGATGATTCAGGCGAGATTTACGATGTGATCGCTGGCGTCGGGTTCATTTGTGGTCTTTCGGAAGAAAACTTCGCTTCATTGCCCGACGAACTAATTGAGAAATTGCTGCCCAGATTTCTCTTGCCTGAAGTGTTCATGCGCGTTGGCGGTAAAATCGTTGCACTGGGAGGATGATTATAATGGATAAACTTGATATACTATTGGAACGAATCAGCCAGAACTATAATGATTATGTTTCTCGGATAATGGAAACTGACAAGAACACGATGTTCGATTCCGCTTGGGAGATTGCGGCTGTGTCAGATGCGCATTTCTACCTGACAGAATCTCATGAGTTTTCGGATGAAGAGATTGATTATTTCCTCAAATATGACTCCCCGCTAATGCTCGTTGCCGACGAGTGGCAGCGCAGACAAAGCGACATCAGCGACATTACGTTCGCACTTGATGAAGTGTTAAATGATCAAGACAAGGATAAAGCATAGTGCTGATCAGCTATGGAGCGTCGGCTGCAGACTGGTGCTCCTCCCATTTATTTACAAATATTACATATTACTATTTACTAATAAATATTGACACCAATAGTAGTTATGTTAGAATAGGTATATTAAATGAATGGGAGGAAACTGGAAATGTTCATGAAAACCAACGACCGCATCCGCGCTACCCTCAATGGCTGGGACGGAAAATCCTATGAAGGCGAGGGCACGACCCGCAACGTTTACACCCTTGCGCATAAGCCCGACGCGAAATTCATCCGCGCTTATTACCGTCCGCATAAGGTATACTGCTACTTCATTGTGACGGATGAACGGCATTCAAAAAGCGGGGAATTCATTGCCGAATACTACGATCATGACACTATCGAGGCTTGATTATGAAAGAAACAGTTGACCGCAGCCTATTCCATTCCCGTTTTCACGATTACGGACGGGATGACCAGTTCTCCGGTGCTGGGTTGGATGCGCTGTATGAATACCTCGCGGAACTGGAGGAGGAAGGCGGGCAGGAAATCGAGCTTGATGTTGTTGGGCTGTGCTGCGATTTTACAGAATTTACTTCCGATGAACTAACCAATGAGTACGGTTACCTTGTTCCCGATAAGTATTCACCGGATGATGATTACATGGATTACTACGAAAAGCTGTTGGAAGAACTTCGAGATAGAACGGTGATCATCGGTTTCGACAACGGCGGTAAACAATCCTATTTGGTTCAAATATTTTGAGGAGGGTAATGAAGATGAAACTGAATTTCTATGTAACCGGTTCGGCAAGGAAAGACTTCATTATTTCATTGGGCGGCATACTCGGAATCAAACCCAAATATCGCGGCGGACGGGATGCAGTGTTCACGGTCGGCGATTTCATGATCAACAAGGAAGGTTACATGGAGGGTCCATTCACACTTCCGTTGCTGGAGAAACTGGAGCAGGCAGGGTATCCGCAATACAGTTTCGCTGATAAGGACAGCGAAAACGAATACTATGAGTTAGGCGAGCGGGAGACAGAGGAAATACCGCCTGCAGAACATACGGAACCGAAGTCCGCGCATACCGAAGATATACCTATAGAATCCTGTGGCACCGCAACCGAAGAGATCAGCACATCCAATACAGATCATTACTCCTACGAAGATTACAAGTCAATCACCTATCCGAAAGACGGCTTCACGCCTGAAACGTATAACAATCTCCTCAATCTAATAAGCAGTTCGCAATCTCTCCTGAAAAAAGCGCTCAATGTATCAGAATTGACCGTCCGCGAGGAACAGTCCGACGAAGGTAAGGATGTGCTTGTATTCTATATGTTTGATCCTACTTTGTCAAATGACATAGATACATGGTCAGCATATACAACCCTTGTTACTATGTTATGTGAAAAAGCAAAGCAACTGCGGAAGGTTGATCCGTCAGAGCAATCGGTTGAGGATGAAAAGTTTGAATTCTCGCGATACTTGCACCGCATCGGCATGGTCGGCGCTGCATACAAGAAGCAGCGGAAACTGCTTATGCAGAACCTCGGCGGCTCGACCTGGCGTAAAGGTGTAGAGGAACGCGCTACGCGGCGTGCGGCGGCTGAGGAGGCAGTATGAAAAACGCTGACATAATTGCCGCCGTATTGGCAGTTCGTAATACAGCGATAACAAATATGTTCGATCGAAGGGCGGTTATCCAACTGGCAGAATTAATGGGCTTTCCTGATGAGGCGGAGTGGATATCCACCCATCCGCATGAGTATGGTACGCTAATCCTTACCGGCAAGCTGCCGGACGAGAAAGAAACTTGATTATACAGAGCGGCTCAGATGAGTCGCTTTAATTTTATGGAGGGCAACATGAAAAAGGATTTAAGCAACATTGCTGGTATATATCTTCGCCTCAGCCGCGATGACGGTGTGGACGCGGAGAGCAATTCAATTGGAACGCAGCGCATGATTCTTCAACGGTATGCCAAAGACCATGGTTTTCAAATTTACCAAGAATATCCAGATGACGGTTATACGGGCACCAATTTTGAACGCCCTGCCTTCAAACGTATGATTGCGGATATTGAGGACGGAAAACTAGGTATTGTATTGTGCAAAGACATGTCGCGCCTTGGTCGAAATAATGCCTTTGTATCATTTTATACAGAAATTTATTTTCCCGATCATGATGTGCGGTTCATTGCTATAAATGATTCTGTAGACACAGAAATTGGTGAAAACGAGATTATGCCCTTCAAGTCGATCCTAAACGAATATTATTCAAGGGATATTTCTAAAAAAGTACGTTCCGCAAAACGTGCATTAGCATTGGCAGGCAAACACATTTCTAGCCATGCTCCGTATGGATATATCCCCGATCCAAATGATAGGCACAAAATCATAGTGGATGAGGAAGCTGCTGAAGTGGTTAGGCGTATATACCAGATGTCAGCAAGTGGAATTGGATATTGCAAAATTGCCACCATACTCTATAAAGAACAGGTTCCTACGCCAGCTGCACGAGAATCAGTTCGTATGGGCAAACGCATGTATGGCACTTTGGACACAACGCTCAAATATGAATGGCACGGCAGCACTGTTGAAAAAATCCTCAAGAATTATATGTATCTGGGTCATATGGTTAATGGAAAACATGGTCCTAAATCATATAAAAATAAAAAGTGGGTATTTCATCCTGAATCTGAGTGGATCATAGTAAAAAATACGCATACTCCCATAATTTCCCAAGAACTTTTCGATGATGTACAAAGAATCTGCCAAATAAAGAAACGCCCTATGAAGACGGGTGAAAAACCACTTTTTCAAGGTATTATGTATTGTGCTGATTGCGGTCGTATGATGTCGTATAATTCTTATGATAGCATAGGCGGTTGCTATAACTGTGGATGGAATCGGCATGCTCAACATGAAGGCGTAACGCCTAAATGTACTTCCCACCGCATTGCGTGTTCAACTTTGACAGATATAGTGCTTTCCTCAATCAATCACTATATTGAACAGGCAAAAGATTCTAGTTTTACAGAAAGAATAATCCAAGCATTAGAGCCGACGAACGAACCCACTAAGAAGATGATTAAGGAAAAACGCAGGCTTACCGAACTGATTACGATTACTAAAAAGATTGTTGAGCAAAATGCACTGGGTATCATTACCGACGAAACATTCGCTCAGTTATATAATGGATATCAGTCTGAACAGAATCAACTAGCGGGACGTATTGCAGAATGGGAAAAAGAGCAAGAACGGAAATCTGAACGCCGAAGTGGAGTAGAATATTTCGCATCACTACTCAGGGAATACGATGCACCGCAGGTAGTTATTACCCGCGAGATGCTCTTGCATCTAATCGAAAAGATCGAGGTACATGAGCCTGTCGGGGCGAAATACAGCAGGAGCAAGACCCATCGGGTAGATATTCACTTCAAAGGCGTTGGATTTTTTACTCTGTAAACATCCTTATTTACATCTGCTCTGGAATAGAGCAACACCGGACTTAGTAGAAATACCCAGTCCGGTGTCATTTTGTCAAGCAATATAAAGGTTTTTTGGCGGTCAGCATCCAATAATTACCATGGCTAGCCAAACCAATAGTAGGCGCTGCTGGATATTCCAGCAGCGTCTGGCTAGTGTTTATACTCAAAAAGAGGTGCGCCTATTATTGCTTTACAATTTCACTATGTCGTGTTCTTGTTTCAACGGCAACACATCGCGCGAAGTTCACCGGTTGTTCAAAAAAGGTGGGCTATTCCGAGTGGATCATTTCAGGAACGCGTCCACGATTTCGGAAAATACCCACTCGTTCGTGCGCCGATCGATCAGCCCGAAACTTTCGCCCTTGCTGATGTCGGTCACGCCGTTGTCCCAAAGCACGACAGGCACGCTATACTGTGCCGCCAGCGCGGCAAACGCGTTGGCCCACGCCACGCGGTCAGCCAAGTTGCCGTTTTTGTTCATCGCGCCGGTTTCGTCCATGATCACCGGTAAACCTTTCGAAAGGAATGTATCGTTGATCCTGCCGAATATGTCACCCAGATTATTGGCCACGGGGAACTTATCCGTACCGTTCATGTTCAGGGCGAAGTTGTACGGCTCGTACGCGTGGATACTTACTATTACATATGGATCGTCCGCAGGATCTGGGATCTCTAAGTGCTGCGCGTAGAAGATGCTGGCCGCGTGCGGCGTCATCATGACCAGCCGCTTTGAGTTATTCCCGCCGGACGAGCGTATGACCACCAACGCCTCGTTGTTCAGCCGCGAAACCAGATCGCGCGCCGGGGCTGATCCACCCTGCCATTCCTCGGGCGTGCCAAACGCGCGCGGCTCGTTGAGCAGGTTGAATATCAGCCGTTCGTTGTATCCTGAAAACCGCACGGCGATCTGCTTCCAGATAGCCATAATCTCCGCGACAGCCGCGTCGGTATCCGCGTTCGCGATGCGCGGCAGCAAATGGTTTTCCTCATGATGCGTGTCGATTATCACGAATAATCCCGCGTCCAGCGCCCAATCCACAACCGTCTGTACGCGATCCAGGAACTGCGGGTCGATAGCGTACGTTTCGGCAAAATCCACGATATGCGGCTCCCATGAGACAGGGATGCGCACAATATCCAGCCCTTTGGCCTTAAGCGCAGCGAAAAATTCCGCTGTGAGCGGTGGGTTGCTCCATGAAATTTCGCTCGACAGGCCTCGGCCGCCCGTCGCGTCCAGCGTATTTCCCGCGTTTATGCCAAATCGTGCGGTTTTGACGAAATCCTGCGCCGTTATTGGCGTGAACTCATCCTCGCAGGTGGCTCGCGGCACATAACCGCTCGGCGTCGGCTGAATGTATTCGGAAAACTTCGCGCCCTCCGGCACCGGCGCGGCGGCGGCGCTGCCGCATCCCAGAATCGCGCACAGGGATATGAACAGGATTCGCTTGTAACGATTGCGCATGACGATTCTCCTCGTATAATAGTATTTGCGGATGAAAACCCAATCGTTTCCAACTCCGCAGGATCGGAAACTGGGAAGCCCATGAGGAAGGGAACGTTCGCCGGAGAGTGGTGCGCTGGGGACGCGCAAGGAGGGCGTAGCCCGACTGGAGCGGCTCCAGCGCGGCGCGAAAATCATCCACACCTCAATCGCTTTGGCAATGCCCATGGTATAATTGACTCAGGTCAATCAGGCGGAGTCCTTTTCCCTCCAGTTGAGCCGCGTGGCTGCTTCATAAAAAGTCTGTTCCCCTGCGCCGATTGTTCGCTGCAAACCGATGGCTGTTTACTGGCGCGTCGTCCCCCTCAACGGCAGTAGAGGTTCGCAATGGGATGCCGCCGGGTGAATTCTAATACGCGAGGGTGTTGTTGCGTCGGCGTCCATGGGCATTGTCAAGCCGGTTGACCGAATCCGTCCAAGAAAAGAGGTGATCCTACTATGGACAAACTCTTCGCTGGCATTGACGTTTCCCAATCCTCTAACGCGGTCTACCTTATGCTGCCTGACGGCAGCAAGCACAGTTCATTCTCCGTCCAGAACAACATTGGCGGCGCTCAAACACTGTGCAAACGTATCGTCAGCGCGCTTTCCCAGAGGAACCTCACCACCGCTTTGATCGGCATTGAAGCCACTTCCGTCTACGGCGAGACTCTGATGTACGCCTTGCGCGAGGACGGCTCTTTAGCCAAGTTCGACCGCAAGCTCCATGTACTCAATCCCAAACAGGTCAAGAAGTTCAAGGATATCCATCCTGACCTGCCCAAGAACGATCCCGTGGACGCGTTCGTCATCGCGGACAACCTGCGTTTCGGCCGCATAACTCGGGAGGTGTATATGGACGACTATCGTTTCAAGGCGCTTCAGACGCTCACCCGTACCCGCTTCCGTTGCGTACAAAACCTCGTCAGGGAAAAGCAGCGGTTCTTGAACCTCTTATTCCTGAAATGCTCCGGCCTCGCTCAGGAAAAGATCTTCTCTAACAACTTTGGCTCTGCCGCTCTGGCTCTGTTTGAGCAGTTCAAAACCCCAGACGAACTGGCGAATATGAGCCTGGATGATCTCACTGTTTGGCTGCGCGAACATGGTAAAAACCATTTTGAGCATCCGGATGAGATCGCTAAATCCATTCAAGCGGCAGCCAGAGGTTCTTACCGTCTTCCAAAAGTCGTTGGCGACTCTGTCAACCAAGCGCTTGCAATCTCTGTATCAAC
>BNUH01000070.1 GCA_025997215.1 Clostridia bacterium
CATCGACGCTGTCAGTTCCTTGACCAAGGCGTGTACTCCGCCCAGATCCTTTACCCCGCGCTCCTCGATCAGCTGGCGCAGCAGGCTCTTTTCTCCCTTTGCTTTCTTTGCCATTTTCTTCCCTCCCTTAACTCTAGTTTGGTTCTGTTATTGGAGGTTTACACATTCTGTGCGGCAGTCTCATTTTTGCGTCCGCCAGCTGACTTGGAACAAGCAGATTCAGTATGCCAAACTGCTGCAGCAATACATATAAGGATACAACGATCACTAACGTTCCGGCAACGCGGATGATATCCGATTCCTGACGCCTGTTGTCGCTAAGCACCCGGTAATCCAATTTATCGATAACCGCTTCGATCTCCCGCATCGTGATGATGTCGGTATCGTAGGTGATAGCGGCGGTCCCGGCGCTGTAGCTAACTTCAGCGTACTGGATGCCAGCTGTATTGCGCAGCTTTCTGCTTATTTTATTCTGGCAGCTTACGCACGTCATGCCGCCAATATGCAGTCTACTTGTCCTCAACCTTGATTCCATAACAGATATACGCCTCCTGTCTCTTTTCTCGCTGCGGTCAGTATACCATTCAAATGTGTAGAAATTATATCGATTGAAATTTACCCGCGTCTTTTTCTCCTCGCTCGGTTAATGGCAATCCGCGTTTGAATCCACAGGATTGTTTATGAAGTCAAACGGATCACTGGTGATTACTTCGGTTGTGTAAACATCATTGTTCGTTTCGGTTATGGCTTGTGAAGGAGGAACTGCGGGCGTTGTTTTACCACCGCCGCTTGCTGTTGCTTTTCTGGGTAGCTCAGGATTTGAGGATACCGCTACCGCTTCTTCATTAGTTGTTAGCTCAACTAGATCGCCGCGAACAAACAAAGAATTACCTTTGTACTCAACTTCATACCAAATCGCGCCTTTGCCGTCTGCGGTTTGGTTTATCATGCGCAGAATCGTACCCTTCATCAACCTGGCAGACTTTACGCCACTTATTGATGGCGTCTTGCGGAGGTTTATTGCGGGCATGATTGTTTTCACATAGGTTTCAATGGGTTGCTCTTGTACCGCCGATTGTTCTAATAGGAAGCTCTCACCTTCATCCGCAGTAAACGGAGGGCTTAGTTCCAACAGCTTCGCGTCTATCTGTTCGCGCCATTGTAAGAGTTCCTCAACAGTTGCGCGGCTTAGGTCGAGAGACTCGGCAAATGCGCTTGATGCCATAGCCACCATAATAATCAAAACCAATACAGACAAACGTTTCATAACAAACTCCATTTCACCACTATCCCGCGCAATATTGAAAACCATACGAGCAACTCGCGTGATAGTGATTAATCTAATTTCGGCGTCGCTAAGATGGCGTATTTACCTCGTTACACTTAACTGTGGTTTCATAACGACAGCAAGCGCCTCCTTTTTGCTCCTTTGGGTATTATAACAGGCAAATGTATGAATTTTGTGTTGGTGGGTGCATTAGCTAGATATTTTTAGTTATTTTATCATAACAGAATAACAACATTTTAACTATTGGATTGATGGAAAAAAGAAACACCGTCTAGCTGCTTGGTGTTTCTTATTGTTATCCTTAATTTCGCAGTATGTTTTGCAAAATGACGTTATCCAATGAACATAAGATGTTCCTTAAGTGATTGCCTCGTGCAAGCATTCATCGTATGAATACCCTGAGATTTTTGTTATCCTTAATTACAGCACACATTCGCGTGTCCTAATATCACAGACAATGTCTTTACATCCATCCCCGCCGCAATCGCGGATGTAGCGAACGTATGCCTCAACGTGTGCAATCCCCAGTGCTCATACTGAATCGCAGCCTTCTTTTCTTTAGGTTTCCATTCGCCGTTATTAACGGACTGCACCAATGCAGCTACATTCGCATGCACGTTCTCTTCATCCTTGCCATAGACATTGTGGCGTGTCCCATCGGGCATGGCTATGCGCGTTTGACAGCGTCCGTCTTTTCGCAGCTTGATGGTGTTCACTTTAGGCTGGAACGGCTTGTCAGGCTTAACTACATTACGACGCGCCTCCAGCCATTTGGGAGCTGCCACTTGATCCTCCAGCACTTTGGCAACATCTGAACGCTGGAGCATGCGGTTTAACACGCGGTCGATTACGGGCGCATCGGTTATTCCGCCTAAACTATTTTCAAATATCCACTGGTTGGCATGCGCGGCACCCTTACCTTCCCATATCAGGCGGTTACGCATATACGCGACACGTTGGGCGGCCTTTTGTTCGTCCAGGATGGCACGCGCGAGCGCAGATAGTGGCACAACGCGGCGGCTTGCCCTACTCTTTGGCGGCTCGATATGCCATTGGCCCTTCACGTAATGCGCGCCACGAACGATATGCAGTCCATCGGATTGAACGTCTTGCCATTGCAGGCCGATCAACTCCGAGCAACGCAGACCCGTCATAAGGCATAACCGTATTGCCGTCCGGACGTTGTATCAGGCAGGGCTGATTTCAGCGCTGTTTGTTGTTCCATATTCATAAACTTTATTTCATCTTGCGTGAGTTTGGGTAATTTCCAGCGCGCGGCGGGATTGTTGGGAATCAGTTTATCGATGACGGCTTGTTCCAGTGCGGCTTTGAACGCCTTAGCGCGTTTATGGACAGTAGCGGATGCATATTCCATATCCTTCCAGTGATTGACATACGCCTGACACTGCGCGGGCGTGAGTTTTTGCAATAGCGTCTTTTTATCCGTCCAATAAGGCAGGATATGAAGGCGAAACATATCGCGGTTTTCCGTGTCCGTGCGGATGTGTTCCCATTGTCCGCCAGCGTATGTATTAAGCCATTCAGTCAGCCACGCCGCGACTGTCATGCGGGACGGTTCCACATAATCCGCGCGTTGAATGGCCGCCAAAGCCGCCGCCAGTGCTTCCTGCACTTTCTTTTGCGTCTTGCGCTCGATCGTCTTGCGCTTGCCGTTTGGCGCGGTGTACTGGGCGCGGAACGAAAGGTCAGCGCATTGGTAGATAGTGCCTTCGCCGTTTGCACGTTTCTTTCTAGGCATGATGTACCTCCAACCATTTTTCATATTTGAAAGCCGGGTTGCGTAGTGATAAAATCGAATGAACTCGATCTGGGCTGTTTGGCAACAACTGCAAAGATTGCATCACAACCAACAAAGATCATAACAGCATATATTTTTCCGCATTTTTGCGAATACGGTCGATGTTATCCTCACCCTCATCGTAAACATTAGCGGTCAAGGATTCAGCATCCATTCGTTCTACCATGCGGGAATACCTACGCGCCGAAGCGTCAAGGGCAATCGGGGCGCATTGCGGATCAATTCCCTCGGCTTCATGAGTACGGAATATCATTGAGTTTTCGGCATATATGACCATTGCCATAAAGTCAGGGTCGGTTATGAGCGCGCTTAGAAACGGCGCGGTGAAACAGTCGGACAACTCATTATGAAGAATCTCAATCGCGCTTTCCGAAAGTCCCAGTCGTTCGACCGCGTCGATGTTTTCGTCTTTTACACTGGAACTGTAGCCCATAAGATACAGCGGGCTGCAATCCGTGGCGTGGCATATCATTCCCAGCATGATTAAATCGGGTACTCTTTCGCCAGATTCGTAACGTGTATACGTTGGCAAAGATAGTCCAATAGAACGCGCAAAAGCGGTTTGAGAAAGCCCTCGCGAATCCCTCAACGCCTTAAGCCTTGCAGGGAATAGCTGCCTTATATCCTCCATTTGAAACCCCTTTCCGATTGACAATCAGTCGATAAATTTATTTCCAAAAGCTGTTGACAAGGTTCCGCGTTTGGTATATAGTGCATTATATACCGATCGGTAATGCTTGTCAATGGGTTTTTCCGATTGGATTGAGTCAGATGAATTCTCCATCGAGGGAATGGGTACTGGCGACATAAAGGGAGGAGTCTATATAAACCTTAGACAAGAGCGGCATAAGGCACGAAGAGAGCTGCAAAAGGCACGACGCAGGCTAAGTCGAGCTGAGCTTGATTCAACAAATGCATGGGGCGCAAGTGATCCGACAGCACACGCGGCGGTTCATTCGATGGTAGAACAACACAGGCAAGACAAAAAAACAGGGCAGCGTAAGGCCCAAATCATGGAGGTGTAGCAAATGACAAAAAGGGAAATGAAAAATAGGAATTGCCTTGGAACAGAGGGGCTAGCGGATTACTTAGGCATCAACATCAACCGCGCATATGAACTGATGCGCTCGAAAGACTTTCCGTCGGTACGCATATCCGACCGCCGCTGGATAGTGCCGCTTACAAGCCTTGAGCGGTGGCTAGAAGAGCAGGCGGAAAGCAAGAGGGATGTGTCATGAACACAATCGTTGAGTGGTTGCAATCCAGCACCGCAAACAGGAACCGCATTGCATCAGAGAATCAGCGCGGCCTTGACGATTGCGTACGCAGGTTAGCGAGGCTCCTAGATGCCGCCAATACGCCGCATGCCGGTTATATTTTTACTGTGCGCGAAGGGATGATAACCTGCATCCTGCCCAGCGATCGTCTAAAACTGCCGCAAGCGCGCGAATGGCTGTCTGCGTTAAAAACGAACAAGCCTCGCGCGCTTGCTATACTTACTGTTAAGGATCGTACGAAACACGCCAAAGCATACAAGGAAGCGTGCGATCGTCTGCGCGCGGCGTTCGCCGTCATGCTGGAGGATGATTACTCAAGCCTAGCGGATGATCAAATAACAACGCAGGATGAAGCGTTTGGTACTGCGTTCACCGATGCTTACACCGCATTCATAGCCGCTGGGATGGGTTTGCAAGATGCATTCTTTGCGCGATATGAGGCGATGTGCAATGCGATTGTTATAAGTAAAAGCGAACAATTAAGTTTGCAAGTAGGAGCGTGATTAATATGTCAAAGACCCAACCCGAAACCTTTATACGTGATATTGTGCGCGCTACATTGCGCGCGGATGGTTGGTTCGTGTTCTATATATTCCAGGGATTAGGTTGTTACTCTGGTATTGCTGATCTATGCGCAATTAAAAACGGGCGTGTAGTTTGGCTGGAAATAAAGACACAACGGGGGCGGCAGTCAGATGCACAAGTAAGATTCCAACAACGGCTAGAAGCGCACGGCGGGGTATATCGCGTTGTGCGTGGGTTGGAGGATGTGTCCGACTTGATTGAATCGCCGCAACCTGAACAAATGCGGTTGGCTATATAGGAAGGTGTATGAAGTATACAACGATAAACAAGCTGGCGAATCAAGCGGCGTTCATGTTGTCCAATGCCGAACGTGAAACGGTGATACGATGGGACACGGCGGATCGTACCGCGAATGTGGACACAGCGGACGCAATGTACATCCGCAAGCTGGATAGACTATGCAGCGATTATCCCAATGAGTTTCAATGCACGCGGATTGATGATGTATTCAAGGCCAAGCGGTACACGGTTCGGGCGGGGCTTGTCAGATTCGCCAAGCCGCCAAGTCAGGCGCGGGCAGAGGCCGCGCGGCGCAATAATTCCATGACTAGATTTAAGCCGCTAAACACGGCCAAGAACACGGGTTCCAGCGAGGTCTGATGCACCAGACGTGATTTGTTAGCCCAAGCATCCGGAACCCATAGAACACGCTCTAGAGGCTTTGGTGCGCATTCCATATAGCGGACTGATTCTGTGTATGAGTGTTGACAACATGGGATATAACACATATAATGTTATTGGATGCTGATCAGGGAGGGCAGTGAAGTGTGCAGAATTTTGAGGCGGTATTCTATGTCAAGTCAGACGGAACGTCACCGGTACGCGAATTTATTGTTGCTCTCGAACCCAAAATGAGGGCGAAGGTGGTTCGCTTAATCAATATGCTTGAAACTAATGGCACGGAATTGAGGGAACCGTACTCAAAGCATCTGCGCGACGGTGTGTTCGAGTTACGGGTGCAAACAAGCTCAAACGCTTCGCGCGTGCTGTATTTTTACTATGAAGGACGCAAAGTAGTATTGACGCATGGGTTCATCAAGAAAACACAGACAACTCCGCCTAAAGAGATAGAACGCGCCATAGGTTATCGGCGTGAATACCTTGAAAGAATCGAGTGAATGCAATGAAAGAGATTAAGTTCACAGACTTCCTGAGCGAGCAAATGCTTGATCCAACGTTCCATGTTGAATGGGATGCGCTGGAACCTGAGTTCGCTATCATGCAAGCAATGATAGATGCGCGCAAGGCGTCAGGAATGACACAGCAGCAGCTAGCCGAAAAGACCGGCATAGCACAAGCAGACATCAGCAAGCTCGAACGAGGCGGCGCAAATCCATCAATTAAGACCCTCCAGCGGTTGGCGGCGGGTATGGGGATGAAGGTTCATCTTTCGTTCAGACCGGCCGGGCCATAACAGAGTGGCGTTATTGATACCTGTGATGACGGGCATTGTAGGGTTATGGTGTTGTTATAGCGCGTTTAACGCCGCTAGCAGCTGCATAAAGCGATGAATGCAACACGGACGGTTTATTCACATCTGGCGGATAAGACCGATTCTAGGGCGTTTTTACGCGCCTAGAGAGTGTCTAAATCTATCGATACAACTGACCGGGGTGGTGAGTTAGTTGCATCTACAGGGGGTTATGCGCTGACACCCCCATCTGCGGACATAACGTCCCTATAACCTTAGTAACGTAACCTTAAACCGACAAAGCAACCACTATAACGACAGCCGCCACTCACGATGCTATAAGCCTTTTCAATAATTAACTTGTTGCATTTATATGAATGGCAGCGTATTCTAAGCATGCAGAAACCCCGCATCCGACAAGCTTGGCGGCAGCACGGACACGGGGCGGCAGTTGCAGCGGGGTTTTATGCACGGCAACTTTACAACATCATACAGCCCCAGGCGCGGCTTGTCAATCGGCAGACGCGAGTAAGGCATATTCCCCGTCGGTCGAGCGAACAGCGCATTCTGCGCCGAGGGCGCGGTGGGGAAAGGCAGCAGGTTTGGATGTAGGGCTGATGTAGGGCTGATGTAGGCTGATGTAGGGCCGATGTAGGGCGAATGTAGGTTTTACGAAAACGATGAAAAGCTAGATATGTCAAGGCCTAAGGGTGCTTGGTGTAGGAAATGTAGGCTTTTTTCAAGAATGTGAGAGTGAAAACGCGTTCGCGTGGCAGTATGTGCGCCTACAGCAGGGGGACGAGCATACAGTAATAGGTGATGTAGGAAATGATGTGAAACACATTTTAAATTTATATATATATTTATACTGTTTATTTTAGGTTGCATAATGGCTGGCAATATCCCTCCATTTTCGGCTGGTTGCATGGGTAATTGCATGGGTTAGCCGCTTTTCTACCCCTGTATACGAAAGGGAACCCTCAAATCCTGAGGATTCCCAACGCTTTTTGTCTGGCACCTCCGACGGGAATTGAACCCGTGTTGCCGCCTTGAGAGGGCGATGTCCTGACCTCTAGACCACGGAGGCTCGTCGCGAGTTGCTGCGCTGCGTTCGGAACACGATCTGCGGATCGTATTCCTCACTACGCTCCGAACTCGCTTCTCTCGCGGGCGGAAACTCACGTTTCCCCCGCGTGCCCCTTTCGGGGCTTGGAACGGGGTTGCGATGGAACGTTGATACGATGGTTCGCTGGAACGTTAGTACGCTGGCTGGGGAACTAGGATTTGAACCTAGACAATACGAGTCAGAGTCGTAGGTGCTGCCGTTACACCATTCCCCAGCGCACGTGTTATAGTATACCCATTTTTGCGAAAAAGTCAAGGCCATTCACGCCAATCAACCAAAATTTTCATGGGCCTGAAAACTTCGGGATGAAACAACTCCGATAAATCGTTTGGTTGTTAGATGCGCATTATCTGACAGTAAATCGAAAGGGAGGTGCTCTTATATGAATAGAAACATTCTCTTGCGTTCTTGCGCGATGCTGGTGGCGATCGTTCTGTGCTTTGTGCTGGCTGCGCCTGCGTTGGGTGAGGCCAACGCTTACAACTCCATCAACCAGACGCTGGATCGGCCGGACGATTGGGAACGCATTGTGAACGGCTCGCCGTTTACGCTTGGGCAGCCCAGGGTTACGAGCACGGTAAGCGGTGTCACGCTGTACGAAATTCCCTATGGGAATTATCCCGTGATCGACGGCTCGACGGTCGGCGTACCCATGGCGCTGGAATTCGCGCGCCAACTGCTGAATTTGCCGGATACGGACCTGACCAGTTTCGTGTACTTCTCAACGACGCATGAGGCGTATGTGAATCTGATCGAGCGCAAGTCAGCCGCCGCGCCGATCATCCCGTCACTGTCGGGCGCAATGGAGCGGCGGCCCGTGGATATCTTCATCGGCACCGCGCCTTCCGAGGAGGAATTGGCGCTGGCTGAAGCCGCTGGGGTTAAGTTGATTATGAATACGCTCTGTTATGATGCGTTTGTATTCATAACGCATAAGGATAATCCCGTCGAGTCGCTGACCGTCACACAGATCCGCGACATTTACGCCGGACGTATTAAGAATTGGCAGGACGTTGGCGGCCGCGATGAGGCCATCTTCGCCTACCAGCGCAATCCGAATTCCGGCAGCCAGACCGCCATGGATACCCTCGTCATGCAGGGCGAGGCGCTCAATGGCGCCGTCGAGTGGTACATCCCCAGCGCCATGGAAGGCTTGGTGCAAGTCATCGGCGACTATGAGAACGGCGCCGCCGCGCTGGGTTATACGTATAAGTATTACCTTGATGAATTATATCAGGATGGGAACATAAAGATGATCGCCGTCGATGGCATTGCGCCGACCGACGCCAACATCATCAGCGGTGCGTATCCGTTCACGTCCCAGTATGTGGCCGTCATCCGCGACGGCGAACAGGATGGCGTTGCGGGCAGGTTCCTCGACTGGATGCTCAGCGACGAAGGCATGGCGTGTATCCGGCAAGCTGGATACCTGACGAGGTAACATTATGAAGCGATGGTTGTTTGCGTTCATACTCATTATAGTATTGTTAATGACGGGTTCCGCGCTGGCTGCCGGACCGAACGCTACGCTGAAAATTGGCGACACGTTCGACATGGACGGCGTGTACTACGAAGTGCGCAGCGATGGTGTGTGGATAACCGGATTCGACCAGAACGCCGAGACGATCACGTTCCGCGACAGGATCAACGGTCTGGACGTTCTCTGCATATGGCGCATATCAGATTATGTCGAAGGCTGGGACGCCGTGTCGGTTGCGGTCACACCGCCCGCTAATTGCGTGACGCTTGTCATCGAGGAAGGCGTAACCCGCCTGACGCCAGACATGTTCTACGGCTGGCCAAAGTTGAGGGATATTCAGTTCCCATCCACGCTCACGGAGATTGGCGGCGCGTTCGGCGAATGTCCGAGCCTCACGTATGTCAACATACCCGAGGGTGTTGTAAGCATCGTTGAGAGTTTCTGGAATTGTGAAACGTTAGACTATTTCTACCTGCCGTCAACGCTCACGATGCTGGATTCATACTCGTTCAACCGCTGCCCGAGCATGGGGGAGTACGCGGCCCATATAACAGACGACAATAAGGTCTATACACTTGTAAATAACGCGATAGTCGAGCGCAAATCCGGCAAGATCGTCGTCTACCCTGGGTACTCGTATATTTCTGATACGCTCTACTATGAAGAGTGGGTCAACTTTGAATGGTGGGCGCCCACAAGGCTGGCTATGCAGGACGACTGGCAGCTCAGCATTGACGGCGTGTTCTACGAGGATTGGGGGGATTACTGGCTGATCGTCGGGTTTGAACCGTACGCGAATACGATCGTATACCGTGATACGCTGGACGGCAAGCCCGTCAAGGTCGCTATGATGCCCACGTTTTGGTCCGATGAGTATTATGACCCGGATACTCCTGTCTGTGGCCAGCCTTACTCCGCAAAACATCTCATCATTGAGGAAGGCGTGACGGAGCTGCCCAATTACATGTGCTGGAGATGGCGCAAGTTAGAAACGGTTCAATTCCCGTCCACGCTGACGAGGATCGCGAAGGCCTTCGAACAATGCGAGTCGCTCAAGAGCGTTGATATTCCTGAAGGCGTCGTCAGTCTCGCGGATGCCTTCAACTATTGTGGATCATTGGCGACGGTTAAGCTGCCGTCCACGCTGACTAGTATTGAAGGCAGAACATTTATGTACTGCTGGAATATCCGGTCATTCGAGCTTGCGCAGGAGAATCCGATGTATCTGCTGCAGGATAAGGCGGTGATCGACCGCGCGACGGGCGATCTGGTACTGTATCCGGGTGAGTTAAATGTGGATACGTACACCTTGCCGCTGGAGATGAACGACGACTACATATGGGAATTGGTTGCCGCTTCGCACATCCGCGAACTCATCATACCAGAGGGCTATGAAACGCTCGACATATATTTTCTGCGAATGAAGTATGTGGAAGTCGTGCGCCTGCCGGCGTCGCTTGCGGAGATATCGACGTACTGGAATGGTCCCACCATATTCGGCTCGGTTAAGCGCTTTGAGGTGGATCCGGCAAACCCCTACTTCCACAGCGAGGATGGCATCGTCTATGACAACGCTGTTGATAAGAAGATGGTGCTGTATCCGGCGCAGCATGGTACGTCGCTGGTGGTGACGGACGCTATACTCCGCAATGGATATACAACCATCGAGGTTATCGGCGGGATGTTCTACTGGACGAAGCTGGTGTCCGTCTCGTTCGACACGCACGATGAGACTGTTATACCGGGCATGATGTTTAACTCGTGTACGTCGCTGGAGCGGGTCTCGCTGCCGATTGGATTGACTGAAATTGGCGACACTGCCTTCGGCAACTGCATATCGCTATCGTCCATCGTGCTGCCGCCGACGCTGACGACCATCAGGCGCGGCGCATTCTACAACTGCCCGCAGTTGAAGTCGTTCGTCATACCGGATAGCGTGACGACCATCGAGCAAGGCGCGCTGGGCAATGCCGACGGCTTGGTCGTATACGCGTCGCGCGGTTCGGAGGGCATGCGGTATGCGCTGGTCAATCATGCGCTATGGGCCGAGAGGATTGGCGCAACGCCGCGCTATGTCACCTGGCAGGATTTGAGAGAATACCCCGCCGCGGTAGTCAGCGGCGCGTCTGGCAGCACGACCAAGCTGCTTCGCTCGCCTAACGGCGCGTCACTGGGTTCATACCCGAATGGTACAACGGTATTGGTGCTGGGTGAATCGGGTTCATATTCACGTGTAAGGCTGGGCGGTGTGGATGGTAAGACTGAAGGCTACATGTTAACCAGCCAGTTGGTGTTGACGGATGAATTAACCAGCGTGATCCCGCTGTCGCAAGTCACCAACGTTGAACTGAACGACAGGTATCAACCGCTGCGATACTACGTTGAACCGCTGGAAACTGCGCGCTGGAGCAGCATCGACCTGCAGACGCTCTACGGATCCATGTATGTGGAGGATGTGCTGGGCACGTGGTACAAGGTGCGGGGTTTAGACGGCGGTATTGACGGATACGTCCGCGCGCAGGATGTAATATCCGCATGCTTGGTATCGTTGTTTCCAGACGTCGAGGATTGGTACAACACCGCGCCCGGTTACGCCGTAGTCGTCAACCCTAATTCTGCCGATCGGCTGAATCTGCGTCAACAGCCCGACAAAAATTCGACAGCATTGGGCCGCTACTTCAACGGCACAATCGTCGAAATGCTGGAGAAAGGTGACGATTGGTGTCGTGTGCGTGTGGACGGCAAGGAAGGCTACATGATGAGCCAGTATCTGCGCGGCGTGTGGTGGGTTTGGCAGATGCCCGAAAGGCCGAACACTGAGGGGGTGTGATAGTGCGGAGAGTTGTGTTTGTTGGCATAACGTTATTGGCTATAATGGTTATGGCTGCGGGTTTAGTGTCCGGCGAGGTTACGCGCTCATTCTCGATGGATGGGGTATTCTACGAGGTGCGCGACGGGGAGTTGTGGATCGCCGGTTTTGACGACGAGGCGGATACTATCGTTTACCGAGATTCGGTGGACGGCATGCCCGTGCACGTGAGCTGGAATAATGAGTGGTACTATCCGGGTGATGGCAGTGATTCCATACTCATACATGAGGCGGTCGATGCTCCGGCGAAGGTGAAGATGCTGGTCATTGCCGAGGGTGTGACCAAGGTAACGAACGACTACTTCCGGGAATGGGAGACGCTGGAGAGCGTGTCGTTCCCGTCGACGCTGCGCAGCATACAGGGCGCGTTTATTCGCTGCACCAGTCTGCGGCGGATTACGCTGCCAGAGGGTGTCGAGTCGGTGATCGGCAGCTTTATGAACTGCGGCTTAACCGAGGTTCACCTGCCAGCCTCTCTAACATCGCTGAATGCCGCCGCGTTCGGCGAATGCAACAGCCTGATGACTATCACTGTGGATGAGCGGAACCCAGCGCTTCAAGTCATCGACGGCGTGCTCTATAATATAAGCAAAGCCGAACTGCTGAAGTATCCGCCCGCGCTGGTGAAGGATGAATTCGTTATCCCTTCATTTGTGAAGTCTATCAACGACTATGCCATAGCGTATTCGTCGCGGATACGCCAGATGGTTTTGCCGGAAGGCATTACGGTGCAGCCGATATATAACGTGATGTGCTATGGCTTGGAGCGGCTGTCGGTGTCATCGACTTTGGTTTCGTTCGGAGATTATATTAACGACTTCGGGAATGGTGTGGGCTGGGCGCTCGAACGCATCGACATTGCGCCTGGCAATCCAGTATTCACCAGCGTGGATGGAGTTGTGTACAAGGATGGCAAGCTGCATCTATACCCCGAAGCGAACCGTAAGTCGTTATATATTACGGATGAATTCTGGAGACAGATTGAGGGTTTCGGCGAGACATACCACGGATTCTTTTATCAGAACTACGCGCTGGAAGGTGTGGCTTTCGACACTGCGGCGGTGACCGAGATTCCAAATATGATGTTCAGCGAGTGTATCAACCTGAAGCATGTCTCGCTGCCGCTGACGCTGACGAAGATTGGCGATCGCGCGTTCGACAGCTGCATATCGCTGGAATCTGTCGCGCTGCCGCCGGGATTGTTGGAGATAGGCGACTCCGCGTTCACCAACACACCCCTGCTGAAATCCGTCATAATTCCGGACAGTGTGTCGAAGATTGGCGATTACGCGTTTGACCGCACCACCGCGTTGATATGTCGGCAATGGTCGGCGGCATATTGGTACGCGTACGAGTACGGGAACCCATGGGCGTCGAGCGTATACGATACACCGAGAGCTATTACCAACCCGTCCGGACGCACGCTACCAGCCGCCGTGATCAATGGGCCGTCGGGCGGCACGACCAAACTGCTGGCCAATCCCCGAGCGAACGCGAATTCATTAGGATTCTATCCCAATGGTACTACGGTAATCGTTCTGGATAATAACGGTTCATATGCGCATGTTAGGCTGGGAGGCATGGAGGGCACGCTGGAGGGTTACATCCCGACTGACACGCTGGTTATGACGGATGAATTGACTAGCGTTATAACCATTATGCGCCTGAAGAATAAAGGCAGTTATGAGCATCCGCTGCCGCTGACCGTGTACACCGCGCCACTGGAATCTTCTGCCAAGACTGTCGTCGAGCTGGGCGTGCTGGATTACCTGCATGTGGTGGATGCTTTAGGTGTATGGTATCAGGTAGTCAATGATGATCGGTCGGTGAGCGGATATGTCCGCGCGCAGGATGCGCACGTCGCGCAGTCGCATTGGCTGGTCTATGACACGGATGATTATCAGTGGGGCAGGACGCCTTACTATTTCGCCGTGACCAACCCCAATTCCAACGAGCGGCTGAACCTGCGTGAGCGGCCCGACTCGAATTCGCCGTCGATGGGGCGGTATTATAATGGAACCATTGTTGAACGCGTGGATGGTTATGATGCAGATGGTAATTACGTGTCGATAGGAGAATGGGTGCATGTCAAGGTTGATGGCAAGATTGGGTATATGAGGCTTGAATACTTAAGCCAGGTTAGGTCAATCAGGCGGAGTCCTTATACTCCTAGTTGAGCCGTGTGGCTACTTCAAAAAAAGTCTGTTCCCCTGCGCCGATTGTTCGCTGCAAACCGATGGCTGTTTACTGGCGCGTCGTCCCCCTCAACGGCAGTAGAGGTTCGCAATGGGATGCCGCCGGGTGAATTCTAATACGCGAGGG
>BNUH01000071.1 GCA_025997215.1 Clostridia bacterium
CAAGCAATTCTCGCATCTGCATCTTCATCTCGTTAAGGTTGCGGACTATCTCCTTTGCGTGCCCCCATTTATACAGAATGCGGCGTACCTGTTCGACACTCGCTTGCACAGCATACCTCCATTGCGTCGGTCGTATATGTACAATTGTATAATCTTCAGTTTACCATAATACACGTGCTAGCGCAACAACTTTCCCGATTGTGGCGAATCATTAATGAGTAAAGAAAACCCCGGCCGTTTGGTCGGGGCATCGTTCCAAATTTCATTGTGCTAGTTTATATAACAGATATTGATTCATTGATACGCCTTCTTCGCGGGCCTGTTCCGCTAGTTTCTGATGCAAACTTCGCGGTATACGTAATAAGACACGGCCATTCGGACGAGTAATATGGGTCAGCGCTTCATCGAGAGTAACGCTGTCCGCAGGATCAATTACGGCTGCATTTGCTATTGCTTGTCGTTCCCAATCATCTTCCGGCTCCGCCGTTGGCGCTGCTTTTATGCGTTCAAGCGCTTCGTTATTCATTGCGATAACCTCCTATACTTTATGTTAGTCCGAGTCGCTGCATCGGTTACTGTTATCGTCTCGCTGTCTAAGTGGAATATAAGACGATATTGGCCGAATTTATAACGATATATGTTTTCTGTTCCCGACAAACGTACTATATCGCCTTGGCCTTCCCAAATATCATTGAGACATTTGGCGAACATATCCAGCCTATCGCGCGGTTGCCTCAGAATAAACTTCAGCGCAGGTTTTGTTACCAGCATCTCCATGTTAATGCCTCCTTCTCCGCTGCAGCAATAATATCATATGCGATATCATTCGTCAATATGCATAATCTTATGCTGCTGCGGTCAACTGCAGCTGGGTGCCTTGCGCTTAGGCGCCCAGTGGGTAACGGTGCCGATCAGTTCTGCTGGGTATCCGAGACCGCTGTACCAACCATGTTCGGTTAGGTATCCATCGCGAACCATCACGCAATCGTATACTATGTCTACCATTTCGCCGTGTTCGGGCTTAGTCAGTTGCGGCTTATTTGGTATCCAGAAGTTCTCTATTGCTGCCATTCTTTTTCCCTCTCCCGTTCGAAAACGTTTTCCGTCTATGTAAACAGCCGCTCTTTGATACACCTTGCGGCGCGCTGGATTCGTCTGGTTGCACCGGGTTGGGACATACCTAAAATGCGTCCTACTTCAGTGTGATTATGCCCCTGAAGCCTCAATTCCATCGCGTTTATGTCTCCTGGATGCACGTTAGCCCGCATGCATATGTCAATAATATCGTCTGGCGTTAGCTGTGCACATATATCTTCCGGCAGTGGATCAGGCGATTCAATAAGGTCCATGAATGTAATTGTTTCATCATCGAGTGACAACGGCGCGTCCAGTGATACGGTAGGATGCCTTTTCTGTGTGCGAATGAGCGCCAATATTTCGTTATGGATGCACTTGCATGCGTAGGATGAAAATGTAATCTCTTTATCTGCATCATAAGTCAAGGCCGCCTTGCACAACGCAAAATAGCCGCCGGCTCTAGCATCGGCAAGTTCGATCGTGCATGCTCGTATAGCGTGCGAAAAATACTTGTGAATCGTTAGTCCGACTATGCCTGGCGATAGCACGAAGCCCTGTGGCGTGAGTAATATATCGTAGGTCGGGATTTCCTTTTTAGGATCAAGAGGGGACAGATACGGAGAACTGCAGCCATTAGCATCACGGCTGCTTTCCTGTCATTCTATATCCTCCGGTATGTCGTTCAGCATCATCCACCAATGCGCAGCGCGTAATCTATAGCTAACTCCCGTACCAATTTCAACAAAATGTTCGCCACCCGCGTTATATCTACAAAGTATGCTGCTACATGTACCACCGAATAGTATGAACGCCTGGCCATCTGGTATATCCTCAGGCGCGGGCAATTCACTGTATGGACGCCAAAACATCGTAGGGGCTATCGGTTCATCCACCGCTTGCGGATACGGCTTGCCTTCGCCGCCGTTCAGGTAGTTGACGCGCCGTGCGGCTTCATCGGCGTCTGCGTGCTGGCTTTCCAAGTATAAAATGCAGCACTCATCCTCATTGACTTCACGGTGTACGTCATACCACGCGTCAACGCCCTCGAACGGTACTTCTTCTGGATCGTCTATCTCGTCTAGCGTCGTCAATGATCGTGTTGGAACTCCACAACCCCGGCGGCTGGCACTCGCGCTTCATAGCGCGGTATTCGACGCGCGACAACTCCAGCCGTGCGGCCTGGTCGATCAGCTCATACGCATACGATTCAGTTGTGATGCGCTGCATTGTCATTCCTCCAATTCATTGTGATTCGTATGTTCCGTTACGCTATATCAGGTGCCATGAATCCGTATTCCGCCTGCGCAGTCAACTCGGCGGCGTGCGGTCTTGTAAGGATTGAGAGGGAGGGCATATGACGGTTATTGAGTATGCAAAACTAAAAGGCGAAACAGACCTGCAGTTCCTTGAAAAAATAGGCGAAATATGGGGAGAGCTTTTGATGAAGTGGGGAGTATCAATCCCGTTCATTGAGCAGTATGCGCCGGACGATCTGTCGCGCCTGTTGTGGGCAAAAGAAGTAACGGTAATGCCAGGCGGCGCGGCGGCGGTCTTATGGTTCCCGCATGACGACCCGATATACACAGCGTACCTGAGCCATATCGGGTGGGTAGACGCAAAGGAGAATCTGACAACTGATGCTAGTTGATTTTACAACTATTCATCCGAATTTCCCTTTTTTCAGGCAAAGGGAAATTCGAGATCGGACCAGCAAAAAACCTATATGCCGCGCGGGTTTTACAGTTCGAGCAAATTTCCCAATATGTAACGGAAAGGGAAATTCGGAGGGTGTTTTGAGATCAGGAGATAACAATATTTGGTAGTATAAGAGATACGAAAGGACACACTATGCAACAGATGATGCTAGACGGCTCGACGCGCCAGCAAAGGCTGTACGATGACGCGATAAACCTATTGCGCATGATGGAACCTCCGGAGGGTTACTATCTCGCTACATCATTCGGCAAGGATTCGATTGTCGTACATCGGCTGCTTGACGAGGCTGGCGTAAAGTATGACGCGCATAACAGCCATACTACCGTTGATCCGCCTGAATTAGTGCAATTTGGGCGTAAACATTATCCGGACGTCGCAAGAGACTATCCTAAAAAAACTATGTGGAAGCTGATTGTTGACCATAATGTGCCTCCAACGCGTATTATGCGGTATTGCTGCAGTGAGCTAAAGGAGTTACATGGCAAAGGGCGGTTGAAAGTTATGGGCATACGTGCCGCCGAATCGGTACGCCGCGCTCGGAATTGGGGTATTGTATCGGAGTATGGTGGAGATAGAAGGCGTATGTATGACAATGATGATATATCGCGTGCAATCCAGTCTTGCCAAATTACAGGCGAATGGGTTGTAAACCCTATATTCAGTTGGTCAGAGTCAGACGTGTGGGATTTTATCCGTGATCGTAATATGCCTTATTGCGGATTGTACGATCAAGGTTTTACACGTTTAGGCTGTATAGGTTGTCCTATGGCAAGTTCAACTGAACGCGCAAGGCAGTTTGAACGCTATCCGACTTATAGAACGGCGTATATCCACGCATTTGATCGAATGATTGCGACAGGTAAGACCCGTGCATGGAAAGATGGCGAGGATTGTTTTAGGTGGTGGATACGGGATGCAAGAGCTAAAGAAAGGCCTATTGTCGGTCAAGTGGGGATCGAATTTGGAGATGAGGGGGAATCAGGTGATGAGTGAAGTATCGCAGGGAACCATCAACCGCGCGTTGCCGAGGGATAAATGAAACACATAGCACGCGTTTTTCCGCGCCGTACATCCATGACACTGTGCGATGACCTTGTTTGGATCAACTGCCCGCCGCCGATGCTTATACTGCCGGAAATCGACGAAGTACATGTTTCAGTCGCCTTTACGTGGGATATTCCGGCGGCAGAACGTTTAGCGGAAATGTGGCGTGTGGTCGGCGTTCCAGTTAAGGTCAGCGGCCCCGCATATAGCGAGCGCGGAGGCGATTTTACAGCAGGTCAGTATATCAAACAAGGCATGGTCATTACATCACGAGGATGCCCCAACAACTGTTGGTTCTGTGTAGTTCCCAAACGAGAAGGGGTGTTGCGCGAGTTGCCGATAGTTAATGGTTACAACGTGCTGGATGACAACCTACTAGCATGTAGCGACGCGCATATTAGTTCGGTATTTGAGATGCTATCACAGCAAGCCGAACGCCCGATATTTTCCGGGGGATTGGAACCGCGACGACTGAAACCATGGCATGTGGATTTATTACGCAAGGCACGAACGCGCCGCTTGTATTGCGCATACGACACGCCTGATGATTACGAGCCGTTATGCGAAGCGGGGAAACTACTAGCGCAAGGTGGAATACCGCGATCACATCATGTCGCCGCTTGCTATGTGCTAATCGGATATAGGGGTGATGCATTTGATAGAGCAGAATCCCGCCTACGTGCAGCATGGGATGCTGGGTTTGTGCCTTACGCTATGCTATATCGGGATGCGATCGGACAAAGGGACGCTGAATGGGCTAGATTTCAGAGGCACTGGATACGACCGGAAATTGTTATGAGGGAGGTTATACAGTATGCCTGATATTACGCAAGATATCATCAACCGCGCGCTGCTGGGCGATCCGGAGGCGGCGAAGGAATGTACGGATGCAGATGTGGTGCTGCCTTGTCCGTTGTGCGGAGGAGATGCTGTAATCACAGCTGGTTTCGTACACAACGAAAAGTGCGTGTATTGTGCTGAATGCGGGCGAACATATGCGTTTGGCAAAGACGAATCAGCTGCCCTTGCGCTATATAACAAGCGGTATAACCTCCGCACCGCCGCCAAGGAGCTTTACGCGCCAAAACACATTGATTGCTTCGGACGAAATCCGGAGACAAACTAGAAACGCCGTTATGCTGTACTTGAATACCCTACAAAGGCAACTGGAAGGGATACATATGCGCGTACAACCGATACGGGATATTGGTAAACTGAACGAGATCGAATCACGGTTGCAAGGCATGGCTTCGCCGCGCGGGAAGCGGATGTTCTTTATGTTCGAGTTAGGAATATACTTGTCGCGCCGTATATCGGACATTCTGCCATTGCGCGTGAAAGACTTGCGCGGAAAAGATACGATAACTATAAAGAAAAGAAAACCAATAAGTATATAGAACTATCTATACCCACGCATCTACAGCGCACGCTCAAACGCCAGTTTGAGGGTATGGAGGATAATACTTATATCTTAGAAAGCAGATGCAGGAAGGGCGACGGCGCGCGTAAACCCATAACGCGCAAGACTGCTTATAACGACATGAAGTATCTGGCGAAAGAATTAGGCGTGACATACAACGTTGGCACGCATACCCTACGCAAGACATTTGGTTATCACTATTATCAAAGGACACATGATATTGGAATGCTTATGGTACTATTCAATCATGCTAACGAAGGCATAACAAAGCGGTATATCGGTCTGGAACAAGACGAGATCAGGAAGGCTTTACGGGAATTCAAATTCTAAAGAAAGCGGTGAATTGAAATGGCTGAAAGAAAGCTGGCGGCGATGCACGAGAGATTTGGGAAGGTGTATGGCCGTAGGTGCAAAGATTGCTATCATCTAGCACGACGGACGCATCAACGAGCGTATTACAAATGCACATTGTACGGCGAAAGCGCGTCCATATCAACGGATTGGCGTATCAATGACACCGCGTGTGGTATGTTTAATAAGACTGTCCCCAAATACTGGATACCAATTATAAAGCAGATCGAGCGAGATAAGGCAAGCGATGAACCTATCAAAGGGCAAATTACCTTTGACCAATTTGACATAAGGGTATAGCTATGCTAGAATAGTGGTGTGAATGATATGAATGAGGCAACCCCAAACCGCGAGTATAGAAGCAGTGTATTTGCTTCATACTTCAACGATCCGGCGCGTTTGATTGAGCTTTACAACGCGCTGTCCGGTCGTACATATTCGCCAGATACGCCGATACGGATTAACACGCTCGAAAAGGCGTTGTATTACGATCGTGTAAATGATTTGTCGTTTGAGTTGGACGGACGGCTTATTGTTGTGTTTGAGCATCAATCGACATGGAATCCAAACATGCCATTTCGTATACTGCTATACATAGCAAAGTTATACGAAAAGACATATACACAGGCTGCGCCGTTCTACAGTACGACGCCGCAGAAAATCGACGCTGTAGATTGTTATGTATTATATAACGGTATTGAAACGCATCCCGAAAAAGCGGTATGGAAGCTATCGGACATGTTCAAAGATAGTGATACAGAAACGCGGCTAGAACTAACGGTTCCGGTTTATAATATCAATGATGGGTGCAATAGCGACATTCTGCGTAAAGCCAATCTTTGGCTGAATACGCACGCTTTGTTAATCTAGTGAATCACTATCGCGCGCAAGGCTTATCGCTCAAAGAGGCCGTAGATAAGGCGGTTATTGAGTGTATCAACAATGGCGTTATGGCTGATTACTTGACTGTTCATGGATCGGAGGTGCGGGGTATGCTGTATGCTGAATTCAACCTTGACGAGGTTGCAGAAGTGCGCTTACAAGATGGGCAGCGAAAATTTGTTAGCAACTTGCTTGATGAAGGTTTTGATGACGCAAGGATTGCACGGCTAGTAGATATTCCGCTAACAAGGGTTGTGGAGTATCGAGAGCAGTTGCAGGATGAAAAGAAAATTTTATTGAAAAAGAAAAATGTATGATACTTGACAACTGATTAGGAATCTGATAATATATACTCGTGACGAGGTGGGTTTGCGGCAAAGCAAACACGCCTCTTTCATATGGAGGCAGCATGGCGCATCCAATCGTTGACAAGGTATACAAAACCAAACGCTGGCAGGGTTGCCGCGCGGCATACTACGCAACACAACATGGCATATGCGAACGATGCGGGGAACCGGGTGAAATCGTTCACCACATCGAGGAATTAACACCGGATAATATAAGTAACGCCAGCATAGTCTACGGGTTTGACAACCTACAGTTACTATGCTGGAGCTGTCACGAACGCACAAAGGGTAAGGCTGGCGGCGGGATTCCCATACGCGAGGATATAAGTTTCAATGATGACGGCAGTGTTCGACCGACAGGCAAGCGCATCCCCCCCATAAAATTTAGCGAAAATCCCGGCGGGAAGAGCGGAGCAGGGCCTGCGAAATACACGCGCGCGCTCGTATAGCCCCCTCCCCCTCGTACAAAAAAGGCGGTGCAATTTGTGGCAAATAACCAAAGAGAAGATGACGCGAAATCCGACATAAAAAGACGGATAGCTAAGGAAGAAAAAAAACTTACAGAGGTTATGCGCGACGTTCCCGAAGATCAAGTCAAGACCGTTGATGGCCTCATAAAACGGGCTGCTTTTATGCGAATCCAGCTTGAAAATTACGAAAAAGACCTCAATGAAAACGGTTTCGTAGAGATGTTCGCGCAGGATGAAAAGCAGGAACCATACGAACGCGAGCGTCCGGCGGCGCGGTTGCATACACAGGCGGTGAAGGTGTACGCGCAGGTAATGCGGATGCTGTTAGACCTCGTTCCTAGCAAGCCGGGCACAAACACCGACCCGGCGTACAACGAATTTTTTGCATCGTAGATCGGATGATGAATCAACATGAAGGCGGCTGGTAATGATGTAAAAGTAAACTGGATACAAGAATATTATAAAGCAATAGATAACGGATCAGAGGTTGTATCTTCACGTGTGCGCCAGATATACGAACGCCTAAGCCACGCGATTGAAAGCCCTGTCGCGCCGTACGTATTCGACGCACAGCGCGCGGAACGTCCGATAAGGTTCATAGAAACAGTGTGCAAACATAGCAAAGGCAAATGGGCGCGCAAACCCGTCATACTCGAACTATGGCAAAAGGCAGCCATATCCGCGCTGTTTGGGTTCGTGCATTATAAAACTGGCGCAAGGCAATACACACGCTTTGATTTGTTCGTAGCGCGCAAAAATGGCAAGTCAACGCTTGCGG
Organism: Clostridia bacterium; assembly: GCA_025997215.1. Next base: position 8,086 of record BNUH01000071.1, read on the forward strand.
CGGGTATCGGTTTATACATGCTGACAGCCGACGGCGAAGGCGGCGCGGAGGTGTATTCGGTCGCCACAAAGAAGGATCAGGCGCGGATCATTTGGCAAGAAGCTAAAAGCATGGCAGCGCAGTCGCCCGTCTTGCGCGGACTTGTCCGGCGTTTGGTGGGTGAAATTGCGTATGACCGGACGTTCAGCACGTTCAAGGCATTAGCGTCGGAATCCGACACGCTGGATGGGCTTAACACTCATTGTTGTTTCGTCGATGAACTGCATGCAATCAGAGATAAAAACCTTGTAGATGTTATAGTCGACAGCATGACGGCACGTTCGCAGCCGATGTTATTCGTGTGTACGACAATGGGAACCGTCCGCGAAAGCGTGTTTGACGACACGTACGAGTATGATTGCAAGGTACTCGACGGGCAGTTTCAAGATGCGCACGTTCTGCCGATTATATACGAGCTTGATAAAGATGATGATTGGCAAAATGAATCATACTGGAAGAAAGCCAATCCGGGGTTAGGCACGATCAAGGATATAGACAAGTTTCGGGACAAGGTTCAAAAGGCGTTAAACAAACCCAATGAAATCAAGAACCTATTATGCAAGGACTTTAACAGGCGGCAGACATCAACGGAAACATGGCTGACATTCGAGCAGTTGCACAACCCCGCGACGTTCGATCCTAAAACAATGGGTTTTTCATATGGGATAGGCGGCGCGGACTTGAGTACGACGACAGACCTAACGGCGGCAAAGCTGATTTGCATGAAGCCGGGGGACGATCACATATATGAGGTATTCTGCCGCTTCAGGTTCAGAGGCGTACGCGACATGATTGCGCCGTATCACGATATAATCCATTTGCGCAAGCATTTCAACGCCGATGAGTTTTACGGTTCCTCCAACCGCGCCGCGCTGACCGATGTTATGGAGATCATAAACACTACAGATCAAGGTATGGTCGAGGCGGTCAAAAACAGTGCGGTTATCAAGTGGATTCTGAAGTTTAAGAACATCATAAAGCCCGACGATATAAAGACGCAGGTTCGCGAATTCGGTGAACAGTATCTAAAGTCAACGGCGCAAGGCGCGGGCGTTGTCCCTGCCGATCCAAGGTATGATATTGAGCAAGTCAAGACCGATTCATACGTTCCCAACGCGCCGCAGCTGGACAGAGCGAAACAACGCATATACGCCTATTATGGCGTGAATGATGCGATTGTCCAGCGCACATACAACGAAGAGGGCTGGAACGCGTGGTATGAATCCACGATCGAGCCGATCTTGATGCAACTGGCGCAGCAGATGACGGCGAAATTCTTTTCAAGCAAGGAACGTGCGTTCGGAAATAGGATCGTGCCGGAAAGCTCGTCGCTTATGTACGCGGCGACAGCAACCAAACTTAACCTATTGTCGATGGTTGATCGTGGCGCGATGACACCGAATGAATGGCGGCATGTTATGAACCTTGGCCCGATAGAGGGTGGCGAAAAGCCTATCAGACGGCTTGATACTATAACAGTTGACGAGGGGGAACCCGCGCGTGACGATATAGCTGCTCCACTACGACGACGAGCAGGGCATATTCGAGGGCTATGCGTCGGTATTCGGGAACATTGACAGCGGTGAGGATATAGTCGAGCCGGGCGCGTTTACGGACACGCTCCTAACCGACTTCCACCGCATGAAGATTCTGTCCGGGCACAACAGTGACCAATTGCCCATTGGCAAGCCGCTGGAGATGCACGAGGACGCACGCGGGTTGTACATCAAGGCGCAAATATCGGACACGCACATGGGCAGGGATGTGAAAACACTCCTGCGAGATGGCGTGCTGAACGAGCTATCCATCGGGTTTGACGCGGACCCATCCGACTGCCGCGTCGATGAATTCGGCGTGCGCCACCTCTACAAGCTCAAACTGTGGGAGGTATCTGTAGTGACATGGGCGATGAACAGCAGCGCGGTCATAACGGACTACAAGGCGCAAGTGCCTGAAGCCATTGTAAAGCAGGTTGACCCACTGCCAGCCATTCAGCCCAGTGCACCACCGCCCAGCCGCGCCGCGTACAAGCGCGTGGCGAAGATGTACACAAGGTGCTGAATCAATGTATAACAGATAACTACGCACTTTATCATGGCGACAGCTGCGAGGTATTGCAAGGGATACCGGATAACTCAATACCCAGCAGCGGTTCCACGCTTTTTCATAGTTGGGTTTAGGCGGTTCTGAGCAGACCGACCTGCCGTCTGTGGCATGGAGGCAATACCGACAGGGCCTATGCTCAAAGGAGATAGTATTCTCCGCTACTTCGTGCGTTAGGTCTTTCACTGCCGATTTGCGTTCCTTCGTCAATTGTTCGACCTTGAGCTGGTACTGGCTGATGATTGCGGCCGCATCCCCGGCGGACGCTTTATAACACGCCGGCTCGCCCAGGTCTTTGTATGGGCATGCACTGCACTTCCAGATATTGGCCGTGTCCGAGCATATGACGAGTGATTTTAGTATGTCATTAATGTTTCGCATTGGGCATCCTCCATGCTAATTTGGTTAATTATTGTGCGTGCGTTCCGGCGCGTGCGCGCGTGATGTGCTGTGTCCGCACGCAAATGACACGGCGCGCACAGCGCGATCAGATTCTCCGGTCTGCAATCCATCGGGATATGGTTTATGTGGTGTACTGTCAACACATATCTGCGGTTCAAGGGCATCACTCCTGGGTAGTAACACTGCTTGCCGCAACCTTCACATTTCCAGTCATTTTTCTTTTTGACACCGTATGATATTGACGCCCAGTCAGCGGGATAATCAGCCTTGTTGTACGGCATTACCACCAACCTCCTCATTTTTCTATTGCGAAATACCTTATCTGCCGAGTTTTCCCCGACCTTGACAGATTGCCGCTGTCTACCATTTTCTTTAAGACTACGCCTGCCGCCGTTTGCGACACTCCAAGTAATTCCTCCGCCTGCTTACGGTTAATCGAACCTCGCTCGCGGACGTAACGCAACACAGAATCTTGCGGCGTTGAGTCAATACTCACCGTGACCGCGTTCAAGCTCGGAAGTGTCAACTTAAATACGTTAGGCGTAACATCAATCTTTGGCTGTTTCGGAGCGGATTTGTATGCTTCGAACATTTTCAAAATGCCCGTACCATAGGCTTCGATAAGCTGCAAACGGTAGAAAACGGCGGCTAGGTTGGAGTTCCGGCAAACGGAATAGCCGCTCATTATATCATCAAGCTCAATACCATTCATCAAACCACCCGGCGAAATGAACTCAACACGGTCGGAATAAATCTTGACAAAAACGCTTCCGCTTGTGGCATACTCACGGTGAACGACAGCGTTCAAAAGCGCCTCGCGCAAGGCGGTTTCGGGATAGTCGCGGCGGTCTATTCGCAGTAGTTTATCAAACGTCGCTTGCGTCTGATTGTGCATATCGAGGTAATCATAAACGTTGTTAATCTGATCGAAAAGTGACCCTTGAAACTCGTGGCGGTCTTTGAATGTTTGCTGGGTAGTGTCTTGAAACACGGCGGTCTTTATGGTGTGCACACATTGCTCCGATAAGAGTAAGCCAAGATTGGTAAAAACGCCATCCACGCTTACCATACCGAGAGTTCCCATTTGCACCGTGCCGAACGGCACTTTTCTTTTGCTGAACTCCGCAGCCGCAGACGTGAACGTCAAATTTTGCTCGACAGATCGCAATTTTTCGTAGCTGTCGCCGTCCGTTTCGCGAATCATCCTGCGAATCGCAGTATCAGTCGCAGGAACAGAAGCCGCGCCGTGACGAACGTACACCCCCTCCGGTCGTATGCCCTTGCCTGCGATGTAATATGGGCGGTTGGTGCCGCGCTGAACGTCAATGACGATTATTTCGTTACCGTCAACCGTCTCAATACGGCTATGTGCAAACAGTGTAATATCGGGCTTAATGCCGTCACGCAGCGAGTTATTGACGGATAGCAAATCCGCCTGTGCGATTTTCAGTCCGAGCACCTCGCCGTTGTCGTGAACGCCGACATAAACCGTTCCGCCAGCGCTGTTAGCAAAGGCTACAACCGTTAGTTTAATATCATCGGTTACCTGCTGTTTCAGTTCAACAGTTTCACATTCCTTGTAGATCATATCTACGACCTCCGAACATATTTTCTAACATTCTAACAGATTGAGTCTGTTTTGTCAAGATAGCGTTAGAAAATATTTCGTTGATAACAACGATCCTTTTTTAGCTTCATTGCCCTTCATTTCAATTATTGATCCTCGCCTTCCTCGATAAACAACAAATCGTCGTACATATCATCCTCGTTCGCTTGCGTAGGCTCCGTTGAATAGTACGGGCATTCAATGCAGCCTGTGGGCCAACCAGCGCAATAATCCGCCGCAACACATTCAGTCGTCATTTCCGTTTAGCCTCCCTTTTCGTTCCATGCTCACATGCTAACCGCTCTATCGTCCCATAACTCGTCATAGCCAACCTTCAGGCGCTTGTGCGTTCGCCTTTGGCGATGTGCGAGTTATCGGCACGGGAGTTCATGGCCGCGCATAGGCGCGGTTATGTCATAGCAATCGATTTTGACGGGACACTATGCAGTGACGCATATCCCGACATTGGCAATGCGAGAGAGGCTATTATCAAGCTTGCTAAAGAGGCGCAGAGATACGGCGCCAATATTGTACTATGGACATGCCGCGAAGGTGACCTGCTGAACGAAGCGCTCACATGGTGCAAGAAACATGGCTTGCAGTTTGCGGCAGTAAACGATAACATACCAGCGCGCATAGCCTTGTGGGGCAATAATTCGCGCAAACCCGTTTGGGAACACGGCCAGCCGGCTCCCACCCGGGACATTCGGATTCGGCACAACCGACGGCAAGGATTATCTGGTCGTTTGGCCTGATGGACATATCGACATTATCAGCACACAGCCGATTAATGTGAAATCTGAATTGGAGGTCAATGTCGAGGCAGGTACAACCGCAACGGTCAAAGCTGGCGTGTCCGCGACAGTAACCGCCCCAACGATTGCTCTAACGGGTAATGTGACGATAAACGGGAACCTGCACGTTACAGGGAGCATTACGCCGTGGCCTTAACGCTGTACTAACAAATCCATGATTGTTATTGACAAACTTGCGCGCTTAGTGTACGATAGCCATAGAATGTAAGTGTGAGGGGTGACATCTATGGCCACATTAACCATGCGCGTTGACGATTCACTAAAGCGGGATGTGGATAAACTGTTCCGCGATATAGGAATGGATACGGCAACGGCTGTACGAATGTTTTTCGTAGCCGCGCTTAACGCTAGCGGGCTGCCGTTTGAAGCTACGAAACCTCGTTACAATGCGGAGATGATGGAAGCCATCGAAGATGCCCGGCTTGGCAGAAACCTATACGGCCCGTTTGATACGGCTCACGAAGCCATTAAGTCCATGTTGGAGGACTGACAATGCTTCGAATTGAATTCACAGCACGGATTAAGCGCGACATTAAGCGCATGTCAAAGCGGGGCAAGGACATTGAAAAGTTAGAAAGTGTACTGTCTGTATTGGCGAGCGGTAAGAAACTCGAAGCCAAATTCAAGGATCATCAGCTAAAAGGCGATTTGAAAGACTTGCGAGAATGCCATATCGAACCGGACTGGTTACTGGTTTACAAAATTATTAAAGAGCAGCTACTCTTAATCGCCATCGGAACAGGTACTCACGATGAGGAGCTAAATAAATAGCACTTACCAATTATCCAAACCGCCCCCCACCCGGGAGCGGTTTTGTTTTTCTATTTTGATAAATGTTTTTAGTAAAACTGTAAACGGAGGCGACGCCATGCCCGCCGACACTTACACACTGCGCATAGACGACGACACCCAAGACCTTGTGTTCGACGATAACGGCGAGTTGGAGTATCCTGTTCAGCCGTCCTACGCCGGTATAGCCCCTTGACATATCGCAGTCCAAGTGATAAACTAAAAGACAGGAGGGGTGATAGAGATGGCGAAGCCGATAAACAACGAGAAACGAGCGGACATAATAAAGCATATGCAAGCAGGGGAATCT
>BNUH01000072.1 GCA_025997215.1 Clostridia bacterium
GCTGACAAAATGCGCCATTGAATGCGTATAGTAATCGCTCTTGAAGTACCCGCGCGGCCCCCACAGATGTTTCTCTGTGTTATACCGCGTGCCTTTCTGATAGCACGCTTCATCAATATACGGCGAACTTGGAATGTATGGACGCGAATAATCATGCATGGCTAGCAGCTCGGGCAGCAGTCTGCGCGTGATCGTGTTTTCGTTGGGGTTGCGGGATAGGGCATCCCACTGCGCGGCCGCTTCGTCGCACTCGTTGTCGCCGACCCATATCATCAGCGCAGGATGATTCCGCAGACGCTGGATGATTATCGCAGCTTCCTTTTCGAATGAATCCATGAACCGCTTGTCGCGGGGGTATACACCGCAGCCCATTGCGAAATCCTGCCAGATCAATATACCATGAGCATCGCAATAGTCATAGAACAGATCATCTTCATAAACATTCCCGCCCCATGTGCGGACGGCGTTGCACCCTATATCCGTTAACAACTCAAGCATGCGCGGAATCCGGTTGATGTCGTTGCTGTGCAGTGCATCGGCAAACACCCAGTTAGTGCCGCAAATGAACACCTTTCTATTGTTGATATAGAATGTAAAGTCGCCGCGCCCCGATTCGTCCGTTGTGCTGGTGCGTTCCAGTCGAACGGTTCTGATACCGGTTTTCAATGTATAAGTATCGATAGCTTCACCCTTGTAATTGAGGGTAAGCGTTACATCATATAGATTGGGATCTCCGGCATACCGCGGCCACCACAGCTGCGGATTGCTAACGCGAATCGACAATTTGCCCATATTATGCCATAGATTGGTTTGCTTATCAAAGACGCTTTCGCCGCACTGCCCATGCACTGAAACGGTATAATCCTGAACATGATCGCCTTCTAGAACAGTAGTAAACACCACGTCGATGTCTGCGTCGCCTGACGCCGTAATTCTGCTGGTAAATGCATACACATCCTTCATGTATTCATTCTTCTTTATAACTATACTAACCGGACGCCAGATTCCAGCCGACAGCATCCTTGGCGAAATATCCCAGCCAAACATATGCGCAGCCTTGCGCACGCCGATCATGCCGTACCAATATAGGTCTCCGCGCGCACCGACAGGGAGATCATAATCCCGCGCCATAATCGCGCATGGTTTTATGTGCACAAGAATCTCATTATTACCAGCTCTGAAGCAGGCTACGGCAGCCTCATGCGGGATCAGCATATTATCAGCGGATAGCACATGCACTCCGTTGACATACACGACCGCAAAGGTATCCAGCCCTTCGAACCGCAGATACGCATTCTCAACGCTATCCAGCTTCAACTCAAACTGCCGATGATACCATACATGCATGTTCTCAAGTTCCTGGATCTTCAGCGGGTTCAGGCCGAAATAGGGATCGGCAATCTTTCCCGCGCGGTATAGATCCAGCTCAAAATTGCCGGGCACCACGGCTTCGGCTTCATCAAGCCTTAACGAACTCAACGCCGCAGCGCTGGTCGGCGCTGTGTCGAGCTTGATGTATCGGCTGTGTTCCATCCAGTGCATGCGCCACGAGCCGCATAATGAGATTGTTACTTTCTTCATAATCGATCCCTTCCTTCTGCGTGATGCTGAAACCAAAACGAATAATTCAGACGTTATCATCCTTGACGGATGGATACTGAATCGAAGCACGCAGTTCCGATGGCGATAACCCCGTTTCCTTCTTGATGAATCGGTTGAAGTATGGCCGATTTTTGAAGCCCGCCTGCTTTGCGATTTCATCGATGCTGTGCGTTGAGTCTTTCATTTGTGATTCGATATACTCCAGCTTTTTCTTGGCAATGTATCGGTTCAGCGCTTCGCCCGTTACCCGATGGAACAGCTTGGATAGGTATGTAGCGTTGTAACCCGATGCGTTCGCCAGGCATAGCAGCGATATGTTTTCGCCGATATGTTCGTGTATATAATCATATATAAACCGAACCGTGTTCCTGGCCGAATCGTTGCCCACCATTGGGTCGCCGCTCAAGGTGAATACGTGCGTACCGCCTTGACCGCCGAGCGTTTCCCAATGCATCAGCGCCGAGCGGTAATACTGAGCTATCCGCTGTGATTGACCCCGCAGAGGCGGACAGAACGCAAAGGATACTTTGACCCCGAATGTTTGCCGGAGCGAGTTCTGCACGATCTCCAGCGTGTTTTTAAGCCACACGTCTATCGGGCAATCGTCCATCTCTTTGAGGGATATCAACCATACAGCGCTGTTAGCCGAGTCCTGCATCGACGCAATGTGAATCAGCTGCCCTTTCAAATAATGCGTCAGCAGCCGATGCGCCGGTACAAACGCAGACTGATCCTTCTGAAAGAAACAGCTGATCACGCAGATCTGATCATCCGCCGAGAACCCCAGCAGCTCGAGCGTATGCAAGCGGCGCAATGTCGAAATGTCCTCGCTTCCGACAATGAACGACAGCAGTTTCCTTCCCATTTCATCCTGAATACCCGGCTCTTTCGGCAGATCCGGCAAATTCAGCGCTGTTTGTATATCATCCAGTATTGTCCGGATAGTGCGGACGATCGTTTCATTATCCTCTGTCTTGAGCAGATAACCCGCAGCCTTATTCTTGATCGCGTTGTACGCGTATGAAAAATCGGAATACCCGGTCAAAATGAGGGTACGGCAGAGCGGCCAGATACGGCTGACGGTTTCCAGCAGATCCAAACCGGAGATATCCGGCATGTTGATGTCCGTGATCAGCAGATCGATCTTGCCTTCCTTCATTATCTCAATCGCCTGATTGCCGCGATAGGCGTTATATATCTCGAGCTGCAGATCGCTCTGCTGTTCGAGAAGGGTGGTGATGGCGTCAACGACCGGAGGCTCGTCGTCGACGATCAGTATACGAAAGGCTATCAGCATATCTACTTGACCTCCTTAATCCGCACCTCAACGCACAATCCGCCGTAACTGCTGCGCGTGAACGACAGTCCGCATGCAGCGCCCATAAATCGCTTCAGGCGCATATGGATATTGCACAATCCGCTGGTGATGTTAAGCGGCGTATTCTCAAGCAGCGACGCGTTCATCGCCGCAATCCTCTCGTCGGATAGATCGCCGCCGCTGTCCTCGATCCTGATGGATATATACTCATCCGATTCGTCAAAACTCATGGCTACAGTTTCACTCTCCATGTTCTTGCTGAACCCGTGGTGCATTATGTTCTCGAATATGGGCTGCAATATGAGCCGAGGCACTGGGACTGCCTTCAGCTTGTCGGTCAGCGGCTGAATCTGTGCGCTGATGAAACCTTCAAAGCGTAGCAGTTGGATATTAAGATAGGTAAGGGCATGCTCATATTCCACCGATAGCGGCAGAATATCCTGCTGCTTAGTTATAAAGCTGAAATATTTGCCCAGATAACCAGCGAATAAAGACGCCTGATCAGCCTCGTGGGAATCGATCGCGTTCCGTAGGAAGAAGAAGCTGTTGTACAAAAAGTGCGGATTGATCTGCGCCTGAAGCTGCTTCAGTTCGGCTGACTGTAAACGGATGGTCTGTTCATAATTATCCTCGATCAGTTCGTCAATCTGCTGCGTCATCGCGTTGAAACCGTTGGCTAATTCGTTATATTCCCAGGAATACTTACCGTCAATTTTAACGGAGAAGTCACCTTGACCAGCTTTGTAAAAGCCTTGCACCAAATCATTAACCGGACGGCGCACATGCTTGGATACCACATGCGCAAAGCCGATCAGCACGAACACAACCAACACGCTTAGTATAATGATAAACAGCAGAAAGCGGTCGGCGGTTCCACGAAGCGCGGACTGCGGAATGATCTGCACAAACGAGCAGTTGATCAGCCTGGAATAACAGCCGACGATATAGTATTCAACGCCGTTAATCCTGTCGGAAAAGCTGTAAACCTCTTCATCGGTCTGCGGGATGATAATGTCCTTTATCGTCTGCACATTCAAGTTTAAGTCGACGGCGCTGGACAGCATGCCGTCGGTGTTGTGGTTGATCAATATGGCGTTCTTATTGCTATATTTGCTGAACGAGGACAGGTGGCGGATAATCTGATTAATGCTCAATATGCCTTGAACATAGTATACCGGCTGTGAATCGCGCGCGACTGCGATTTCCGGATATACATGCGCCACCGACCACATATTTCCTTCATGCAGTAGCATCGAATGTTGGGTGCGATAGGCGTGCAGGAGAAGCTGCGCGTCGCTTGAGGACAGGGGCTTCATGCCGTTGAGAGAGGATATCGTTATATTCTTTGAAACGTAATGCAGCCTGATCTCCGAGAGCATCGGCTCGATGTTGGACATCAACAATAATAGATCCCGTATATCGCGCGCTTTCATATAGTATTCTGATGCCGGCATATAGTCATGCATCACAAAGAAGTTGGATATATCAAAATTATTCAGCAGATAGAGAAACTGCGTCTGAATCCCCTGTAAATCGGAGATGAATGTCTCACGCAGATACACCACGTTGGAAGCGGCGGCGCTGCTTACCTCGCCAAATATGGCGTTCTGCCCCCAAGCGAACATATACGTCTGGACGATAACCAGCGGCAGGAGGATGGCAAACAGCAATACAAGCAGCTTGGCGCGTATCGTCGGCTGGTGCTTTCGCATATCCATTCCCCCCTTCGTTTATTGATTCTAACAGTACAGTCCAACAATGTAAACCCGTCTTTAGTGCATGGTGCAAGATAGGAGAAGAAATGACAAATAAATAGAATTATCTTTGCTCACCGCGCATGTTAGGATATAATCAACTCAATAAACGAAATTCGTCAAACGAGGAGGCAACCCATGAAAAAGGCTCTCGCACTCATCATGACCCTGGCGATCATACTGACAATGACGACCGCCGTATCGGTGTCGTTCGCGCAGGAAGCACCCGACGTGTACGGCAAGTATCCCGAACCCATCAAGATCACTGTGCTGTCTACCGACCTGAAGGACAGCTCGATGCAGTACGACTCCAGCGACCCGACGCGGAAGTCGGCCACCCAGAACGCTTGGATCGACGCGTATCTCAAGTACCTGAACATCGAGGTAGAGAAGATCGTCGCCGAGAACGAGGAGGCGCTCAACGCCCGCATCAGCACTGGCCTGGCCAGCGGCGATCTGCCGGACATCATCATTTCATCGAAAACGATGTACAACGTGATGGCGGAGAACGGCGTGCTGCAAGATCTCACCGAGGCCTATGATAATTACAGCCAAGGCCGCCTTCTTAAAGAGGCGGTAGGAACCAGCCCCGAATCGCTCTCCACCGGAATCTATGACGGCGAGTTCGTCGGCTTCCCGCAAATCGGCAACGCGTATAACAACACGAAGGTTCTGCACATTCGCCAGGATTGGCTGGATGCGGTGGGCATGGAAGCGCCTAAGACGATCGACGAAATGATTGCCGTCGCCAAGGCTTTCCAGGCTGCCAAGCTCGGCGGCGAAAACACCATCGGATTGGGTATGACAAACGTAAGCGAACCGTTCTTCGCCGCCTACGGTGTAGTACTCGGCACATGGACGCAGTTGGACGACGGCAGCTATGTTAGGGCAAAGACGCTGGACGCCGTGAAGCCCGGTCTGCTTAAGCTGCAGGAGATGTACAAAGACGGCGTCATCAAGAGCGACTTTGCGGTAACCAATATCCTCAAAGAAGAGGTTGCGAACAGCCAGGTCGGCATGCTTACCGTCGATAGCCACTATCTCGCTGTTCATCGTACTGGGCCACTGGAACGCGTGGTTTGACGGAATGATTTACATCAACCGCCAAACTTTGAAGCCGCTGCAAACATATCTGCGATCAATCATTATTGTGAATACGGAAGTCACGGACGCCGCATTCTATCTGGAAGATGTGATTGCGAATGTGACGGCCGATGGCGCCAACGGCGCTAAGATATTCATTGCTTTACTGCCGATCATGTGTGTTTACCCATTTCTGCAAAAGCATTTCGCAAAGGGGATCGTCAGGGGGAGTCTGAAGGAATAGGATATTTTAGCATTTATCGACATGTATTGTGCCCAAATATGTTAGAAAGCAAATTTGCTTATTTTTGCTTTATGCGTTAACAGCTGTTCTGCAATTCTTACATATTTTGCTCGAAATGCATAGATATTGGATCGTAGTCAAACGAAAAACCCCGCGAAAGCAATGTCACCAACTCGACAACATTGCTTTCGCGGGGTCTATGTATACCTTAATTTTCTACGCCAGCGCCCTGTGATACCCATCCATCTCGTGCTGATTGCCGTAGACGAAATGTCCGGGGACGATTTCGCGCCATACAGGGCCATCCTTGGTGTAGTCGTGCACGGAGGCGTCGTATACCATCAACCGCCGGTTGCGCTCCAGGAAGGGATTAGGGTTGGGCACGGCGGAGAATAAGGATTGGGTATACGGATGCAGCGGATTGCGGAACAGCTCCTCGGTTTGCGCCATCTCGACGATGTGCCCCTGGTGGATGACCGCTATGCGGTCGGAGATGAAGCGCACTACGGACAGGTCGTGGGCGATGAACAGGTACGTCAATCCATGCTTCTTCTTTAGTTCGTTCAGAAGATTCAGCACCTGTGCGCGGATCGATACATCCAACGCGGAGATGGGCTCGTCGGCTACGATGAATTCTGGCTCCAGTATAAGCGAACGCGCGATCCCTATGCGCTGACGCTGGCCGCCAGAGAATTCGTGCGGGAATCGGCTGGAGAATTCAGGCAGCAGACCGACCTCGTCCAGCGCCTTCTGCACCTTGGCCTTGCGCTCATCGTCGTCCTTATAAAGATGATGATTTAGCAACCCTTCTGATATTATATAGTCCACCTTGGCGCGTTCGTTCAGCGACGCCATAGGATCCTGAAAGATCATCTGCATACTGCGGATGACCTCCAAATCCAGCGCTTTGGAGATTTTACCGCTGATTTTGCGGCCTTTGTACAGCACCTCGCCGCTTGTGATCGGGTTGATCCGGACGATCGCGCGGCCGATGGTCGTCTTGCCCGAACCCGACTCTCCCACCAGCGAGAACGTCTCGCCCCGATATATTGTGAAACTAACATTGTCAACGGCGACGAATCTCCGCTTGCCGCTGCCGAATGTTACCTGCAGGTTCTTAAGTTCAATGAGCGGTTCACGCCGAGTATCGTTTTCCGGTTGTTTACGAACCGACGGTTCAAATGAAACGCCGCTGTTCGATCCCGATAACCCCTCGCTTAGTTTGCGTATGAAGTTGGGCGGCTCGGTCTTGGGCGCACGCGGATCGAGCATCCAAGTTTTTGCGCGGTGGGTGAGCGTCACGTCGAACATGGGCGGCTCTTCCAAGAAATCAATGTTCAACGCCTTGCGATTGCGCGGCGCGAACGAGTCGCCGACAACCTTGTTGAATAGATTGGGCGGCGTGCCGTCGATGACCGGAAGGTTTTCGCCCTTTACGCCCAGCTGCGGCAGCGCGCTTAGCAGCGCCCAGCTGTATGGATGCCGGGAGGTAAAGAATATCTCGTTAACCATGCCGATCTCTACGATCTGACCGGCGTACATGACCGCCACGCGGTCAGCCACTTTAGCGACGACGCCTAAATCATGGGTGATGTAGACGATGGTCATGCCTTGTTCCTTTTGCAGGCGGCGGATCAGGTCGAGTATCTGCGCCTGAATGGTAACGTCCAGCGCGGTGGTCGGCTCGTCACAAATTAGAATCTGCGGCTTGCACGCGACCGCGATAGCGATTACTACGCGCTGACGCATTCCACCTGAAAATTCATGAGGGTACTGGGAAAAGCGGCGCTGCGCGTTCGGGATGCCCACCAGTTCCAACAGGCGAATGGCTTCATTCCTGGCCTGTTCGCTGTGCAAGCCCTGGTGCAACTCGATGGCTTCCTGGATTTGGATGCCGATCTTTTTTAAGGGGTTCAGGCTGGTCATGGGATCTTGCGTAACCATGGCGATCTTCTTGCCGCGTATCGTCCGCCATTCCCGTTCCGTGGTGAACTGAACCAGATCGCGGCCGTCGTATTGTATCGAACCTCCGACGATCGAACCATTCTTATCCAGCATTCCGACGAAACACTTGGCGAATACGGACTTGCCGGAACCGGATTCGCCGACGATCGCGAGGGTTTCCCCGTCGTACAAATCCAGCGAGATCCCGCGCAGGGCTTTCAAGCGCTGGCCACGCAGTGTGAAGTCGACCTCGACATCCTTCGCGGATAGTATGGGTACGCTGGACAGGATTTGCTTTACGCGCGATTCCAGGTTCGCTTCAGCGGCGTTTATGTCTTTATTCATAATTTCACTCATCTGCTACGTCTCCTATCATACATGGTTGCGCGGATCACACGCGTCGGATAAAGCGTTGCCCACCAGATAGAAGGTGACCGTTATAACGGATACAATGGCCGCTGGTATAATCAATAAATAAGGATAATCCAGGAAAAAACTGCGGGCATTGCGCAGCAATATACCCAGCGATGGCGTGGATATATCCATCAATCCCAGATAGGCCAGCGTCGTTTCATAGGCGATAGTGGCTGGTATAGCCAGCGCCAGCCGCAGTATGACCACGCTGATCAGGTATGGCAGTATATTTTTCGTCAAGATGCGCCACAGACTGGTGCCCAGGCATCGCGAGGCCAGGTTATACTCGCGGTCTCGGTACATGAATACCAGGTTGCGCACGTTTCGCGCCGTCGCCAGCCATCCGAACGCGACGATGCCAAGCCCTATGATTAGGTAACTCTTGCCGATCATCAGCGCGATCAACGTCATATATATGATAGTGGGAATATTATCAATCAAGTTATAAACCTCTGTAATAAACCGATCCAGCTTGCGCACATAACCCCAAACCAGACCGATTATCACGCCCAGCAAAATCTGCCCGACCGAGACGGACACGGCCAGTAAGATGGACGTCCTTGTGGCGTACCACACCTGCGACCAGTAATCGCGGCCCATATTATCCGTACCGAACCAGAATTCATTGTTAGGCGCGGTGAACATCAGCGAGTCAACGATGCGCAGATGATGCACATCGAACTTGCTGATCGCCGTCGCCACGAACGTGAATATGAACAGCAGCGCGAATATAATCAGCATGACCACGGCGCTCTTCTGCTGCACGAATTCGTGCAGCACGCTTTTCCAGTAGGAGTATTCGGAATAACCAGTTCGCTCCGCGGACTGCGCGTGGAACTCGGCGTACTCGAATGGCTGACGCTCGGGTAGCTTCGCGTGGGATTTCACATAGACGCGATCATGCACTGGCTCGTCGACGGTATCGATGGCCGCCGTATTAATAGCCAGGTTGATGGGTTCGGCATTCACAATTTCACCGTTCATCAGCGCGACACCTCCTTCGCGGTCAGGCGAATACGTGGATCGATCAGCGTCATCAGCACGTCGCCCAGGAATACGCCGAGTATTCCCAAAGACGCATACAGCATAACGATGGCCTGCACGACATTGGTATCATAACGCGAGATCGCGTCGGTGAGCAGCGGGCCCATCCCCGGCACAGAAAAGAACCGCTCCACCAACAGCGACCCGCCGACAGTCAGCAATATCGAGTATGGCAGATATTGCGCCAACGGCACGAACGCGTTGCGCAGCACGTGTCGAAACATGACGCTTCGTGTAGACAATCCCTTCAACTTTGCAAGATGGATATAATCTTTATTCAGTTCATCCACCATGTAGCGGCGAATCCACAGCATATAGCCCGCCAGCGAGCCCATCGCCAGGCAGACGATAGGCAGGATGGATGACGGGCCTGGTTTCCGGACGGAATACATGGAAGGCAGACCCAGAATCCTCGCGCCGAACGCCAACACAAGCGAATATGAAACCAAACTGGGCACAGCGTTGATGAATATCGTATATGCGGTGCCTATATTATCTATGATACCATCCTTAAAACGCGCCTGCAGGACGCCCAGTACCACACCTATGGCGAGGGCTATACCCAGCGCGGTCAACCCCAGCCGCATCGAGATGGAGAATTTGCTAGCTATCAAATCTACAACGGGTTTGTTTGCCTGGACGCGCCGACTGGTGCCTAGATCCAGCTTCGTGAATAATTTTGTGTAAAACCGACCCAGCTGCGTCAGTGGCGGATCTAGCAGCCCGGCCGCCTGCAGCCGATCATGTTTCTGCACATCGGTGAGCTTGATCAGCTCATCCTCGGTGAAGTAGTAATCGGTGGGCATCATCCGCAGCAGAAGGAAAACAATCGTCACCACGAGCAGCACCGTGAATACGGATTGTAACAGACGCTTTATCGTGTACCTGACCATATTGTTTCCTCCCGGCTTCCTACAGATTATGAAACAGAATAATAAATCCGTATTATAGGTCTATATGACAAACGATTCTGGGAGGTTCCTCGCGGAACCTCCACAGAATCCAAGCCTTAAACAAAATCGATTATTTACCGGCGAACGCGGCGTAATCTTCCGTGGTGTACAGATCGGAATTAGTCTCCCAGTTGATGTAGCGATAACTCTGAATGCCATACGCGCTATACACCTTGGTGTAATCGTTAATGGCGGTCAGCTGCCACTGAACATCCAGGTACAGCGGGATGGTAAACGCATGGTTGATGAAGTTGGCTTCGGCTTTCGCGAACGCCGCGTAGCGCGAATCCATATCGTCCGTGATCGCCTTCGCGTCGTTGACCAGCTGCGTGAATTCCTTGTAGTCGGCGATCAGCTGTTCATCGGTTGCGTTGTTGATCTTGGAGTAGCTCTGCGAATAGTAGGCGTTGTCGTCGCCGTATGTTTCCTGCCCCAGGAAATTGACGGGATCGCCGAAGTCCGCGCCCCAGCCGTTGATGTAGATGGAGGCCAGCTGCGGATTGCGCACTTCCTGCGCCAGAGACGACACGTACGTCTTGGTGTTCAGTTTCACATAGTCGTCGCCGAGGTAATCGCTGAACATCTGGGCCAGGGTATCAGCGGTATCCTTCTGGGTCTGGTTAGCGCCGGCGATGTAGTAGTCGATGACGACGGGGAATTCCACGCCCTTCGCGGTCAGCTCCTCAATGGCCTGCGCCTTGTAAGCGGCGGCCTTGTCGGCGTCCAAGCGGTTGAAGGATTCCCTCGAATACTGCAATCCAATCTCGTCGCGAACCAATTGAGTGTAATCCACACCAGCCGAGTTAACGGATACATTGTTGGCGGTATAGACATAGTTCAGGCACGAAAGGGGATTGATGGCGTTGGTCCGGGCCAGGTAAGTAGTCAGATCCAGGCCATACAACCAGCTCAACCGGAACGCTTCGTTGGCGATGGCGGTATTCCAGTTGGTGTCCGGCTCGCCGGCTTCCGTCTTTTTATCGAAGGCGAAGTGAATCTGCCAGGAGAATTTGGTAGGCAGCATTTCCGCCAAGTTTTTATGGAATTCATTGGAGGTACTGTTGTAGATGGTGTTCAGGGTGGATTGGCTCAAGGATACATGATCCAATTCCCCGGTCTGGAACAGTGAGAACGCGACGTCAATCGAATCCACCATCTTGACTACGACGGAGTCGAACGTCGTGATGTTCGCCTTGTTGAAATAATTCGGGTTGGGTGTGAGTACCTTCTCGTTCGAGTGGATAAATGATGTAATGGTATACGGTCCCGAGTACCACTGGGTATCCCACGTTACCGTGTAGAAACCTTCCACACCTATCTCCTCCAGCAGCTTGCCGGATACGGGATACAGGCACTGATAGGTGGTGGCGCTGGGGAAATAGCTGAACTTGTCGACGCAGGTATATACCAGCGTCTTGTCGTCCGGCGCCGAAATGCCGACCAGCTCCAGGAACTTCTCCAGGCCCAGGGCTTTGGCGGCTTCTACGCCTTCCGATTCGGCCAGCGCCTTGGTATATTCATAATAATCGCCCGCGCCCGCCACCATCTCGATGGGCATGGACGTGTTGACGGCGTCGTTCTTGGCGAAGTTCAATATCCACTCAAGACCCCACAGCCAGTCGGAGGCGACGACGTCAGCCTTGATGTTGCCGTCCTTGTCGACCCATGTCATGCCGTCGTTCAGTATGAATGTCCACGTTTTGCCGCCGTCCTCGCTGGACCATTCCTTGGCGGCCGCGCCAACCAGCGCGCCCTTGGGATCGTTGGTCAGCAGACCATCGAAGCAGTTGGTCAATACGTTCGAGTCAACGGCAAGCTGGGTGTGCAGGAGATTGAAGTTCTCCATCTCACGGTTTGCAATCTCATAGGTGTGCAGCTCATTGAGCGGCGCGGCATAGGCGGCGACCGCGCCCATGCTCAACAGCATGGCCAGAACGAGCGCTAAGGATAAAACCTTTTTCATGTGCCTTCCTCCTTGTCGAAACTGGGATTGATCAGGTTGTAACCTGTATAGACTGAGTTGGATTATAGCACAGTAAAGCGCGTATTGTCAAGAAACCTATGCGCAGTTCTCGTCGAATATGCAAGTTGCGTTTGGCGATAATTCATTTTTGATTAGCGCGCGGGATAGGCGTATACTAATAATGATTAATCGATTTGGAAAGGAGCGGCTGCACAATGAAAAAACCGCGCCGCACACACTATCGAAAGCATATGATCAGGCCGACCATATACATGATATTCACCCGGGCGATACTCGGTCTAACAGCGGCGTTCCTATGGAAGGAATTCGGAGCCGAGACAGCGCTGCCAAAATGGGCCTTATCTTGCATTTTTTTTGGAGTGTTATTCTTAAGTATGGGCTGGATGGCGTACTTACGACTGGACGGCATCAAAACGCCTATACTCGATAAGCGCCTCTTCGAATGGAAGCGCAAACCCAAACGCGCCTACGGCGACATGATCGATTATGTAGATGAGAACATCATCAGCTTCGATGACCTGGAGGATGTTCAGAAGGATACGTGCCGGTTGACGGCGGATTTGGTATGCGGGGTGGTGTTCCTGGCGCTGTCGGTGCTGGGGGCGTAAGAGCTATGTGGTTGTGGCATATAAGCTCCATTCCGCCTCAACCGCGAGCGGCATAACTAGGAATGGAAACGAGCGCGCGGCCGTGCCTGGATACAGCTGGAAGTGTTTTCACGCTATATCCCTCCAGAAACTGGGTTTTGACGCCCCGGCGGTATAATCTCCGGAGAAGAAAAGTCAAAGAGCAGCATCAGCTTTTTATCGCTCTGCACCAGCTTTCCGTATGCTCTATAACGTGTTTTTTGCTTCCATTTCCACATTTCATACAGTGGACGTGTGAAAGCGGAGCATTCGATTGGCCTAGAATCCGGATTGTCCGGGTTTTTGAGCCAAGCAATTGAATCAGTATCATCAGAGCTGATTGGTCGGACTAGAATCTTGCGATTCACTTGATTGACCATGATCTGCACAGTGGAAACACAGTTCAACGCCTTATAAGCTGAAACATTGAATGAAATGCCGGTTTCTTTGAAAGACATATACGGCTCGATTTGCCGGTTGAAATAATTCCCCCGCACCACCTGAAAGCCATCCAAATTCACATCGCCGATGGCGTAGTTGTCAAACGATTTCATACCATATCCCTCCTCGTAGTAATGTACCCGTCAGCCAGATCGATCTTGTATGATTCCTCATGCTCCGTGGCTGGAGTTCCAAAATAGTCGCGCCAATCCTCCGGATAGTAAGGAGCGCGGCGTTTGTTCGCTTTACTTGAGACGAACATCTCAAAATCCGTCAGCTTAAACAGAAACAGCATTTCTTTATCGCATACAGCTGGTTTGCCGAGGAGTTTGTAGCGATATTGCGTATCCCATTTCATCAGGTCGAATAGCTTTGCGGCAAATACCCGGCAGGTCATTTCTTTATTCTTGGTTTCCTTTTCGCCGCCACCGCTAACCCACCGCAGAGAGTCCGGCGTGTCCATATAGCAATTTGATTTATTATAGACCATAGCCGCAGTGTTTGACCCACCCTAAGCAGTCATCATTAGTGAGGGTTTCCAACGCCTTTCCAATTGCGCAAACAAGATCTTCGGCTGTCCTTGCTTTTTCTTTGCGTAGATATGCTTTCATTTTTGACCAGGCTAATTCTATCGGGTTATACTCAGGTGAATATGGTGGTAAAAATATGACATTTATTCCTT
>BNUH01000073.1 GCA_025997215.1 Clostridia bacterium
GCGGAGCCAACATTGAGGAGGGAGAGTCCAGAGAGGGAGGGCACAGTGCCCTCCCTCTTTGGCCGTCCTTTTGGTTACTTTTCCCACGGACGGGAAAAGTAACAAGTCCCCAACCGCAGTTGGGGCAGTCCGCCCGCAGGCGATAGGTTTACCGCACCAAAATTCCCCACTTTACAAAACAAAATATAAACGGCACAAATTCACCCTTTGATTCGTCTAATGTATGAGGACTGCATGGAGTGCACAGGGGTTCAACACTGTGGTGTTAAGCTAATGGTTTATCGTTGCAAATCGACAAACCATTAACCTTAGGGATTCTTGAGTACTCACGCATTTCCAAATATTTTGTGAATATTTGGAAATTAGGTACTTCACAAAATCTCATAGATGTGTTAGAATAGGTGTGACAGGGATAATCATTATCCTATATGAGCGGTTGCGACAGCGTTCGACAGCGACGCAGCGCTCAGAATTCACAAGATGAAACCATAGTAAGGGGGCGGAGGTTAAAGGATGGACAGCATTCGACTGGTAGTCGTGGATGACAACCTGGAAGTCTGTGGGATGTTAAAGGAGTTCTTCTCGAAGCAGGACAACATCAACCTGGTGGGCGAGGCGCACGACGGGATCCAAGCGTTGGCCCTTATCGAGACCGAGCATCCGGATGTCGTTCTGCTGGACATGGTAATGCCCAAAATGGATGGGTTCTCGGTGCTGGAAGTGCTCTCGCACAAGAGCCTGCCGAATCCGCCCGCGATTATTGCGCTGACCGCGCTGAACCGCGACGATTTCATCGTGCGCACGATCGCGCTGGGCGTATACTACTATATGCTCAAACCGTTCGACCTGGCCGTGCTGCTGCAGCGGATCCAGGAGGCCGTCGCACGGCGGTCCATGCCCCGGCCCGAGCCGAATACGCAGCCGATTATCGCGATGCCGCCGCAGCGCTCGCTGGACGAGCGGATCACGAATGTATTCCTAACGATCGGCATTCCCGCGCATATTAAGGGATACCAATTCCTGCGCGAGGCCGTCAAGATGGTGCTGGATTCGCCGGACATGATCAACAGGATCACCAAGGAGCTGTATCCCGGCATCGCGCGGAAGTTCAACACCTCATCGAGCAAGGTTGAACGCGCTATCCGCCACGCGATCGAGGTCGCTTGGGGACGCGGCCGCATCGATGTGCTCAACCAGGTATTCGGCAACAACGTCTGCTCGCTGGATGCCAAGCCCACCAACGGGGAATTCATCGCGCTGGTGTCGGATAAACTCGCGCTGGAACGCAGCGCCTAAGGTGTAGCTTACATTTGCATACAATGAACCCGGCAAGCATGGATGCTAGCCGGGTTTGTTATTTATTAAGTATATTGTTTTGCACCCTATCCATACGTGGGGCATATTCTATTGTGTAATATTATTCCAGTGTTGAAACGCTATACGATCAACAACTTATAATTCATATTTTTTATATTTTCAATCATCGTTTTACACGAAATGAGGTTAATTATTTATGTCATATAAACATTGGCCGGCGCTGAAACCCCACCCGATGCCGGATGATTGCGACCTATGCTACCGCCCAGCGCCATGCCCGCCGATTCCGCGCCATGATGAGTACTGCGAGTGCGACGAGTGCCGCGAACTGCGTTACGGGCATCCCCATACCCACGGCTGCCAATGCGGGCACTGCCCGCCGCCGCATCACATCAGCAAGCATCCATGCCGCAAACTGCCTAAGCCTTGTCGCCACGGCCACAAGCCGTCATGTCCGATTAATCCATTTGATCCAGGATTTGGCAGAGATCATGACTGTCACGATATGCACCATGATCACTGCGGCCATAACGATCATTGTGATCACAATGACTACAATCATAGTGATTATGATCACCACCATGACGAGTGCTGCGGGCATGGACATCATGAGTTCCACGGCTGCCGCATCCCATCGTTTCCGACGCGGCCGGGCGGCGGGCATTATCCGCCGTATAACCCATTCATCCCGGGGTACGGCCAGCCTTGCTGGGCTAAGAAGCTGATGGAGCGCGAACACTGCCGCGAGCATGACCATAACCTCGGCCATGGATTCGACGGCATAGTCGCATCAGGGTTGAATTTTCAGGAACTGACGTATGGTTCGTACCAGCCCGTTTTCTTTCCGCAGCAATCGTTCGGCACTCACAGCGAAGCCGTGGCGCTGAACCGCAACGGTCAGCAATTCAACATCGCTCGGCGCGGACGGTATGAGGTGGCGTTTGAATTCCTGATCGCCAACCCGCTCGGCGCGGATTACCAAGCGCCGGAATACCCGCGTGTGGTATTGACGCTGAACGGCCTGCCCGTGAAATATGTGGACGCCACCAGCTCCAGCATAAAAAGTCAGAGCGGCACGTGGTCGCACTGCCTGAATCCTGGCGATTGGCTGGCATTATCCGCAGCCGCCGGATGGAGCGGTAGCAGCACTCAACCTCAAGAATTCTTGACCAATTGCTCAATAATGATACGAAGCGTCGGGGATTGTTGATATAATAATTATGAAAGGGTGAAGGCCGAAGGCATTCACCCTTTAACCAAATATTCCTCCTGATTATCCAGCACAAACTGGCAGAACAGCCGCGCGCCAGTTTCCATCGCATCCTCGTCGATGTCCCAATCCTTGGTGTGCGCCGCCTTGTTGAAACCCTTCGCATTGTTGCGCATGCCCAGGCCGAAGAGCAGGCCAGGCTTCTCCAGCTCATAGTATGCAAAATCCTCGCCGCCGGGCGATGGCAGCAGCGGGAGCACGCGCGGCACAACCTTCAGGCTGGATTCGACAAACGCATGGTACAAGCGTTCGTCGTTGACGGCGCACGGCAGCGGCGGATCGTCGAACTCAACGCCGCCTTCGCCGCCCATCTCGCGGCAGACGGATTTGACCAGACGCTCCATGCGCGAACGCGCCCAATCCCGCGTGGAATCCTTCAAACACCGGATCGAACCCGTCATCACGCAGGTGTCGGCGTTGACGGCGGACGTGGTGCCGGCATGCATCGTAGCCACCGCTATGACACACGTGTCGAACGGATCCGCCTCGCGGGAGATCATCATCTGTATGCCTGAATATACTTTATGTCCCATCGCTAACGCGTCGATGGCCATATTCTGCGAGGCGATATGCACCGCGCGTCCGCGTGTGGTTATCACGAACCGCAGGCTGGTTGCGTTCGTCACGCCCGCGCAGCACGATGGCGCGTGCGCCGGATCGCCGCAATTGACGTGGCACATCAGTATGCAGTCGATATCGCGCATCACCCCGTGCTGGCACATGGTGCGCGCGCCGCTGGGCCGCTGCTCCTCGCTGGGCTGGAACAGGAATTTCACGCGGCAGCGCAATGAATCGCGCAAACCCCACAACGCTTTAGCCGTACCAAGCAGCATGGCGGTGTGCGAGTCGTGGCCGCAGGCGTGCATCTGGCCGTCGATCTTGGATCGGTAGGGCACGTCGTTGGCCTCGTGAATCTCCAGCGCGTCCATGTCGGCGCGCAGACCGATTGTGAACGGGCGCGAATCCCCTGCAGAATTTGTCGGTTCCAGCGTCGCAACGATCGTGGACGGACCGTACTTTTCAAATTCATAAGGGATTCCAATGGCATCCAACTCTGACCGCACCAATGCCAGCGTGCGCGGCAGGTCGTAGCCAATCTCGGGGTACTCGTGCATAGCGCGTCGGACGCGTACCATCATGGCCTGATCGATGGCGGGAATTAGGACGGGTACAAGACCCGCCCCAACGTGATTGTTACTGCTGTGCAAGGTACGCATCCAACTGCTTCTGCGCCTCGGTCTGAACCTTCTCAAGACCCGCGGCGATCAGTTCTTGCTTCATCTGGGGCAGTACGACGGCCGGGTCGCTGGTGCCCGTCATCAGCTCGTACTTGTACTTATCCCACACCGCTTGCATGGCAGTGCGCTCGATATCCAGGTCCGTGCTATCGAGTGTGAAGCTGCCCAGGTCGCTGACGATGGCATTCTCATAGCTGGCGTACACGAGATCCCACAGGTTCGGATCGGCCAGCGTGGTTTCGGAGGATTCAACCGAGCCGTTCGCGACGGAACCATGGACGAATCCATCCAATAGGAAGTTGTCGCGGCCCTGCTGGGTGCGCAGCACGGTGCCATTCTCCAGGTAGTTGAAGTGGGTGCCCTCGATGCCGTACATCAGGATGTCGCGGAAGGCTTGGTCAGTGGCGACCAGCTCCATGTACTTGAGCGAGGCCTCGATGTTCGCTTGCGACGCCCCAGCGTTGATGGCTTGCATGGCTCCCTGCATGGTGGCGGTGGACATGAACGGTCCATCGTACATGGAAATCTTCACGTTGTGGCCGGACGAGGTCGCCCAGCCCGTGTAACCCGGCCAAGCCGCGCCGGAACGCACCGCCGAGTAGTTGGCGTAGCTGACCGATTCGGTGATGGCCGCGTCCGGGTTGATGTAGCCCAGCGTGTACCACTTGTGCAGGAGGGTCAGGCGTTCGACAAATCCGTCGTACTCGTAGAACGGTATGATCGTCGTGCCCTTATCCGTGCCCGCGTACTCGTACGGCACGATGAGTGTCGTGCCGACCACACGCTGCGCGAAGTTCGTTATGCCTGTAAGACTGTTCTGGGAGATGAATATCGGGTACTCGTCGGGGTGCTTCTCTTTGAACGCCGCCAGGTATTCCTCCAGACCCGCGAAGGTCATGGTATCGGGGATCGTCCAGCCTAATTCGCCCTCAAAGAAGTCGCTGTCCAGCCGCCAGAACATTTCTGTTCCCATATCCTTCTTGGTGGGCACGGCGTATATGCGATCCTTGATCCGAGCCGAGTCCCAGTAGATGGGATCTAACGATTCCCACAGGCCGGGGGTCAGCGTGGGCAGCAGGTCGGTGATGTCCGCGTACAGGCCGTCGTACGCGTTGCGGGTGAAGTTGTTCGCCCACTCGCAGGTGAAGATCATGTCGTAGTATTCGCCCGCGCTCAGCGACAGGCTAAGCTGATCGGCCAGCAGGTAACTCATCGATACCGTTACGCCGATCTTCTCGGCCGAGGCTGCGTTAGCCGCATCCTCGACTAGCTTAGCATCTTTGGGCACCGATGGGCAAATGAGCCACCACACCAGGTTGGTGGGCGAGGACTGGGACGCGGACGCGGGCACGGCGGCCAGCGTGAGACAAAGCGCCACAGCCAGGAGCAAGGCTAAGTATTTCCTCATAACTATCCCTCCATAACATATTGCGAAACGGGCCGGACATCCCGGCCCATTTACAGCCGAAATTACCTATTCTAACCCTTGACCGCGCCGATCGTCAAGCCGCTGACAAAATACCGCTGGAAAAATGGGTACGAGCACGCGATGGGCAGTACAACCACCACCACTATCGCCATGCGCGCGCTCTCGGCTGGGATGTCCTTGCGAACCGCCTCCGAGAAGTACTGCTCGTTGCGCGCCATGAACGAGATGCTCTGCTGAATGTTGACCAGAACGTACTGCAGCGGATATAATTCGCGGTGGTTCGCGTCCAGGTAGAGCATCGCGCCGTACCAGGCGTTCCAGTACGAGAATGTCAGGAATAATCCGATCGTGGCGATAACAGGCAGCGATATGGGCAGCACCAGCCGCAGGAATATCCTCGTCTGGGATGCGCCGTCGATCTTGCCCGATTCGACGATGGAATCCGGCAGCGTCGTCTGGAAGAACGTGCGCATGATGATCGCATACCAGGTCGAGCACGCACCGGGCAGTATCAGCGCCAGGTAGGTATTCTTGAGGCCATACAGCTGGGTGTTGACCATGTAAGTGGCCACCAGCCCGCCCGAGAACAGCATGGGTATAAATATAAAGGTTGTGTACTGCCGCTTCAGCCGGAATGTAGGCCGCGATATGGCGTAACCCAGCGTGCTGATCAGCACCAAGCCCAGCAGCGTACCCGCCATAGTTATCCCTATTGAATTAACGAACGAGCGGCCAATGTAATTGCTAGTGTCTATTAAGTAGTCGTACGCCTCCATCGACCAGCCTTCCGGCCAGAAGCTGTAGCCGCGATGGATGATGGATGATTCCGCCGTGAGCGATATGATCACGACGAATATCAGCGGCAGGAATGTCACTGCGGCCAGAATTAAAAACAACAGCGATATACCCGCGTTGGTGGCGGGTTTTACGCGGTTGAAGCGGTTGCTCACACTCTCGCGCATTCTGTTATAACCTCATTACAATTATAAACATACTCTAAAAGAACCCGCTATCCGGGTCAATCTTCTTGACGGCGAAATTCGCGCTGACTATCAGGATGCAGCCCAGCACGCTCTGCAGCAGCCCTGATGCGGATGAGAAGCTGTAGTTCGACTGCTCCATCAGCGCCTTGTACACGTACACGTCGATCGTCTCGGTGACATAGATCAGCGCGTTGGAGTTGCGCGTAGCCTGATAGAACAGGCCGAAATCCGTGTTGAATATATGCCCTATATTCATTATAAATAATATGGATATAACCGGACGCAACAGCGGCAGCGTGATCGAGAATATCTGCTGCTTTATAGTCGCGCCGTCGATGACCGCGCTCTCATACAGCGTCGAGTCTATGCCGGATATTGAGGCCAGGTATACCACCATCGAGTAGCCCATCGTTTTCCAGGTGTTCAGGCCTATCAGCAAGCCCGGCCAATACCTGGGCTCCAGATACCATGATACGTTCTGCCCTCCGTGCGATCGTAGGAGGCTGTTGATCAGCCCGCGATCCGTCGCCAGGAATGCGTACAGGAAGTAGCTGACGACCACCCAGCTTAGGAAGTGGGGCAGGAACATGGCCGTCTGGCAGACCTTCGCCAGACGCCGGCTGTGCATCTGAGATATCAGTATGGCCAGCGTCACGGGCAAGACAAGGCCTATCATCAGAAACGCCAGGTTGTAACCGACCGTGTTGCGGAATATGATCCCCACATCCGGCGAGCGAAACAGGTATTGCAGGTTCTTCAGCCCCACCCATTGGCTTCGCACGAATAGACTGTATATAAAACCCTTGCCCGGCGCAACTTTGTAATTCTTGAATGCTATAACCAGCCCGAACAGCGGCACGTAGCAGAACGCCGCGTACCACACCATCGACGGCAGCGACAGCGCGATCAACTCGAAGTCGTCGGGCATGAACCGCCGCTTCCCGGCCTTACCGCGCGCGGGCCGCTTGGCTGGACTGATACCGCTCACCGCCATCCCCACCTCCGATCCATCGATCCATATGTGGAATAACCTGCCACTATTGGGTAGGATCATAGTATATCACACCGCCGCGTCAAACGCAACGTTTCTAAAAAGTGTTTATAAATAGGTTGTAAGAAGCAGGGGTTTGACGGCGCGCGTTGAATACTTTATTATGTTGTTTGGATTTATACGATGAATATTGGAGGTTAATAATGCTATTGAATCACGATATTATCCGGCGGCGGGTATTCGGGTTAGTTGGATGCGAGTGGGACGGAACGGCGGCGGTCGAGGAAGGCCCGGGGCTTAGCGTCGAGTGGGATGGATTGGCCGCGCGCATTACAGCCGAGAACGCCAGCGCGCTTGCACGGGGATACTTCCTGCTCGCCCGGGCCGTCATGTCGGGGCAATCCTCGCTGTCCATCCGCCAGGAACGGCACATGGCCGTGTGCGGCGCGTACCTGGATATGTCGCGCGGCGGCGTGATGAACCTGACCGCGCTGCGCCATTACGTGGATCAGAGCGCGGCGCTGGGCCTCAACGCGCTGATGTTGTATACAGAAGATACCTACACCATCCCGGAGTATCCCTACTTCGGGTACCTGCGGGGCCGCTATACCCCCGACGAGCTACGCGAATTGGATAATTATGCAGACGGCATGGGCGTTGAACTGATCCCTTCCATCCAAGCGCTGGCGCACTTGGGCCAATTCCTGCAGTGGGCGCCCAGCGACAACCTGAAGGATACCTACAGCTGCCTGATGATCGACGATCCTAAGACCTACGAATTCCTTGACTCCGCAATCCGCGCGTGCCGGGCGTGTTTCCGCAGCAAGCGCATCCACATCGGCATGGATGAGGCGCATGGCGTCGGCTTGGACCGCTACTTCGAGCGGCACGGCCTGGTGGATCGGTTTGAATTGTTAAGGCGGCACCTGGATAAGGTGGTTGCATCGTGCAAGGCGGCGGACTTCGAGCCGATCATGTGGAGCGACATGTTCTTCCGCCTGGGTTCCAAGACCAACGAATACTACGACCTGGAGGCGCACATCCCGGAGTCGGTGATCGACAACCTGCCCGACGTCACGCTGTGCTACTGGGATTACTACCATACTGATGAAGAATTCTACGACAAGATGCTCGACGAACACTTCCGCATGTCGAAAAAAGTCGCGTTCGCCGGAGGTGTGTGGACGTGGTCCGGATTCCTGCCGCACGTGGAGCTTACCCGCGCAACCATGCTCCCGGCCCTGCGCTCCTGCGCGAAACACGGGGTGCCCATCGTGCTGGCGACGCTGTGGGGCGACGACGGCACCGAGACGGATTACAATCTTGCCACGAATCAGTTGGCGATGTTCTCAGAGTTCTGCTGGCAAGGACCCGACATATCTAATGAAGAGATCGATTCGGTCGGCGCATTCCTGACGGGGCTGCCCGCCGAGGTCTACGAGGCGTTCGGCGCGTTCTACGAAGGTTCGCGCGATCTTCGCACGGGCAAGGCCTTGGTATACTGCGACGTGCTCTACCCGCTGGTCTCCGAGAAGTCCGACCTGAACGAGCGTATGGCCGCTTACGCCAACGCCCGCCAAACGTTGGCTGCGCATCTGGACCGCGCCGATTGCCGTTACGCGGACGCCGCGTTCCATCTGGCCGGGGAGAAGGCGCGCGTGATCCAAGCATCGCGTGCGGCGTATAAGGCCGATAACAAGGCGGGTATTCAGCATATTGCTGAAATAGATATACCATGTTTGGTAAAGTTGACGTCAGTTCTGCGCGATCTGCACCGGGAACAGTGGGAATCCACATTCAAGCGCAACGGCTGGGAGGTAATGGCGCTGCGTTACGGCGCGGTGATTGGCCGCCTGGAGGACGCCGCTTACGCGCTCGCGCGCTGGGCGTCGGGTGAACTGGACACCATAGTTGAATTGGACGAGGAGCCGCTTCCGCCAAAGCGCAAGATGGGCATGCAGTTTTACAACGTATACGTGTCACCCCAATATGCGTTATGACGGCGGGTTGGTCATCGGCATGGATGGCGGCGGCACGCACACACGCGCCGCCGCCATGCGTCCGGACGGTTCGATCGCGGCGCGCGCCAAAGGCTTAGGGTTGAATTTTCACACGATCGGCCTGGAGGCAGCGCGAAATAATTTATGGGCTGTCGTGCGCGAGTTGCGTTCTATTTGTGACGAACCTATAATCCGCATCGTCGTGGGTATGTCCGCGCTGGAACGGGACGCCGAACCGGAGTTGACGAAGCAGTTCGCCGGAGATATCCCCGAGCTGGAGCTGTTCAGCGACGCGCAGGCGGCGCTGATGGGCGTGGCGTTCGGCGAACCGGCAGCGGTCGTTATCTGCGGCACGGGTTCGATCATCATGGTTCAGGGCGCTGATGGGCGGCGGCGCGTATCGCTGGGCTGGGGCACCGTGCTGGGGGATCCGGGCAGCGCTTACGCGATGGCAGTGGATGGTTTGAGAGAATCTATTCGATCTTGGGAATGCGGCGGCGATGCGACGGCCCTTTGCCGCGCCGTTATGCAGTATTTCGACATTAATGAACCGCGTGATTTGCGTGAATTAATCGAACGCATCTACCATCCGCCGATGCCCGCCGATCGTATCGCTGGATTCGGCCAGGAGGTGCTGCGCCTTGCGGCTGAAGGCGACGAATCCGCTCAGCGTATCGTCCACAACAACCTGGATTATGCAGCGCGTGCGTGCGCCGCGCTGTTGGCCGACGTGCCCGAGGCGAATCGGGTCGGCTTGTACGGCGGAGTACTTATGCATAATAAGGAAGCGCGCGAGTGGTTCACGCGAAGGCTGCTAGAGTTGAAACCGGGACTGACGGTCGGGCTGCTGGCAGTTCCGCCCGAGGTTGGTGCGGTATTATACAGCTTGAAACGCCAGGGACGTTTGACCGAATCCGTTATTGCACGTGCATGTGAGGATTCGAGGGGATGGTTATGATAGATTATCCAACTTGCAAGACATATTTGAGCCGCGCCATTGCCATCCTTCAAACCATAATGGAAGAGGATGCCGCGGCACTGGAACAGGCGGCACGGACGATCGCGGCAAGCCTTTCCGCCGGAGGCACGGTGTATTCGTTTGGGACGGGACACGCGCACCTGCTGGCCGAGGAGATATTCTACCGAGCGGGTGGGCTGGCGGCCGCGTGTCCGATGCTGGATGAGCGGCTGATGCTGCACGTTTCCGCCAGCGGAAGCACGGATTGGGAGCGCAAACCGGGCGTGGCGGCCGAGGTGTTGGCGCGTTACCCGGTAAAGCCCGGCGATACTGTTATCATTATATCACAATCCGGGCGCAACACCGCCCCGGTGGAGATGGCGCGGCTGGCGCGTGAGCGTGGCGCTGCCGTCATTGCGTTGACCAACCTCGCCCATTCTAAGAGCGTTACCGCTCGCAACCCGTGGAACCTGCGGCTATTCGAGGCGGCGGATATTACGCTGGATCTGCATGGCGCGATCGGGGACGCTGCCATCGCGATGCCCAGCGGCTTGAATGTTGCGCCGACCTCGACAGTGGCGGGTGCGGCGATACTGCAGGCATTGGTCTGCCGAGTGCGCGCGCTGACCGAAGAAGCGGGGCAGCCCGCCGATTGTTATATGTCCAGCAATGTGGATGGCGGGGACGCATTCAACGCGCAGTTGATCGAGCGATACCGTTCTACAAATCCGCATCTATAGTATCATCTTTATATATAGAAGGAACACAAAAAATGCATGCAGGTTTTGGCTTAAGCGATATCACCCCGCCGCTGGGCGTGGAGTTGGCCGGGTATGGCTACTACCTGGAGCGGCGCGCCGAGGGCGTGCTCGATCCGTTATATGTACGCGCGATTGCACTGGAGACGGACACGGCGCGCTGCATGATCATCTGCTGTGACCTATTGGGTTTGAGCACCGCCGTCGCGGATGCTGTGCGCTGCGGGCTGGCGCGGTTCGGTTACAAGCCCAACCAGGTGATGCTGGTTAGCATTCACACCCATACAGGCCCGGCTGTGCAGCATCACGAGGGCTGCGGCGAGGTTTCGGAGGAATATGTCGCGTCGCTGCCAGCCAGGATTCTTTGCGCATGCGAGTTGGCCGTGTCGGATTTGGCGAGCGTCGCAAAGCTCGAACGCCGCGAGGGTTTTCTTCCGCGTGAATTCGCGTACAACCGCGCGGATGCGGAGGAATCCGTCGAAAACATCGTGCGCGGGATTCTGATTGAACGGCGGGATCGACCGCCTGTCGCGCTGGTTTCGTACGCGTGTCATCCTGTAACGCGCAGACGAATCCCGGCGGTGTCGGCGGACTTCCCAGGACGCCTGACAGCTTTGCTGGATCAGGACGGGTACCGCGCGGTCTACTTGAATGGGTTGTGCGGGGATATCGATCCGGTTCGGTCAGCGGACCGGGATGAATTGCTGGAATCATTCGCGCAGGGCATTCGGGAGGCGTTCGTCCATCCGATTCGGCGGGAGGAATTGCCGTTGGATACGTTATCGGCCGCGCGGATGGAGTTTGACCTGCGGCTGATTACATTGACCGAGAGTGAGATTGCCGCGAAAGCGCAAGGCGCAGCCAATGCGCGGGTTGCATCGAAATGGGTCGAATTGATGACGGCGAACCCACCCGTTGATAGCGAGGCCGCGCCAGTCAACTTCATAAACCTAGGCGGTGTGCCGATTGTCGGCCTGCCGTTTGAAGGGTTCGAGCGGATTGGGAGGATCGTCCGCGAGCGCGTGCCGTCGGCATGGACGCTGGGCTGTTCCGGGCAAATGCTTGGATACCTGCCGACGAAATCGCATTACGAACGCGAATCGTACGCGGTGTGGGA
This sequence comes from Clostridia bacterium, assembly GCA_025997215.1. The sequence continues at coordinate 12,062 of BNUH01000073.1, forward strand.
ATCCTCATTCCTGTATAAGCGCATGCCCGCACAGCCAGGCGAGGCTGAACGGCTTGGCGGCTGGATCGCGGATCGCCTGGACTCCATGTAGTCACGGCGGTATATATAATGAAGGAAATGGATCTGGCGGGCATCCGCCGACGGAATATGGAGCGCGTGTGGAGCGCGCTGCTGCGCGGCCCCATGTCCCGCCAAGCGCTGGCCGAATCGACGGGGCTTAGTTTGATGACGGTCAGCAACCTGATCGAGCTGTTCGGCGTGCGGGAAGCGGTGCGATTCGAGCCGCTGCCCAGGGAGCCAGGCCAGCCGTCGTCGGGCCGACGCGCGGAGTCGATCTCCATCCGCACGGATAAGCACCTGCTGTTTGCGCTGGATCTGACCGGCCGACAATTCCGCCTGCACACGCTGGCGCTGGATGCGTCGCCTCTGCTGCCGGAATTCGTTTCGCAGGAGCAGACGGATCAGGCTCGGTACGAGCAGGATCTGCGCGCGTTCTTGATGGAACATGCCGAGTTGATCAGCCTGGCGCTGCCTGGCCGCTCGGCGGTGGGGCTGTGCGTCGTCACGCCTGGTTCGTATGACGCCGATTCCGACACGATTCGCAACAAGCGCATACCCGGGTTGAACGGCCTGCCGTTAAAGCCGCTGGTCCTGGACGCGCTCGCACCGCTGGGGAGCGTCATGGATTGTTTTGTCGAGGAGGACGTTAAGCTGAGCATTCGCGCGCATCTGGGGCGCGGATTGCCCGATCCATTCTACTATCTGTATATCGGCGAAGGCGTTGGCGGCGCGTACTCGTCGCGCGGGGAGATACTGCGGGGGCTGAATGCCGTGGCGGGAGACGCGGGTCAAATGCGCTACGACGCGGGCCGCACATTTGAGCAGCGGCTGTCGCTGCGCGCATACAGGACGCTGCGCCAGACCTTGCCCGTGCGCGACGCACTAAGTCACGCAGCTAAGGACTGCGGCGCGCTATTCCAGAATATTGTGTGGCTGCTCGATCCGGCGCTGATCCTGGTCGATTGCGCCTACGCCATGGACGACGCCGACTGGTTCCAACGCTGCTTGAATCGGGAATTAACCCGCGCGTTATCCGGACACGTCGCCAGGATTCCCCAGATTCAACTGACGGGCGAATCCGCGCGGGCGTTGCTGCGAGGCGCTGCATACGCGCTGACCCAGCGGTGGTTCGAGCGGGTGATTAAGGATTGATGACATAGACCACCGGTCTGTTATTATAGACCGGCGGTCTGGATTAGATTATAGACCGTGGGTCTGTATCTCTTCTGTCAGCTTCTTGGCGAATTCTTCCAGGCTCATCTTCCCCAGATCGCCCTTACGTCCACGCACCGCTAATTCGCCTGTCTCGACCTCCTGATCGCCGATGACTACCATATATGGTATCTTCTCCACCTGCGATTCTCGTATTTTGAATCCGATCTTCTCATTGCGCAGGTCGCACTCGGCGCGAATGCCCGCATCCTCCAACTGATCCTGTATCGCTTTCGCGCGCGCGTCGGCCCGATCGGTGATCGTCAGCACCCTCGCCTGCACGGGCGACAGCCACAGCGGGAACGCCCCGGCGAAGTGCTCCGTCAGTATCCCTATGAACCGTTCTATCGAACCGAACACCGTGCGGTGCACCATGACTGGGCGATGCTTCTGCCCGTCCGTACCCACATAGCCCAGGTCGAACAGCTCCGGCATCTGGAAATCCAATTGGATTGTCCCGCATTGCCAGGTTCTGCCGATGCTGTCGCGGATGTGGAAGTCGATCTTCGGCCCGTAAAACGCGCCGTCGCCTTCGTTAATCTTGAACTGCAGGCCCATTTCCTCCATAGCCTCGCGCAGCTGGGCGGGCATGCGCTTATACAGGACTGAGGATTCCCACACCGCGTACGATTCGCGTTCGTAATGCGATTTCGTCGGCAGGTAGCCAAGCATTTGCCCGGA
>BNUH01000074.1 GCA_025997215.1 Clostridia bacterium
TGCGCTCGACGAGGTCGTTGCGTTGATCAATGCCCATGATGCCGTAGCCACGTTTGATGTGCCGTCATTCGTTTGGCTGCCCATCAAGACAGGCAGTCCACAGGCTGCGGTTATGAACCAGATTCAGGCATTGATTCTTTCGCTATAACGAAATGCGCCGGAGTTAAATCGTTTGGTTTTTTTGCTCTTAAGCTATGAAGTATAGCGACGCATGTAATTGTATAATAGTTATGTTTATCGCGCAATGCATAAGCTGTAACGAGCGTTGTATGTATGAGAGAATAACGAAAGGGGAAAATACATGAGCGCAATTACTGAAACCAACCTCACAGCGAGTGAGAAGAATAGGTTGCTTGAGGAGTTAGTCAGCAGGGTCACAGCAATCGAGGGTAGGAAAACGGTAGACGACATCGACCGAATCGCCAAGGAAATCAAAGCGGAACACCAAACCAAGTAGGTTCATGCGCACAGAGAAGCTCCGAACATGGAGCTTCTCTTATTATGTCAACATACAGAAATTATGAGGGCCACTACATGACAACTGAACAAAAGACGCGCCTGCTGGAAATGCGGCGCGCTGGTTTCTCATTTGGGGAGATTGGTTTACAGATCGGGGTATCCGTGAATACTGTTAAGTCTTTCTGTAGACGCAACGAATCAGACAGCTTACCAGTAGAAAAAAGCAACAGCACGCAGCTTAAGAAACTTTCAGTCGTAAATAATGTCTGCCGCAATTGCGGGACAGCGATCAACCAATATCCCAGTCAAAAACCGAAACTTTTTTGTAATGAAACATGCAAATCAGCCTATTGGCGTAAGCACCGAGAGTTACACCATTCGAGCGTGCTTCGCAAACAACTCTGTGCGTTCTGCTCAAATCCATTTACCTGCTATGGTAGCAGAGCTAGAAAATTCTGTTCGGTTGCTTGCAGTCTTAACGCACGGATGAAGACCCAAATAACAAAAGATACGGAGGTTCAGGTATGACACAAGAGCGTTTCGACCGCGAAATTAACTATGCTTTGGTCATGGCATCCGCGCGTGAAATGCTGCGTAGGGAGATCGTGACAGAGAGTGATATTCGTAAGATTGAGACAATTATCCGCAAGAAATATTGTCCGATTTCTAGCAACAAAAGGGCTGGATAACGCTTGACTGTTCGGGCGCTTCGAGGGAAACTATGACCAATGAATCGGTTATATAGTAGTAGCGATCTTTACGGTTCAACGAAAGGAGCTGGCTATGCGAGTTGTTCAGAAACTTGAGCCCACATTCCGCAAGCCCATATCGAAAAAACGTGTGACCGCATATGCCAGGGTGTCCACCGGTAAGGATTCGATGAAACACTCGTTATCTGCACAGATCAGCTATTTCAGTGAGTTTATCCAAAATCATGCTGGTTGGGAATATATGGGTGTGTTTGCAGACGAGGCGTTCACGGGAACGAAAGACTCGCGCCCTGAATTCCAGCGGATGCTAGATGAGTGTCGCGCAGGTAATATCGATATGATAATTACTAAATCAATTTCTCGGTTTGCGCGGAATACTGTTACTCTGCTGGAAACGGTGCGCGAATTGAAGACATTGGACATCGACGTATTCTTTCAGGAACAGAATATTCACTCGATAAGCGGCGATGGTGAGTTCATGCTTACCATCCTCGCCGCTTTCGCTCAGGAAGAGAGTCGTTCGGTATCCGAGAATTGTAAATGGCGGATTCAAAATGATTTCAAGAAAGGGCTTGCCACACCACACCGGATAATGGGTTTCGAATATAAGAAGGGTAAATTGATCCCAAAACCAGATGAAGCGGATACTGTGAGAATGATCTTTAATGATTACTTATCAGGTATGGGAAGTTTGTTGATCTCACGGAAACTGAAAAGCATGGGTATAAATATTAATCGGAATAGCGTTATGAAACTTCTTAAGAATGAGAAATATATCGGCGATATGCTGCTTCAAAAAAGTTACAAAACCGACAGCATTACTAAAATTAAGAAGACAAATCACGGTGAAATGCCCATGTACCATGTGAAGGATAGTCATCCGGCAATTATTGATAGGGAAACGCACTCACAAGTCCAAGAAGAATTGCAAAAACGCATCAACCACTTCGGACAAACCTCGCGGATTCCGGCGGTCTATGCTTTTACAAAGATGATTCGGTGTGGTTTATGTCAAGCGCCGTATCATCGAAAAATCGTAGGCACATCGGTGAACTCCAAGAAACCTGTGTGGATATGTTCAACCTTCAACACCGAAGGCAAGGCAGCCTGCGCTTCCCAGCAAGTTCCGGAATCAATACTGGAGGCGAAAACCGCTGAGGCATTGGGTCTATCCGTTTTCGACGAAGCAGCCATGAAACAGCAAATAAGAGAAATCCAAGTGCCGTCCCACAACCATCTAATGTTTGTGTTTAATGATGGAACAACAAAAACACTGGGCTGGGAAAACCCATCCCGCCGCGATAGTTGGACTCCTGAGATGAAGGAAAAAGCTAGGCGGACGACGAAAGAAAGGAATGAGACGACGATATGAGTCAGGTCACCTTTATACCTGCGCGTATCCAACGCTACAACGCGCAGCCGTTGGACAGCATAAGCAAGAAACGCACCGCCGCGTACGCCCGTGTAAGCACGGAGAAGCTTTTATTACTGCGTTGAGTGAGGTGTGAAAAATGAATGGAATGAGCTGAAGGGAGTTAGGAAGTGTAAAATGATTATTGTTATATAGAGAAATGAGCTGAAAATAACACAATTCAACAAAAAACGACAGACATCGGTTCTGCATGCCCGAACTGGCACCTCACATGATAAGTTAGGATGGACTAACCTAGGCGCGAAAAAAAACTCGAACCTAAACATCATCTAATCGCAACTTCAACTTCTTCGCATCTTCGTAAACCATTTGATAGCTCCAGCCTTCATCGTAGCAATACTCCATATTGTGTTCCACTTCTTATGTAATCATATTGATTATCTTCTTTTAGTTTCAATATCGTAATTACCATTCTCAACTGCGAACAATACTCGATTTGCACAATCTGCAATTCTACGTTCTTGAGCTTTAGCAACGTCATGTCTATTCAATTCTAGACTCTTAGTTAAGTATGATAAGCTGTGGCTCTAGTATTGTCTTCCAGATTAGTCAGCTCATTTATCAATTTATTCAAATCCATTTCTTTCTTTTATTTCAGTCATAATAACTTTGTAAGCTGCGGTACCTTGGTTACCTAATGGAGAAAACAAAACAACTTCAACATTTAGCTTGATTCTGAAGTCATAGTAATTGTTTAGTAAATCTTTATAAGTAATATCGAGATAAATAGGTGTTGCCTCGATTACTTTTTTATATGTACTCATGATCGTCTCATTCTCAAACATATGGTTGATTGTAAGTATAAAGAACCACGGTAGGGCTATAGATGCTTGATACTCTGGACCGGACTGTAAAAATGCTAATTCCACAAAAGCTGAATCCTTATGGAAGATTGAACTGCCTTCTAATGTATTGTGATATTTCTCAGTATCCAATACTAGAGTATCATCCGAATCATCATTGTCGAGCTTACCACGTAGTATATCATAGGTGCTCCCAGTTACGGTTTTCAATGTCTCGAGATATTCTTCTAAGGCAGAGTAATCGAATTTTCCCTTTACCTGCATTGCTACACCTGAACCTACATTTAACAGTTTAAGTGAAGTACCAAACATAGTACCACTTTTTTCACCGACAACCCAATGATGTGTAGTTGTTTCGGATTGTACAACAATATAAGGTTCGTATGACTTGTCCATTTGATATTTCGCAAGTTTATTGGTTTCGATAAGTGCTACTATAGAAATAACTATCGCCACAACACTGGCTATATTAGCAGCCAGTTTCCATGATATTTTGTGTTCTTTATTACTATCGCCTGGTTGCTGATTATTTTTTATATCGTTCATATCTCTATCTCCAGTATTCTAAAGCAGATGAGTCAACCCACCCAAGTTTGTACATATCCTTACTTGTTATTTTATATATTATCTGCGTACGATTGCCTTCAACACCGCATACCCAAACTGTTTTGTCGGTTTCATCAACATATCCAAATTCTACCGAACTCGATGCAAAACGATATGTAGTCGCTTTGTGTACAACAGCGGCAGTTCTACTAGGTAAACTCACAAGAAAGTCAAATAACTGTGCATAATGTTTTGCATTATCGTCATTTATCCTAATTGTACATGTATTTGATCTAGCTTCAACAATAGTACACATCATATCGTTAGATAGATACTCGGTGATACCAATATTTCCATAATAGCTATTGATTTGCAATCGTTCTAATAATGGGTAAGCTTGTAATGGCATTTTTATCAAATCATATAGCTCATATGACTCAGGCTGCAACTGATATAGCTCCGTTCTTTTTACGAACCCTTGAACCTCTCTTGCTTCGCATTTTGCAAAAACGTAGTCTTCGTTGCTCCCTTGCGTGTGAAAGAACACATGCCATGTTTCTTCGTAGTCAGCTTCGATCGCACAAAAAAACACTTTGCCTTTATTATCATGGTATAGGTTGAAACCTATTTTAATCTCAATTTCCTCATCTCCGAAACCAAACCCCTCCCACTTAAAACTGATATATTCATCAGCTAACGCACATACGCCCACACACAGAGTAAGGATAAGGAAAGACAAACTAGCTATTAGTGTTCTTTTAGTATAACTCATATATATATGTCCTTTCATATAAAGTGAAGTAGCAGAAGCAGGTGTTTTTGTTGGCCAAGGTGTTGCCGTTGGTGACGTTTTTGTTGCCCAAGGTGTTGCTGTAATCTGAAGTTTCCCGACATTAGCTGGTGTTGGCACCGGGTCTGTAGTTTCTTCACTTAAATCTCTTCTCGGTGAGCTAACTACTGATTCTGGAAATATGCCAACATCATATCCAGTTACTCTGTTTTGCATATCAACTGGTAGTATTACAATCACGACAGTAAATGCTATAAAGAAAATATATGGTGTAAACTTGTTTCTGTATATTCTAACGAAGTTTAATAATGCTGCCACAGTGGTTGCTGCAAATATTATATTACTAATATATTTTATTCATTGCCTTTACTGCATGGTGGTATTATCATCCAGACTTTACCGAATCTCTCTTATCCAATTTCATACCACATCCATCAGTAGTCCGGAAGATTTGAATGGAGAAACCTATATATCCGACTGGTAAATATTACCAAGGAACAAATTCCAATTCTATCCGTCAAAAGTCTTGGAAGAGTGTAAGGATTCTGTGTTATACCAAAAAAACAACTCACCCCGCCACCCCAACACCCCTTCGCCTCTTAATCATCCCAATCACCCTCCCAGCGATCTCAGTTTTCAGAACCACCAATAGCCCGGCATAGATTATAACTGAGACCCCTACCAAGCCTACTATAGAACAAACAACGACGGTACCAAATACGCCAGCACCAGCATAATTACACAAGACATAACCACACCCAAACAAATCGGAAGCATAGCATACCCACGTCGTAGATCCATAAGAGCACTGGCTATGCTTCCAGTCCACGCACCGGTTCCTGGGAGCGGGATGGCGACGAAGACGAACAATCCTAATCTTAATTTATTTGGAAATGTACGTTTCAGCCTTGTACCAGCAGAATTCCCTTTACGATGTATTGAACCGATAAGCTGTTTTATCACACTGAACCTACTGCGGCTCATAGCTGTTATAACCCGTTTGGTAAATAGTAAGACGAATGGAACCGTGAAGGCGTTACTTATTATAGATAGCAACGCAGCAGTATACCACGGCACACCGAGCAAGCTGGCGACAATAAGCCCGCCTCGAAGTTCAAGAATTGGCAGCATGGATATAACGAATACGACTAGCTCAGGCGATAGGAATCTATCGAGGTAAAGGGCTAATATGTCGAGCAATAGGTAACCTCCTGATTTGTTCGTTTTTATTTACTAATCATGCTGGATTATCCGTTATTACTCGATTCGGGTAAAATTCATAATTCAATCCTCCTAGCTTTAGTAGATATAATTCATCCAAATAATATGATAGTTTGTTTATATGCAGTGGTAAAATAATTTCACGTATCTCATTCTCAATCTCTTGGCGTAATTTTCCACCTTTACTTGTGTCAATTTGCTTTCCGTATGTAGATATATATAAAGCCGCATCTAACAATTTATCATTCCCTACTCTTTGTAAAAATCTATATCCTATAATAGAGCCATATTTTCGTGCTTTACTAAAAGAGCTTTGATCTCTAGGATTCATATGGTATATTGGATGATCTCTATCTTCTATACCTTCTTTGTTTTTATCATTAAGCATATAAAAGTGTTCATCGCATTCGAAAAACATAAAATGTGAAAATGAGTCTGGTATATTTACATATTCATCGCCTGTTTGCACAATCTTGCTCGCATCATCATCAAGCAAGTTCCATTGTTTATCGAGGATCAAGTGCTTATACAGAATCATTGCAGTTACGTTTTTGTAATTGATCTCTGCATATGAAGCAATGTTTTTCCTTATATCACTTAAGCTACTAATTATTGTTTCAATAATTATGTCTTCTGTTTTATTGCTCAATTCTTTACCTCTAGATACATTCCCAAGTATTATCCGTTTATCATCCTTAATATAATTCGTAAAGTTGATAGATGAGCGATATACACTTCTATAGAGATCGACTACTTTCATCCTTCTCTTAGATATTGTATTATAATGGCTTACGAGTGCGGTATGTGCCCCAAACAATGCATAAAAAATAATTGTAACTATAGTACCTATATTTGCTGCTATTGTGCCTGAAGTAATCGTATTATACCACACAAGAAACAAAGGAAACCAAAGAGGTTGCGCGGCAGCAATTATACCAGCTATCACTGGATTTAGTGCAACCCATGTTAATAACCGATCCCTAACTCTATTGTTGATAATACTAGTATTTGCTGAATTTTCCATCTAACTATCGTCTTCCTTTATCCATTGAGCTGAAAGCGGCTTGGGGTGTCCAATCTCAACGGCATTTCCAATAACCTGGAGCCAAACACATACAGATCATAATTTAACACCATCCGCACTATGACAGAAATGTACAGAAAATTTCTCAGACAACTGTGGGAATACTTTCAAGTATTCCTTCGTTACGGACTTCGTAATGCTTTCCTCGAATGCCGGATCAATCAACGCCATACAACAGCCTTTAAACCCTGCCCCAGAGAATCTGCCACCATATATCCCTTCTGTCGTCATCATGATCTCATAGAGCGTCTTCAACTCATCCGATCCTGTCTCCCAGTTATATATACTGGATCGTCCGCTCTCGAAAGACAGCTTGCCAAACTCCTCAATATCGCCTCTACGCCAGGCATTGGCACCGCGATCAACTCGATCGAACTCTGTGTAGAAATGCTCAGCGCGTCTGCGCCATGTTTCGGGAATCCGATCCTTATATTGCTCAAAAACTGTGTACGGCACATCTCTCATATGAACCTGATCAAACTTACCATAATCCATACCAGAGTATGCCATAAGCGCGTATGCCGCTGCTTTTACTTCATCTACGCGCATATTGAACTTGCTTCCGGCTAGTGAACGCTCAACGCCGCTGAAGAATATTGCTATCTCATATGGCTTCATCAATGAGCTTGTAGGAATAAGCTCGTATGAGTTATCGCTTGTGTCAAGATAGAGCAGATTGTCTTTCCTGCTGAATACCTCACATGATTGATCAAGAGTACCGACGTTCACACCTACATAATTGTTCTCCGCAGCTAAGGCTGTTTGGATCAGCTCTTCTTCGGATAGGTGGAAGCCATTCACCTTACATAGTGCTGATATAAATGCAATAATAACTGCCGCAGATGAGGAAAGACCACCTATGGGGAGCGAGCCTTCAATAACAGCATGGATACCGTTGGGTAGCTCTGCCTTTTGACTATCCGCTATCTTACTTAATGCATCAGCTGCGCCTCTTAAGTAGTCCGCCCAGTCATTCTGCTTCGGGGGGATTCGCTGGGTGTGGAACTGCATCCGACCTTCGAAATTGAGACTCGTCAATTCGACAATTCCATTATCAGTTGGCTTATATGCTATAGTAACGCCTTTATCAATCGCCAGTCCCGTTACTTTCCCATACTGATGATCGCTATGTGCGCCCATGGGACATACGCGGTATGGACAAAATGCCGTGTGCATTTCACTAGCTTTGGGGTATATGCGAATGAAAAATTCTTGGGCTGTCATTTATGCTAATATTTCCTCCAAATCATACTATCTTTTTTATATATTTCTTCATAGTTGCGAACTAACTCCTGCCACATCAATCAGAGTAACCAACCTAACTAACAGCCTATACAACCACTTGAACTGCTACTTACTGTGCATTGAAAAATTCTAAAGTGTTTAGCAATCAAGCATGCGAAACTTCTGCTCGATTGTCATCAGTTTGCACAACACCACGATGTGGAGGTATACATACCAGATAGCCGCTATTATGATAGATATTTAAAGGAAATGCGCCTAAGGGGACGGGCTGGTAAGGAATGAAAACAATCTCCATAGCTACAATTCTTTCCTGTATTTACAGTTTTTGCAATCGATTGTTGAGATACTCTCATAGTCATCAGTGGTCTTTGCACTGGTACTCCATATGGAATCTCCACCAAGAAGTATAAGCTTTATCATTGGTGTATACTTCCTTGTATTAGTTTCATAACTGTTTTCAACATAATTCGTTGTTATACTATTAACGTATTCTGGGAAGTCAACTAATACTGATAACACCTGATGCGCAAAATATGGAAGAGCATATAGCATATTCTTTTTGTCTGCTCTTCTCTTTTTTACAGATCGCTCGATGCCCTGTGTGATAAATGAGAGAGGCATTAGTGGTACAAATATCAATGCAAGCATTAAACTAGTAGCAGCATTAATATTCTTCATTTTACAATGCATAAAAAAACCAGTGAATGCTCCTACGGCAACAGAGACAAAGGGTAATAACTTATAATCAGTCATAAACTATTCTTTCTTATGTAATCCTTCTATGCTGCTTTTTCTAGTCGTATTTTATATTTTTCACTTGTGCGATTAGCAACAGATTCTGGTGTTTGTATAAAACCACATACAACCCAACCAAAAAAGTCAATAGCCAATGAACATGCAATAAACCATATTACTATCTTTTGTGTACCGAACCAACTGCCTTTATATATTCCACTATTGATTAAGATTACACCGTTTACTATCTCGAACAAACCGATCATCCCCAGAGTGCTATAAATCAACTCAATACCAACAAAAATATTGATAATGATTTTAGTTATCTTTTGAACTGAACCTTTCGAATCATACAGCGTTGTCGCAATAAAAACAGGAAATAGATAAATGAATAGCTTAGAAAACCAATCTCCAGTATTTGGGTTTTCACCAGTTAGAATTATCCAACACACAACGGTTGCGCCTAGCGGAATGAGACGCTTTTTTGACTCTTCATTCGGTGCATTTATCTGTTTTTCTATTGCCTTAGCAAATTCTCTTATTGATGTTTTACTATTCAGATAATGAAGGCAAGAGTCCCGTATATCTGTATTACAAGGTGCGTCGTATTCTATCATACGTAAATGTATCCCTATTCCCGTGTAAATTTATGTGTATTGCTATTCTTCGCATATCAGTGCTTTATATGTCTATTGCATAATATCTATGCCTATTGTATTTCATTCCCATCCAGAGCATAGTGAATCTCTTTATCCATTTTCCCTTTGCTATCATACGTTCTTGTCAAACTCGCATATCCAGCAGGCATCATTATTGGCTCATCTTCCAAACCATAATAACTTTCCTTGACAACCTTCTTATTCTCAAACACACGCCTTACCACTGCATAGCCAGCACTATTTATCACAGGTTCTTCATTATCACCATAATAATGTTCTTCGTTTACATTACCAGCTTCATCATAGCTTCTGGTTAACCCAGCATAACCAGCTTCAACCATGATTGGCGTATCATCAACATCAAAGTATCCAATAGCTATTACGTGTTTCTTAGCATCATAATACCGGTTTATCAATGAGTACCCTTGATCAGCTATAACCCTTTCGCCATTAACATCGTAATACGCTTCCTGTGAAATGTTTTTTGCCGAATCGTATAACCTTGAGCGTGCAGCAAATCCACCACCAATCATCATCGGTTGCAAATCTGCGTCCAAGAAGGTTTCTTTGCTGACATTGCCGTTGGAATCATACTCTGTCCTTATTGCATTGTGGCCAGCCTTCTGAGCGACTGGACTGCCAGCGGCGTCTCTGTATATCGTTAGGACGGGGCGTTTATTCTCGTCATATTCACGGTCAAGTATGGCGTAGCCCTTTGGTAATATAACCAACTGCCATTGGTCATCGAAATAGCTTTCTACAGCAACATTCCCGTAATCATCGTAGGTTCGACGTAACTGCGCATAACCGTCTTTTACAGTTAATGGAGCGCCGTCTATATTATGGTAAGACTCGATTAATTCACTATCGCTATATTCTCTAGTTATACCTGCGGCACCATTCTTAGCTATGATTGGCTGTTCATCTATACCATAGTAGCGTTCATCTATTGCATGTTTATCATAGTCATATTGTTTCTTAATGATTGCATAACCAGTCTTGGCGGCTAGAGTTAACTCACCATTCGCGCCGTAGTATGTTTCAGATATGACGTTACCATCAGAATCAAACTCACGTAGATAGCTGGCATAACCAGTAGACATAACGAGCGGTGCGTCGTCTACAGCAAAATACGCTTCACTCCTTAACCAGCCTTCATTAGTATAAACTCGACGAATGGAAGCATATCCCTGCTTCTTGCCTATAACTGGTAAGCCCTCAGCGCCAAGATATGCCTCGTATGTTATCTGCTTTTTACTAACTCCATACTCCTGAATCAAGACAGCATACCCAGTAGACTGAACCAGTAACTTACCTGCCTCGTCGTAGTATTCTGTACGTGTAACATATCCAGAATCGTTATACTGCTGTACCCGGGAAGCATACCCACCTGCCACCACTGGCTTATTTTCAGCATCATAATAAGAGTCTTTAGTAAGTAACTTGCCACTATACTCACGACACATTGCTGCGTAACCTTTTGCCTGTAGCAGCAACTGATTATCAGCACCATAATATCGCTCTTCTAGAACATTTCCTATATCATCGTATTCTTTATCAATCCGGGCATACCCCTTACTAGTTATAAACAATCCACCATCAGTGCCTAAATACGATTCCTTAGTTATGCGGTTCAAAGCGTCATAAATTCTATCAAATCCAGCATAACCATCTGTTATGATTGTAAGTTTTCTGTCGGTATCGTAATACCTTTCCTGTGTTACTTTCTTACTCGCATTGAATTGTCGCCTTACTTCTGCATAACCTTTTGTATTAAGATTTTTATTTCCTGAAACATCGAAATATGCTTCATGAGTAACATTTCCTACAGCATCATAATCTATCTGCTTAGAAGCATATCCAGTGGGTATAGCAATGGGCTTATATGCCTCATCGTAATACGCTTCAGACCATACTCTTCTATCTTCTGTGTATTTACGAACTAGATACGCATAACCTTTATCTATTTTCGTCGGTTGTTGGTTTATATCAAGATAACACTCGACATCAACATTTCCAGCCTCATCGTAATCACGCGTTAACCCTGCATTGCCAGCGGCAATAAGGATCGGATCTCCGTTAGTGTCTCTGTACATCTCTTTGATTACGTGTTTGGCCGAATCGTACTCGCGGTCTAAGACTGCATATCCGTTAGTGGACAATACAGGGCTTCCTAAAGCATCAAAATACGTCTCTCTGGTTACATTACCTGTCGTATCGAATTCTCTCGTGAATGAAGAGTAGCCAGCAGCCATTACCAATGGCTTTCCATCTGTGCTAAAATATGATTCTGAGACAAGCTGGTTAATATCATTATAAATTCTGCGAACAGAAGCATATAGTGGCTTCTTTGGGATCACTGGTTGCTCGTCATCGCCGAAGTAAGCTTCATATAGGATGATTTTTGCCGCCTTATATTCACGCTCAACAATAGCATAGCCATTTGCGCTATTTAAAAGCTTGCCTTCGGTATCATATGTGGCTAGGTAGGTTACATTTCCAGCTTCATCGTACTTATATCTTTTGGAAGCTGATCCATCTTTTTGTAGGACTGGCCGCTCATTTTCATCAAAATATGACTCACGTATGACTTTGCCATTTTCATTATATTCTTTCCTAATAACTGCATACCCATTTGACTGTACCATTAGAATACCATTTGGATCAAATGTTGCCTGATATATTACATTGTTATCATCGTCATACTGGAGTTTCTTTGATGCATAACCATCAGTTGAAAGAAGTGGCTGATTATTCTTATCGAAGTAAGCTTCACTTAATAAGAGCTTTACATTATATTGGCGTCTAACTATAGCGTAACCTTTGTTATTGTTTGATGGACTGTTTGTTATATCATATAGCATCTCTTCTATAATATTCCCATTTTGATCATATATCCTTACACGCCGCGCATATCCAGCTGGTAAGGCGATGAACGATCCATCAATATCGTAATAGCACTCATCTATTAAATGATTAGCCTCGTCATATACACGTTCGACTGAAGCATAATGTTTCGATTCGTTTATAACTCCCTTCCCATCTACACCATAATACGTTTCTTTAAGGGTGTTACCAGCATCATCATATACTAATGCACGAGCCGCATATCCATCTTTCATAGCTAGTGGTTTTTCATTTTCATCGAAGAACCGCTCTTCAGTAACCTTTTTCTGTACATTATAAATACGCTTAACCATAGCATAACCATTCTTCTCATAAACGAAGAGTTTACCTGATGTATCGTAGTAGGATTCACTTAGAGTATTACCCACTGTATCATATGATCGGTGTATCTCTGCATAGCCATTAGGCCCTATAGTGAGTGATCCTTGAGCATCGAAGTACGCTTCATATGAAACCTTTTTATTAACGTATTCTTTCTTTATTTTAGCATATCCCGAAGAGATTGATACTGGAACACCTCCAATACTAAAATAAGCTTCCTCCGTCATATTGCCAGCCGTATCGTATTGCCTGGTAACAGAGGCATAACCAGCTGTATTCAGTAATAGCTTTCCATTAGCATCGACGTATTTTTCACTGACTATTAGCCTATGCTTGTTATACTCATATTGAATTGAAGCTGCAGTCTTCCCCTTCGGGATTATCAATTCTCCAGCTGTATCAAGGAAATACTCAGCAGTCTTAAGTATTTTTTTATACATCGGTTTGTAAGTATAGTATGCCTCATGATATCCATTGTTGCATAGTATCGGCTCACCGTAGTGAAGCTTTTATTACTGCGTTGTTTTGAGGGTGAAAAAATGGCTAGATTGCTGGGTTTTCTTGTACAGCCTCATCACTTTCTTGCCTATTTCGGGGCATAATTAGCTAGAAAGTGATGACTGAGGCGGTAAAAGGGAGAAAATCGAGCAAAATCGATAAAGGAGCTAAAATATGAAGGGTTGAAATGGTAAAATTGCAAAAAAGACCGTGTGTATAGCGTTTATACCCATGTGTAGGGCGGTGTATAGAGTTATTAAGGGCATTTCCAACCTCTCACCCTGAAAAGCAAAAAAGCCGCCTTGCGGCGGCTATAATGCAGGAAATACCTCGATGCGCGGTTTGCTTTTGCAGCTTTTCGGCTTCT
>BNUH01000075.1 GCA_025997215.1 Clostridia bacterium
GCAACGTCCTATTCGCATGGACGTTGTCCATATATCCACAGCTGCTCTTTTCGCACCTTCCCAGGGCTGACATTTTCACGTGTGAATTAACTCGCTTGAGGGGTGACATAATCACTTGTTATTGACAGCACGATTTTTGGTGGTAATTTCAATGTGGAACGGTTTGCGAATCTTGACGAATCCACGGCCTTACTGTATACTGTCCTCACAAGAATTAGTAATGGAGGGAACGCTCTGGTAACCATCGAATCCAACTGGCTTGATCTAGCCAAGATCGCGCGCAGCGGGCAGACCTTCCGCTGGCGTGCGGTCGGTGTTGAATCATTATACGTCATACCTGCCCTAGGCCGCGAACTCCGCGCGACTCAGGTTTCACCTGGACGCGTGGAGTTTGCTTGTGATGAGGATGAATGGTCGAACATCTGGTGGAAATACCTCGACATGGATACCGATTATGAATCCATAGCCGCCGCTGTCGATCCCGACGACGCGTATCTGACAGCCGCGTGTGAAGCCGCGCGCGGTCTGCGCATGCTCCGACAGGATTTTTGGGAGACGACCGCAAGTTTTATCTGCAGCCAGAATAATAATATCCCGCGTATCACGGGCATGCTCAGCCGCATCTGCGGCGTGTGCGGAGGCTTCCCCGATCCGGCGAGGCTCGTCAGCGTCGGCCGCGAACCGCTAGCTGCGTGCGGCCTGGGTTATCGGCTGGATTATCTGATCCGCGCCGCTGAACAGTTCGTCGCCGATCAGCCGGAACAGTTCATCCGACAGTATAATTATGATGACGCACGCAAGTATCTGCTGACCTTCTACGGCATAGGACCGAAGGTGGCAGACTGTATCTGCCTGTATGGTCTGGGATTGACCGGGGCGTTCCCGCGCGATGTGTGGGTCAAGCGGATCGAGCGGGAGCAATACGGCGGTGCGTTCCCGGTTGAACGTTACCCTGAAACGGCAGGGATTTTGCAATTATTCATGTTTTGGCATGAACGGATGCGGGTTAAAGATTCTTGAGTTGAGTGATTCAAATCACTGCCTCTGCGGAGGGATTGCCCCAACTGCGGTTGGGGTATGTTACTTTTCCCGTCCGTGGGAAAAGTAACCAAAAGGACGGCCAAGGAGGGAGGGCAGCTGTGCCCTCCCTCCCTGGACCCTCCCTCCTCAATATTGCACCTGCTGCATGAGGCCAAACATGCGCCATCCAGAGTAGCACAGTATTGCAGAGTTTTGTCATCATATTGTTTACATGAAATCCTAGATGATCTAAAGCTGGCGGCGGGAGACTGTTATGATTTCGTATTATTTACATACGTGCTTAGAAGATCCGGAGTTGGTAGCAGAGGTGTGTTATGATTATATAATGATAATGACAAGCCTCGCCAATACGACTACCTCGCCGCGAAGCCTCGATAACCTTACAAGGCTGTGCCTGTAACTCAATTGAACGTTGGTCATAGACCAATGAGCGGAGCCAACATTGAGGAGGGAGAGTCCAGAGAGGGAGGGCACAGTGCCCTCCCTCTCTGGCCGTCCTTTTGGTTACTTTTCCCACGGACGGGAAAAGTAACAAGTCCCCAACCGCAGTTGGGGCAGTCCGCCCGCAGAGGACAAACCAAGCCCTCGCAGGCAATCAGATCACTTCTGCAGCAAATGCACGGCGAACCCGCCAATCTCTTCCTCTAAATACGCCGCCTTGCTGCCAGGAATCGCCGGAACGAACACGCACCCCAATCCTTCCAAATAAGCCTTGCCGCGCGCCAGATTGTTGACGCCCACGCTGATGTGGCCGTGAGTGCCGCGCCCGCCGCCCTTCATGACCTCGATGCCCGTGCCGGCGAACGCTCCGGCGCTGCCATCCTTGATCGGCCATCCGAATAGCGCGCTGAAACGCTGCGCCACCTTGGTCCCCTCCGGCCCGTCCGCACAATTCACGCCCACGTGCGTGACTTCGAAGCCCAGCGTAATTTCAACTGCCGTGCGCGCTGTGGCCTCGACCTTCGCCCAATCCTTCGCGGCGATCCACTCTTCCTTCGTGAACCAGCTGCCGCCGCACGCCAGCACCTTTGGATTCGCCAGGTATTCAGCCAGGTTTTTCTCGTTCACGCCGCCCGTAGGCACAAACTTCATATCGCCATAAGGCCCGCTCAACGCCTTGATCGCCGCAAGCCCGCCCAACTGTTCCGCTGGAAAGAATTTGACCGCCTTCAGTCCAAACTCCAACGCCTGCTCGATGTCGCTGGGCGAGGCGCATCCCGGCAACACCGTGATGCCATGCTCGATGCACCAGCCTACCACCTTGGGGTTGAATCCCGGCGCGACGATGTACTTCGCGCCAGCCTTGACCGCGCGCTCGGCCTGCTCGATTGTCAGCACCGTGCCCGCGCCTAGTATCATATCCGGCAACGCCTCCGCCGTGAGCCTGATCGCTTCCTCGGCCGCCGGAGTTCTGAACGTGAACTCCACGACGGGCAGCCCGCCGCGCGTCAGCGCCTGTGCGATAGGCAC
The DNA here is from genome assembly GCA_025997215.1 of Clostridia bacterium. The sequence continues at coordinate 2,512 of BNUH01000075.1, forward strand.
CGCGTCAGCCGCGTTTGACACCTTGACAGCGGGGATTAAACCATAACGTTCCAATACAGGTAATAAATCCACTTTGATAACCTCCTAACGTAATCGTCGAGCGTCCGCTCCCCTGAAGGATAGCACAACCGTGAGTCTTTTGTCGAACAGTCGCGAATACACCCGTTCGGTGTAGCGGGATAGCAGCTCCGATGGCAGCAGATTCGTTGAAACGACCGTGTGCATCCGGCGGGCGTTGCGCTCGTTAAGCAGCGAGAATATTTGTGTTATTGTAATATTCTCCTGCATCGGCTCTGTGCCCAGATCGTCAACCATCAGCAGCGGCGTCTCGCGCAGCAGCCGCGCGCGCTCCGGATCGCCGCGCTCGAAGTATGCGTCGCGCAGTATGGCCATCATTTGGGATGCCGTGAGCTTCCATGGCGTGAACCCCCGGCTGAGCACCCGCTCCGCGACGCAGTTGAGCATGTAGGTCTTGCCCACGCCGGACGCGCCGCTGAACAGCAGGTTGGGCTTCTCATTTTCAGGAAATGAATCGGCGTAAACCTGACAAACATCGCGCAGTCGGAGCATATCCGCGCGCTGACCGTTGGGCTGCTTCTCTGTGGGCGTTGGATCGTACACGCCCGCATCCCACGCCGAAAAGTTTTCCTCCGTTTGAATGCCCAGGTTCTCATCCCGGCACAACCGCGCGTATACCCGCTGCTTCATGCACTCGCACATCTCGCGGATCGGTTCGCCTATATAACCTTGATCCCGGCATATCGAACAGCGGTACACGGGTTGCAGCCAATCCTCCGGCAGACCGTTAGCAGCCAGCCGCCGCCGCAGTTCCGCCGCGACTGCCGCCAGCTCACCAGTTAGCGCGGTGGCAATCCCCATCGCCTGATCCGGCGTGTCGAACGCCGCCCGTACCTGGCGATGGAATATCCCTATGCGCCGCTCGGTCAGCTCCGCAATCTTCGGGTCGCGCTGGGATGCCGTGTCAAGCCGCCGCCGTTCCTCGTCGCGGTTCGCAGCGCGCTGGGCTTCATACTCGGTCGACAGCTCCCGGAGCACCTGTTCTTTCATCATGAAAGTGTATCATAACAGGCTCGTTCGCGTCAATTGTTGCGGAATCTGAATTTTATGCCGATTAATGGGATGGGTTTGTATGACCTCAACCGTTGTTTATTATGTAGATTAATCTGGGAGGTAATGATGCTGTCACGCGAGAGATTCCGCCGCGCGATATGCGCTTTAGTTATATTGATGCTTGCATTCATCGGCGCGGATAGTTTCCGCGCGCCGATGGATGCCGCCGCATCTGCCGAGGATTCGCCATATGTTGCACACCTGCGCGGCTACGATCTGCCCTGGAACGCCACCGCCGCACACGCCGCCAATCAATCTACATTCGAGCGGATCCTGCGCGAGTATGAAACTATCGGCGCTTCGATCGTACTGATCAAGGGCGGCCAAATCGTGGACGTTTACAACTTCGGCCGCGCGAATCGAAGCGAGAATACTCCCATCACCGACGACACGCTGTTCCGCGTCGCCTCGATCACCAAGATGGTCACGATGGTCGGGTTCATGCGGCTGTGGGAGATGGGGAATTTTAACCTGGACGACGACATAGGCAAGCATTACGACTTCCCGATACGCAATCCATATTACCCGAATGATCCCGTCACATTCAGGCAAGTGATGACGCACACCGCTTCGTTGTTGGACGGCGGGCATTATTACCGCGCGCTGAACGGCGACGTCGTGAGTCTGCGCAGCGTATTCACGGGGGATTACGCGACGACCGACTTCCAGCCGCGCAGACCGGGGACGTATTACGCCTACTCGAATTTCGGCGGCAGCCTGATCGGATCCATGATCGAACTGTTCACGGGCATGACCGCCGACGAATGGATGGCGGAATCCGTTTATACTAAGATGAATATTACAGCATCATACTTTACGCCGAACCTGCCCGAAGGCACCCAGATCGCGCGCATCTACAACGGGCCGGACATGACGATGGACAGCATGTCGCTGACCAACGGCGACATGGTGGACGATCCGGAGTATCATTACACGATCACGGCGGGTTCGCTATCCATCCGCTCGATCGATTTGGCCAAGGTGCTGTGCGTGCTGATGGGTGACGGCACCTATGAGGGTGTTAGGATCATATCGCAAACGGCGGTGGAAACGGTTCGCACGCCGCAGAATTCGATAGGCTCGGTATCCATCGACACCAACCGGGGGTTGGAACTCAACATCATCACCGATGCGCTGGTCAAGGGCCGCACGCTGTACGGACACCAGGGCAAGGCTTACGGTGCGATCAGCGCGGCGTACTTCGACCCGACGGATCAGTCGGGCGTGGTGCTGCTGACGAATGGATGCGACGACTCGACGTTCAACTCGGTGGCGCGGATAGCGCGGGCGGTGATGACGGCTGCATACCAAATGCTGGAAAAGAATCCATGAACAACGCGCCGATGTCGGAACTGGCTGAATCGCACCGGGGCCGCGTAAGATTCCACATGCCCGGGCATAAGGGTAAACCGCTGCCGTATGCATTTTCTATCGACGCCGACCTTACGGAACTGCCCGGCACCGACGACCTATATCAACCGATGGGTGTAATCGCCCAGGCGCAAGCGGCCGCCGCACGAAGCGCGCATGCCGCGAACACTATCTTGCTGACTAATGGTTCGACGGCCGGTCTGCTGACGATGATACTGCACAGCGTCCCTAGGGGCGAAAGCCTGATCACCTCGCGCAATGCCCACCGCGCTGTGTTCAACGCTTGCGAACTGGGCGGCATCACGCCGATATTTGTCGAATTATCGGAAAGCGCTGACGGATTGATCATTCCGGACGCCGACGTTTGGATCAAGGCAATGCGCAGGAATCCTAAAGCTCGTGCCGTAATCGTTACAACGCCGGACTATTATGGATTAGTAACGCCATTGGATGATATCGCTGCGGAAGCTCACCGCCTCGGCATGCGTCTGCTGGTGGATCAAGCCCACGGCGCGCACTGGAATTGGTGGGATGCGCCCGTTTGCGCCGGGCTTTCCGGCGCAGATATGTGGGTTCAAAGCGCGCACAAGACGCTGCCCGCGCCGGGCCAGACTGCTTGGCTGCACATGTCGGATGCTTTGGATGCCGACAGAGTTCTACAAACCTTATCACGCATTCAAACGTCCAGCCCGTCGTATCTATTCATGACCGCGCTGGATTGCGTCCGCGCGTGGATGGATGAGCACGGCGGCTTTGCATTGCGCCGACTTTGTGGTATGATTCCCTTGGATTGGCCCGATGGGTTGACCGATCCGCGGCGTAACGGCGGCTGGTTGTATGATCCGACCAGGATCGTTCTGGATGTGACGGCGCGCGGATTAACAGGATTCGAGGTTCAACGGCGGCTGGCCGCGAGGTCTGTCGATATTGAACTGGCTGACGAGCGGCGCATCGTGCTGATCGCGACCGTCGCTGACGACGAATCGGATTTTAAGCGCTTAGCTGAAGCGTTGAAATAGGAGGCATTATATCAATATGAACCCGCGATACGATACGTTGTTGTTTGACTTGGACGGCACCCTGACCGATTCCTACCCGGGCGTGACGGGTTCCGTAATCGCGGCTATCGACGGCATGGGGTTGGAGCAGCCGGACGTCACGACGCTGCGGACGTTTATGGGTCCGCCGCTGTCGGAATCGTTCAAGCGCGTGTTCAGCCATCTCACCCAGGCGGAGGTGGATCACGCCATAGCGTTGTACCGCGATGATTTCACTGTCAACGGCATATACAACAACCGCGTGTATCAGGGCATACCGCACCTGCTGAAACGCCTACACGCGATGGGTGTGAATTGCATCGTAGCCACATCTAAGCCGACGGTATTCGCGCGGCGCGTGTTGGAATATTTTGGAATACTGGAGTTATTCGACGCGGTGATCGGCGTCGAGCTGGATGAGCGTGAGCACGACAAGGCAGACGTAGTTCGCGCGGCGCTGCCTGCGCATTACCGCCGCGCCGCGATGGTGGGCGATCGGCATTATGACATGCGCGCGGCCAAGGCCAACAATATCGATGCGATCGGCGTGCTGTATGGCTACGGCGACCGCGTTGAATTATTGGAGACGGGCGCGGACGCTTTGGCCGAGGATGTGCCAGCACTGACACGCATGCTCTGCGGCGGGGCCGACGTGTCGGAGGGATTGTTTATAACATTAGAAGGGATCGACGGCGCGGGCAAGACGACCCAGATGCCGCTGCTGGCCGAACGGCTGGGGCTGATGGGCTTCGAGGTGGTTACCACGCGCGAGCCGGGCGGGTGCGCGCTGGCCGAGCGAATCCGCGAAATCACCCAGGACACGTCGAATATCGGCATGACGGCCGAGGCCGAGGCGTACCTGTTCGCGGCGAGCCGGGCGCAGCACGTGCGCGAGGTGATAGCCCCGGCGCTGGCGCGCGGTGCGATCGTGATCAGCGATCGATTCGTGGATTCGTCGGTGGCGTACCAGGGCGGCGGGCGCGAGCTGGGCTTGCGCAATGTGCAGCAGCTCAATGAGATGGCGTTGGGCGCGTGTCTGCCCGACCTGACGCTGTTATTCATGGTGGATCCGACGACGGCCCTGCTGCGGCGCGGCATCGCGACGCGTCTGGATCGGATGGAGCGCGCGGGTGAGGCGTTCTTCCAGCGGGTGTATGACGCGCTGGTCACGATAGGCCGCGAGGAACCCGACCGCGTGAAATTCGTCGACGCCAGCAAGCCCGTCGAGGAGGTCAGCCGCAGCGTATTCGCGCTGACCGAGGCCGCCGTGCGCGCGCATCTGCAGTCGCCGCCTCACGAAACCAAAGAGCCGACGCCGACGCCGTCTCCCTTCGACGACGAATGAACCCCATCATCGTCGGCATGTCCGGCGGTGTGGATTCGGCGGCGGCGGCGCTGCTGCTGCACCGCGAAGGCCTGCCAGTCGTCGGCGTTTTCATGAAAAATTGGGATGAACAGGATGCCGACGGCCGCTGCACCGCCGACCAGGATTGGGCCGACGTCCGCGCGGTGTGCGACGTAATCGGTATACCTTATTATAATGTAAACTTTACTAAACAGTATTGGGATAATGTATTCTCATTATGTCTGGATGAATTCAAGCGCGGTCATACGCCGAACCCGGACGTGCTGTGCAATCGCGAGATCAAGTTCAAGGCGTTCATGAATTACGCGCTGGGCGTCGGCGCGGAAGGCATCGCGACGGGGCATTTCTGCCGCGTCAGCAAGGACGGCGACCTGCTGCGCGGGGTAGATCCGCTGAAGGATCAGAGTTACTTCCTATACATGCTCAAGCGGGAGCAGTTGAAGCGGACGCGATTCCCCGTCGGCGCTATGACAAAGGCGCGCGTACGCGAGATCGCGCGCGAGGCCGGGCTGCCCGTATCGGAGAAGAAAGATTCTACAGGTATATGCTTTATCGGTGAGCGCAATTTCAAGGCATTCTTACAGCAATACCTGCCCGCACAGCCGGGGCCGATGCGCGACCGTGTGACAGGCGAGACGGTTGGACGTCACGACGGATTGATGTATTACACGATCGGACAGCGGCGGGGGTTAGGCATTGGCGGCAGCGGCGACGGCGGGCGTTGGTTCGTCGTTTCAAAGGAGTTAAACACAAATACGCTATGGGTTAGGCAGGGTTTCGACACGCCGGAGTTGTATACGCGTGAAACGGTCTGCGTTAATCCGACATGGATCGCAGGCGATGCGCCGTCGGCTTCGTTCAAGTGCGCGGCGAAGTTCCGCTATCGGCAGGATGACCAGCAGGTACGCGTGACAATTCAGAATGACAAATTATTTGTCGAATCGGACGAGCCGCAGCGCGCGCTGACTCCCGGACAATCCGTTGTATTCTACGACGGCGAGGTGTGTTTGGGCGGCGCGATCATTGAGTAGTTGAAGCCTCGCCAGCCGTTAGCGGTGGTGCTTCTCCCAGCGCTTTCCATTGAGTTAACATAAACGTTATGAAGCATGCGGCGCCGCCTATTACATCCGAGATGGGTTCGGCCAGGAATACGCCCGCCACGCCCAGGCCCAGCCTTGGCAGCAGCAGCGCTACGGGTATCACGACCACGCCCTTGCGCAGGAATGAGAAGAAGATAGCCTGCTTCGCCTTACCCATCGCGACGAAGCCATTCTGCCCCACCATTTGTAAACTGATGACAAAGAATAGCGCAAAGTATTGTCTGGATGATACTATGCCAGCCTCGATCAAGGCGGCGTCCTGGTTGAACACGCGGATCATCAGTGCGGGAGCGGTGATCAACAGTGTCCACGCCAAGATGGAGTAAGTAATACTTATTATCGCAAAAAAACGGATGGATTGTTTCACGCGTCCATACAGTTTCGCGCCGTAGTTGAACCCGATCACGGGCGATGCGGCCTGGCCGAACCCGGACGCGGGCAGCATCACAACCTGACGTATTGAGTTGATAACCGTCATCACACCCACGTATAGGTCGCCGCCGAACAGGGCGAGGCTGCTGTTGAGCGTCACCTGCACGGCGCTCTCGGTCAGCGACATCACGAAGTTGGAAAAGCCCAGCGTCAGTATGCGCTTTATGATGGTGAAGTCCGGGATCATATTCTTCACATTCAGTTTCAGCGGCGCCTTTTTGCCCGTCAGGAATCGCAGCGCCCACACCGCGCTGACGTATTGGCTAAGCGAGCTGGCCAGCGCCGCGCCCCTAACGCCCATGTGGAATGTGAATATGAATAGCGGGTCGAGCACGGCATTCAGCAGCGCGCCGATGGCGACGGTCATCATCCCGACCTTGGCATAGCCCTGCATGTTGATAAATGGGTTCATGCCGATGGCGATCATCACGGCGGGCGTGCCTAGCAAGTATATAGAGATATAAGCATCAGCGTACGGCAGCGTCACGTCGCTAGCGCCGAATGTGGATAGGATTGGCCGTTTAATCATCAAGAATATAAATGTACAAATAATACCAAAGAATAATAACAGTGAGAAGGAGTTACCCATAATCCGTTCAGATTTCCGAAGATCTCCAGCGCCGCGCGAAATCGAGGCCAGCGGCGCGCCGCCGTTCCCGGCCAGCACCGCGAACGCATTCACCAGTGTGATTATCGGGAAGCACACACCCAGCCCCGTCAGCATGTCGCGGCCCACGTCCGGTATGCTTCCGATGTACATCCGATCGACGATGTTGTACAGGACGTTCAGCACCTGCGCGCCGATCAGCGGGAACGCCATGCGCATGATAGTGCGCGGGATGCTGCCTTGTGAAAAGTCGTTCGGGTCGACCGGAAGCGTTTCGGTAATGTCCGGCAGCTCGGATGATTCTGATTGCATACTATCCTCATGGGTTGCGTGTTTTAACAGGGACAGTATAACTGAAACGGCGGGATTTATCAATCGTTTGCGTTTTAACCGAAGATGTGGTTAAATATACCTTGTCATTATAACAAATATTGGGAGGCTGCGGCGATGGACTTAATCGTAATCGGCGGCGGATTAACGGGCACGGTGGCGGCTGTGGCGGCGGCGCGTCAGGGGCTTGACGTGCTGCTTGTTGAGAAGTCTGGATTCCTGGGCGGCGCGGCCGGCAACAACCTGATCAACCCATTCATGCCCAATGAAACCACGGTGGCCGAGGACAAAGAACGGTTGTGGTTAAGCCAAGGCATCTACCGCGAGATTCGTGAGACTCTCGAACGTATGGGCGGCGCGAAAGGCCCCTGCTTCCATGAGGAATACCTCAAGCTCGCGCTGGATCGGCTCACCCGCGAAGCGGGCGTCAACGTGCTGCTGCACGCCACGTTCGCCGACGCGCGTGTGGTGAATAACGCCGTCCGGTCGATACGCGTCGTGACCAAGTCCGGCTATCTGGAGTTAACGGCGGATCGCTTCATCGACGCGACGGGCGACGCGGACGTGGCGGTGGCCGCTGGCTGCCCTTACCACCTGGGCCGGGAGGATAACCTATGCCAGCCAATGACACTGTGCTTCCGCCTGGCGAATGTCGATCTGGCACAGTACCAGCGTTCGCACAAGACGATCACGCCACTGTATCAGCAATTCCAACGCGAGGGCAGGATCAAGAATCCGCGCGAAGATGTGCTGATATTCTCCAGCATGATCGACGGCGTGCTGCACTTCAACACGACCCGCATCGTAAAGCTCAACCCAACCGACCCGTATGATCTGACGCGCGCGGAGATGGACGCGCGGGAACAGATGTTCGAAATGTTCCACTTCCTGAAGGAGAATATCCCCGGCTTCGAGCGCAGCGAGATTATGGTATCAGCGCCGGAGATTGGCGTGCGCGAAAGCCGGATGATCGTCGGCGAGTACGTACTGACGCAGGATGATCTGGTCGGCCGCACGGCGTTCCCCGACGCCATTGCCGCCGGGAATTATGATATCGACATCCACAATCCCGAAGGAACGGGCACCAGCCATTACTACTTTCCGGCGGGAGTATGGTACACCATTCCGTACCGCTGCCTGATACCAAAGGGTGTGGATAACCTGCTTGTCGCCGGACGATGCATTTCATCCACGCACGAGGCGCAGGCGTCCTACCGGGTGATGCCCATCGTCACATGCCTGGGCGAGGCGGCCGGCATAGCCATGGCCGTTGCCAAGGAAACGGGAGTATCTACGCGGGATGTTGAGGTCGGCGAGGTCCAAAGGCGGCTGGTCAAGGCCGGGGCGTTCGTCGGCTTATGAACATAATACCTTTTTTAGTGCTTGACAATCTCCCGGGATTCTGGTATATTCTCTCCAATCAATCTTGGAGGTAACTATGAACAACCTGCGTGAGCGCGTGATTAGCATCCTGATTAGCGGAATTAATGCCGCTATTATTGGGCTGCTTATTATACGCACGGTTGTTCAGATGAGTTAGCGCCTAGGTTATTATGAGGCAAAAACGCATCTGTTGCAACCGTAAATGGTGCAGCGGGTGCGTTTTTATATTATCTTTTAGGAGGACGAAGGTATGACCAACCAATCATCGAACCCCACACCAAGCCCCATGGCCGCGCCCGCATGGGCCAATCCAACAGCTGCCGGTCTCGTCGCTTTAGCTGTAGCATGCGCTTGTTTCTTCGCTCTGTTGACGGGTCGGGTAGGTACAAATGCAATGCCCCTGATTGGATGCTGGTTACTGGGCGGGTTTGTGGTGCAAATCATTGTTGCGCTGTTAGACTTAAAGGGTGGCAATCATGCTGGCGGCAACACCTTCCTGTTCTTCTGCGCATTCTTCATGCTGGTAAGCGGGCTAGAGATGATTTTTAAGTATACAGCTATAACCGCAGGCGCACCGCTCGATTCGAGGATCGATGGTTTTGCCTGGGGTATTTTGACTGTCGTTGTTTGGTTATGGACACCAGCCTTTTTTGTAAAAGTTAATCTGCTAAGTATTGTCGTAGCACTGCTCGATCTGGCGTTGCCAATCATTTCGCTAACTGACCTTACTATCTTACCAAAGTCGTTTTCGCCAGTGACTGGTTGGATACTGTTGTTCAGCGGCATTGTAGCAGTGTATCTTTGTGCTGCGACGGTGGTTAACACGGCTTATGGCAGAAAGGTGTACCCGTTGCCATAAATTGTAACTTATGTTTAATATATGGTTGACAAATCGACCTCCCGGGCATATTATATAGCAGTAATCTTTGGATGAGGGGAACCGAGTACCCTGCACACCGACCAAGCGGCAGTTGCCGCGTCAGAGAGCGAGCGCCATCGGCTGGGAGCGCGCGCAGGCCGGACGGGGGAATACCAGTCCCGGACAGAGCGTTTCGCACGCGTTACAGTGCGGTTCGAGGCTAGCGCGCGAATTATTGTCGAATTATCGCGCCGCTGGTAAAGCAGGGTGGAACCACGGGCGGCAGCTCGTCCCCGCAGTTGGCGGGGATGGGCTTTTTTGTTTGCCAGTCTCCGCGTCACCGAACGATTAGGACGGAGGATTGGTGCTCATGAAGATCATCGTTAACGGCAATCCATTGGAGTTGGCGGACGGCAAGAACGTCCTCGACGCAGCCGAAGCCATCTCCACACAGCTAAAAAAGGACGCGCTGGCCGCGCGCGTAAACGGTACGGTTGTCGAACTATGGCGTCCACTGTCGGATGGCGACAACGTAGAGGTGTTGACATTCGAGGATGAGGACGGTCAGCGAGTATTCCGCCACACATCCTCGCACGTGTTGGCGCAGGCCGTGCGGACCGTACGTCCAGACGCTAAGATAGCCATCGGCCCGGCCATCGACAACGGATTCTATTATGACTTCGATGTTGAATCGCCATTCACGCCCGAGGATCTGGACGCCATCAACAAGGAGATGGCGAAGATTCTCAAGAAAAACGACAGGCTCGAGCGTTCGGAGATGCCGCGCGCCGATGCCATATCCTATTGGAAGGAACACGGCGAACCGTACAAGGTTGAGCTGATCGAGGATCTGCCGGAGGAAGCGGCGATCTCGTTCTACAAGATGGGCGGCTTCACCGACCTATGCGCGGGGCCGCACCTGCCCTCGACCGGGCGGATCAAGGCGATCCAGGTCACCCACACCTCCGGCGCGTACTGGCGCGGCAGCGAGAAAAACAAGATGCTGCAGCGCATATACGGCACCTCCTTCCCGACTAAGGAGGCGCTGGATGAATACGTCAAACAGTTGGAGGAGGCGCGCAAACGCGACCACCGGCGGTTGGGCAAGGAGCTTGATCTGTTCAGCATTGTTGAGGAAGGGCCGGGGTTCGCATTCTTTCACCCTAAGGGCATGATCATCCGCAACGAGTTAGAGGAATACTGGCGCAGGCTGCACCGCAAGAATGGTTATCAGGAGATAAAGACGCCCATTCTCCTATCATGCGAAATGTGGAAGCGGTCGGGGCATTGGGATCACTATCGCGAGAACATGTACACCACCAAGATCGACGACCAGGATTACGCGGTCAAGCCGATGAACTGTCCCGGCGGGATGCTGATGTTCAAGCGGCGCGTATACAGCTACCGCGATCTGCCGCTGCGCATGGGTGAGCTGGGGCTGGTGCATCGCCATGAACTGTCCGGCGCGCTGCACGGGCTGATGCGCGTGCGCAGTTTCACCCAGGACGACGCGCATATATTTATGACGCCGGAGCAGGTGAAAAGCGAGGTCCAGGGCGTTATCCGGCTGATATCCACGGTGTACAATGAATTCGCCTTCCCATTCCA
>BNUH01000076.1 GCA_025997215.1 Clostridia bacterium
ATTAGCGAGTCTGTCGCGAGTATCGCTATGTTGTTGCTAATTTGGAGCTCTATTTGGTTCATGGTTTTGCCTGCGCAAAGCAGACTACTACCTGACCGAGTGGTTACGACTTAGTAAGTGCTCTACTCAAGGAGGTTGTATGGCCTTTCACTACCGTAGCTTGTGTTTTGAGGTTAGTTGCATGAACGTTATGTTCAATGAGACATCGACAGCTAAAATCCCGCCTGATTCCTCAGTTTTTTGGTGCTCCGATGACGGTTCATGCTTTTGTCAGTTTTGACAAGCCGTCACACTTGGGTCTATCCGTTTTCGACGAAGCAGCCATGAAACAGCAAATACGAGAAATCCAAGTGCCATCCCACAACCATTTAATGTTTGTGTTTAATGATGGAACAACAAAAACACTGGGCTGGGAAAACCCATCCCGCCGCGAAAGTTGGACTCCTGAGATGAAGGAAAAAGCTAGGCAGACGACGAAAGAAAGGAATGAGACGACGATATGAGTCAGGTCACCTTTATACCTGCGCGTATCCAACGCTTCAACGCGCAGCCGCTGGACAGCATAAGCAAGAAACGCACCGCCGCGTACGCCCGTGTAAGCACTGTTACCGCTGCCGGCCATCATAATCTTTAAGCAGTACGTGCCGGGCGCGGTGATCAAGATCGGCTTGATGTCAAAGTCGCCTTTGGCATCGTTCGTAGCGTCGCCATAGTATGTGCAATCGTCCTGCGAACAGAGCCACACCCCGAACATGCCAGCCCTTAGCGGATGGCCGCAACCGACGAATCTCACGTGGGTTTTGATATCTGTGATGCCCCAGTAATCGCTGCAGTCGCCCAGCCTGATCAGGTTGGAACCGTCGTAGCGGTTCAAGCCGTAGTCAGGAGCCTTCTTCGGGATGATGGCATTGTCGTAAACGCCGCCTGATTGTGGCGGCGTTATGAAATGGTTGTAGTCGTAGCTGTATGGAGTAACGTCAGTGTAAATTGGGTCGTCGTTGATATCAAGGCCAGTTATAGTTTGATATAGTTTGTTATTGCCTGTGATACGCATTCCGCCGTAGGCATAGTTATCATATAACTCCAGTGTGGCGTCATCACCGGCTATTAGTTGAGGCTTAAACGCGCCTAATACGCGGTGCACCTCGCCAACGCCTGAAACAAACGCAACAGCGGAATAGTTGTTGTGAATTTTTGTTGTGCCGGACAGTGGATCCAGACCTATATTCAAAATATACTGAACGCTGCCTACAATCCCGCCCACGTGGGAACCATCGGTAGCTGTAACACCCTCGCTGCTACCCGATCGCACACTCCCGCATGTCACGCAATCCTCAATGGTGACGCTGGAGTACACCTGACCCGCAATACCGCCGACATCACTCGACATTAATTCCGGCGATGATGCTGCAAGCGGTGAAGGTACTGAAGTCACGGTGCCGCGGTTAAGGTTGTCATGAATCAACACCGGGGTATTATCGTCAAACCCGATAGCGATACCAACGATTCCACCTACTTTACTATTGCCAACTATGTTCCCTCGATTGATGCAATAGGCAACCTCACAGTCTGCAACATCAACCATCATAAGCTGGGCAACAATACCAGCCACATGATTCAGTCCAGAGGATGAAATAGTCGCGTTATTTGTGCAGTTTAGTATAGCCGCTATATTAACAGCCCCGGCAATAATACCCCCGGCGGCACTGTTGTTAACATCAAGGTACCCGCTTAAACCAACTCCTTGTTCTAGTCTGCCAGCGTTATGGCAGTTCTTTACAACAACTCTGCCACTGCAAGAGGCGATTATACCCGCGACAACATATTTTTCACATTGGATTATCGCGTTGTTGCTGCAGTCCTTGACCAATCCAGAGGTGGAGGCTTGTAGAATGTAAAACAATCCTGCAACAAAACTACTCCCATAGACATTGCCAAAATTATGACAACCGCTCACTATTACCTCATCGCCCCATACTTCGCCGCAAATTCCAGCAAACCCAAACCCAACTTCAGTCCCGGATGCACCGGTAGAGCTTATCACGCCATGATTTACACAATCTGTGATCATAGCTTTACCACCAGAAGTTTGAGCGCCAACAAGACCAGCGACTACTTGATCTGCTTGTATATCAGAATAATTAACACAGTTTGTTAACTGAATTGGGCTGTGTGATTCTCCGACGATACCACCAACAGCCCAGCCGCCCACTTTTATAGAGCAGCGATTAACACAATTTATGAATGTAGAAATAGTATCGTCTTCACTAATTAACGCTATGAAACCGCCGACATAATGGATATTAACAAGTATATCATTACTAATGAGACCGCTTACCTCACAATCCTTGAAATGTACATTCTTCCCCTCCTGAATAAAGGCACCAATCTTTACACCTGCATAGCTTTTGAAAGGATCGCAAGTAATGTCAACACTCAAATGAATGTTTTCAATTGTGATACCATCTATAGGATGTGAGTCAGTAGAGGGATCGAGATCATATGACATAAACATCGGCTTATCCAGCGTAAAATTCGCCGGGCTTGAACCATTACCGCCAATGCGCACCTTACGGCCTGTTTTCCTGCCAATTATCGTGATGTTGTCTTTAAGCTCCACAGTCGTCCATGACCCGCCCGGAAGATCCGACCCGTCAACTACATCGTTAGGTATAAGTAAAGTGTCGCCAGCCTGCGCGTCAACGAAAAACTTGCGCAGCTGCCCCAGCGTTGTACCCGGGAATGTCTTGGATGCCATGGTCGTTAACCTTCCTTGTTTATAAAATTTCCTCCTTTCTCGCCCGGTGTTGTACGACGCTCGTCAGGAGTACGCTGAACACGTTAGTATAATTTACGTGGCGGACGGTGTGGCGTGTCTGTCCGGATGGTTATTGAGTACGTGCTCCGCTGGACATTTACACCGATATGAGTTAATATGGATAATCATCGACGGAGGCCGAAATATTGTCCAGGATTGATGTAAACAACCTCACCTTCGCTTACGAAGGCAACCCAACCCCCGTGTTCAGCGGCGTCACGTTCCAGCTGGACACCGAATGGAAGTGCGGGTTGATCGGGCGCAACGGCCGGGGCAAGACGACGTTCCTGCGGCTGCTGTCCGGCGCGCTGCCGGATGGCGGGGCTGTCCGCACGTCCGTTCTGTTCGACACGTTTCCGTATTATCCGCCGGATCAGACGCGGCCAGCTTTGGATATAGCCCGCAGCCTCATCGCGCCGTACGACGCGTGGGAGGCCGACATGAATCGCCTGGCCACTCATGGCGGCGAGGAGGAGCTGCTGCGATTCGGCGAGCTGCAGGAGTCGATGATTCGGCTGGAAGGTTATCGGATAAACGAACTGATCGAGGCCGAAACAGGCAGGCTAGGCTTCCCACCGCGCGCACTGGGCACACCATTCGACACGCTTTCCGGCGGCGAGCGCACAAAGCTGCTCATCACCGCGCTGTTCCTGAAAAGCCGATTGCTAACCGAGCGATTCCTGCTGATAGACGAGCCGACCAACCACCTGGATGTGCGCGGCCGCGAGCTGCTGCAGGCCTACCTCGCATCACAGAAGGGATTCCTGCTCGTCAGCCACGACCGCGAGCTGCTCGACGGCGTCAGCGATCATATTGTTAGCGTCAATAAGCAGTCCATCGACGTGCAGCAGGGGAATTATTCCAGCTGGAAAGCGAACCACGACCTGCAGGAAGCGGCTGAATACAAGAAGAACGAGCAGCTCAAGGGCGAAATCACCCGGTTGAACGAAGTCGCCAAGCGCACCGCCGAATGGTCCGACAAGATAGAATCCACAAAGATTGGCTCACATTCAGCGGATCGCGGGTTTATCGGAGCGCAGTCCGCACGTGTGATGAAGAAATCAAAGAACGCGGAACGCCGCGCTCTGTCGTCCATAGAGGAAAAGGAAGCGCTGTTAACGGATATCGATGTTAACTCGCCGCTAAAACTCACACCGTTGGCTTATCCTAAGCCGCGCTTGATTGAGCTAATGGACGTGACGATCGACTATGGCGGTGGGCCGTTATTTGCGCCGCTGACGGCGAGCATAATGCGCAGCGAGCGCGTTGCCCTCACTGGCGGTAACGGCACGGGCAAGTCCAGCTTACTTAAGATGATACTCGGAGCGGACGTGCCGCACACGGGATCGGTCGTCAGCGGAAGCAATATAATTATTTCATATGTATCGCAGGAAACGTCACACGCCAAAGGCACGCCGCGCGAGTGGGCGTTGTCGCATGGGCTGGACATGACGCTGTTCATGACGATCCTGCGCAAGTTCGGCTTCTCACGCGAGCAGCTGGAATACCCCATCGAAAACGCCAGCGAAGGCCAGCGCAAGAAAATTCTGCTAGCGTCAAGCCTGTGCGAGAGGGCGCATCTGTACATCTGGGATGAGCCGCTAAACTACGTGGACCTCATGTCGCGCGAGCAGATAGAGGATTTGATACTGCGCTGCACGCCGACGATGATATTTGTCGAACACGACAGGCGCTTTCTGCATAATGTGGTGACTAGGACAATTGGGCTATGAAACTAAACGCACCCGCGTTGGACGCGGGCGCGTTGGATGTTTTACAGTGGGGCTTGCGTGCCCTATTGCTTCGTTGTGCTCGACGCGTTGACACTGTTGGTGACGGTCGCCGCGCTCGGGCCGTTCAGCCCCGTATTCGCCTTGGAATCGAACTTGCTGTCGAATTTTCTGGCAGCGTCAGCCTTGGTGTCGTACTTGCCTTCGAAACGGGCGCTGTCGGGCTTGTTGTCGTAGTGGGTGTAATTCTCCATGCCAGACCCGATTGTGCGGCCTTCGACGGGGATCGAGCGGGTGTGGTTGTGATCGTTGCGCGTGGCGTTCAGCGTGCTGCCTGCGCTGCTGCCGCTGACCGTGGCGTCGTCGTCCTGGAATACGTCCTTGATCTCGCCGATGACCTGCGGGAGCAGCTCCATCACGCGGTCAACGGGCGTTGCGTAGTTGGTCGGCAGCATCTTCACCTGACCTTGGCCGACTACGAGGAAGCCCATCGGATGCACAGATACCCCAGCGCCGGTACCGCCCGCGAAGGGCAGATCCTCCGCACTGTAGTTGGCCGCGCCGCTGGTATTGTTGCCTAATATCCCGCCCTCGTCACTGCGCGCGTTGTTATACTCGCCGCCGCCCGAAACGAATCCAAATGACACGCGCGATATCGGGATGATCGTCGTGCCGTCGCTCGTGGTTACCGGATCGCCCACAACAGTGTTGACGTCTACCATGTCCTTAATATTCTCCATCGTGGTGGACATAAGGCTCTGAATGGGATGCTTATCCATAGGGAATCCTTCCTTTCGTCTGGGGTTAAATTGTTGGGTCAAGCCGTTCGTACCCTGGGTTTAGCGTGTGTAGTTTTCTGCTTGTTTATACTGCTGGAAATCTGCTGGGCCGCGAACCTGATGCCCAGGTTTGCGAACTTGCCCAGCCGTGCGTGCACCTCGAAACCCGCGTCCATGTCGAATATAGGGTGATTGAATACCGGCGTCACGCGCACGTCGATCTCCGGCTTATCCGGCTCGCCCGTTCGGGCGCTCCAAGTGGCCACCCAGCCGCACAAGACCTGGAACGCCATGCGCAATGCCCCGCTAAGGATTGCCGTCGCAGCGGCGTCGGACGTTCCCACCTTGCAGCGCATGGAGACGCTGCGCACGTTCAGGTTCAGGCGCACCAGCGGCGGGAGTTTCAGCAGCGGCCGTGGATCCTTGATTTTGCTAATCATCCCCACTAGCCACGAGACACCCAGTTTTTCCGCGCCGATGCTGAAGTCCTTGTGTATTGCGCCCCATGAAACTCGGACGTTCACACAACCCTCGGGCGTCACCTGCAGCGCCAGGCGCAGGTGTACGGGCACCAAGCCTACGGCGATCAGCGTGATTAGCAACGGCACCATGGCCCCACATCCTCATCTTCATCATGAATTCAATGGCATTTTCCCCCAATGATGGCCAATTAATACACGCAAACCACGCACGTCCAGTAAATCCACACATACATTAACAACAGATCATATTTGAATAGGATAATAACGCCGCTGACAGCGACGTTTTTATATAATGGAGGTATCGTCATGCTATGCGATAACCTGACGCCAGAACCTGCGGATAGACAGACCGCGTTTTCATATAATCGTAATAATAACTCACGAGCATCAAACACGATTAATATCAGCAGTTGGGACGACTTCCGCCAGTTGGAAGGCGATGTATCCTTCGCGGCTGGGACGCGTTTTGCTATTACAACCGACTTAACCTTGGAAGAGGGCGGCTGGTTTCCGCTCGTCTGCGAGCCTGAAACGCCGCGCTTCATACTCGACGGCCAGAGCCATACGCTGCGCGGTCTGGACAGGGCGCTATTCATGATAATGCCCGCCAATTGCGTCATCCGCAACCTCAACCTGACGGATATGGACCAACTTGTCATACAAGCCAGCAGGATGGATGTAGCTGAGCCGTCGGCAACATATGCTTGGACGGGTTTGGGCGCGTTCCTGAATATGGGCGCGTGCACATTTGAGAATTGCTCAGCCAGCGGTTCAATCGGCTGCAACTCGGATGACTTTATACTAGGCGGCTTTGTCGGCGACGGCAATGGCGCGTCGCCGCATATATTCATCAACTGTGTAAGTAATGTCAAGCTAAACACCGCGGCGCAGGCGGGCGGCTTTCTGGGCAGATGTGACACGGGAACCTTGCAGATGCTCGGGTGCGTGAACCATGGGAATATTGATTGCGGCACGAGGGGTTACAATTATGACTGCGCGTTGGGAGGGTTGGTCGGCTCGGTCGATCCATACGTGTCGGTTCCCATGACCGTCACGATAGGTTCGGAGTATCAGCCTTGCGGAAACTATGGCGCGATCGATTCGTATGGGCGCAGAAGCGAATTTGATTCATATGTCGGCGGCATAATCGGCAGGTATGCGACAAACGGGCCTTGTACACTGACATGCTGTTCCAATTACGGCAACATCGAAAATCCACAGGTGGGAGATAGCGATCGGGACTGCACAGGCGGCATCATCGGTCTGTGCGGCTCGTCGAATCTGACCATGACCAATTGTCTCAATGGCGAGTTAATAAGCGGAGGCATGTGGGTGGGTGGGCTAATCGGTAGGATAAGCGGGGAGAAATTCACACTGACTGATAATCTGGTCAGCTTCATCGACATCGCCAGCAGCGGACGCGCTGCGGGTATAGCCTGCTGGGAGAGCGCCGCATCATTCGCGGAAGGGACGTCGGCGACGGGCAATGTCGTCGAGGCCTTACAGATCGGCGGTGCGGAAGAGGCGGACGTGGGACGGATATTCAGCAGCGAGTGTAATATTGAAGGCAGCGCCGACTTTGACAACTGCTGCTACTTCGACACGCTGCTGTCGGGTACGATCGGCACGTTTGGCTGCTCCGGCAGCGATACGCTATTCCTTTCACCCATAGGCGATATGAAGTGCGGAGGCAATTACCCTTATGTCGGGGCAGCGCTGCGCAACGGCGGTGACTGCGCGCCGGAGGAGATGAAGCATTTCCTTATACTTGATGAAGTGAGTGACGGTCATATCCAGCAGTTGACGTGGACTGAAGCACAGACGGCTCCGACTTACGACAGCCTTAAACCCAAGCATCCGCCTAAGGGCGCGGTGTTCGAGGGCTGGACGCTGGAATCGCCATACGTCCAGCCTTCGGAGGCGTCGAGCAGCGCCGTAAAATCCGTCTCGCCTCGGGACGTGCTTACAAATATCGACACCGTGTACTACGCTGTGTGGTCATGTACTGTGGATGGCTGCGTTTATAAGCCTGAAACAAAAAAATGCGGCTGCGCCGAGGACTGTTCGCCTGAACAGGAGGAAGCGTGCGCCAACGGTTACGCCAACCCGATGCTGTCTGATTCACTGCTGCAGGTGGTTTCGTCAATAGCCAGCGTCGAGCACTCGGGCGGCGATATGCTCACGGCGATAAATGGGGCGATGTCGAAATTCACCGCAATGGCCGATAGCACCGCAACTTACCTTCAAGCCCAGTCGATCATGCGCAAATCCCAGGAGCTATTCAACACCGTAGTCGCGCTGGAGAACACCACCAAACGCAAGTTATTCTGCACCATGAACGCCATCTGCTACTGCGGTGGCGCAACCGGCAGTTGCTGCGATTTAAGCGGCCTCGACGGAGAGGATCCGACTGGCCCATTCACCGAAGTTATCAATTCGATAGCGTATGTCGAAGGTGCGTCCGCCGAAGTGCTGGCGCAGGGCGCGACGTTCTTAAGCCAGGCGGCTAAGGAGGAGACGGATGTATTCGACTCTACGCTGACCTCGGAGGATGCGGAGCAATTCACGCTGGAGGATGTGGTGGACGATATTACGGCTATGGCGAGGTCAACGCAACGGCTCGAAACGACGCTATCCGAAAAACTCTGCATGGTGCTTGGTGCCGTGTGCTGCGGCGACGATCAAGCGGACTGCTTGACCGATGGCCTGTATGACGCGGTAACAGCCGTGGTCGCCACCATAGCAGCCACCGAGAACTCCGCGAGCAGCGTGGTCACGGCCGGCGCGGACACGATCAGCTATGTGATAGATAATGCCGACCTGTCCGAGGAAAACGGGCTTTGGATGCAGGACATCGACTCTATCGTGGATAAGGTGCAGATATTGGCGAATACTGCGCTGTGCCTTGAGGAAGCGTCAGGAAAGAAATTGCGCGCCAGCTTGAGGGCAATGTGCGGAGGCATGGACGATTCCGCGGATTGCACTGGCTCATGCAGCCAATGCTCCGCAGGTTGCAGCGGTCCGACGGGCTTTCAATGTCCCGCCGAAAGCTGCAGTGCATCGAGCTGCTTATAATATAAGAATTAGTTAAAGCGGGGCGGATTCAATACCCGCCCCGTTTCAACATTCAACTAACGGCACCACCACGGTTTCGGCGTACGCGTCGGTTTGCAGATGGTAGGCGTAGGTGTGGGGCATGGAGTTGGCGTTGGCGTCGGTGTCGGTGTCGGCGTCGGGGTTGGCGTTGGCGTTGGCGTTGGCGTCGGTGTTGGCGTCACGCATGTCGATTCGGTTGGGGGCGGCACTGGACATGGATTTGGGTTAACCGTCGGACACGGTGTCGGCGGTACGGGACATGGCGGCGGGGTCGTCTTGCACGGTAGGGTTGGAGGCAGATTGGCGGGCGTTTCATTCGTCGGCGTCAAATATGCCGCGTAGCCGTACAGCGTTTGGCCGTTATGCGCAATCTTGATGTAACTGCCTTCGCGTCCGATCGCCGTCAAGCGCGTGCCTTCCACAGGCGAAGCGGCCACATTCCAGGTTACTTTCAGCACAGGTGAAGTGCGCAAGTTCAGCCGCGTACAGTCCGTCACCACAACCACCGTGGGCCACTGCCCGTTGAACCCGGCCCATTTTTTGGCTATCGACGGATCAGCCGCCAGCGCCGGCGCGGTGCAGACCATGATCATAGCAGTCGCAAGCGTCAGCGCCGTTATCCATTTGACTATCCTATTTTTCCTCACAACATCGCCCCTTCAACAAATATAATGAATTACTGTAGTGTCCGTGAGCGCTTCACACACAACAATTGGTTCGGTTGGAATTCTCAACCAGTTTCATTATATCAGAAGATTTGCCAAATACAATGGGGATTTGTTATGTAAATATTGGCATAAATGGATAAAATTGGAAGGTGATAGGTTGGAAATGTTTAGGTTGACAAACTGACAATACAACAAACTAGTATGTCATCAGTTAGTTATTGCTATATCATCAAATATACACGGCAGCAGTTCCTGAAACCGCGCGAGCATGGCGCATGCGACCTCACGCATCTGAGGATGCGCCGCCTTATCCGTACGCATTATGAAAAAGTGCCGCCATTCGCGCAGGTTCATCGTTACGACAAACTCCGTCTTTAGACTGTTGGGCAGCACGCCACGTGCCTGTTGAGGCGTAGCACCCGATTCAAGCAGCTTGAAATACGCGGTTTCGGCCGCGCGCATGGATTCGGCCCAGAGGCGGTACGGCTCGCTGTCCTCATCCCAGAAGCACGGCTTTATGAACGTGACCTCGCCGCCGAATTTGTCCTGCCCATAATTGCAATACCTGGTACTCTCCTGGGAATAACTGGCAATCCTATGCCTTACCCACTCATGCGACACGCCGCGGTCGCATGTTACCAACGCGGATATCACTTCATGTTCTATAACGGACTCGTGGCCGCTCTTGATAATGCGGCGCACAAACGCAGGCGCGGAGCGTTCGGTAATCCGCTCCTCGCTCTTGTAGCATACGCGCCCGGCGCGCTCTATACGCCGCGCGACAGAGGCTTCGTCAACGTCGGTCAGGATGGTAAACGATGGCTCGACAACGCGCATTACTCGTGCCTCCTAAATTCCGGCGGCGGGATCGCACCTACGTTGTTCAATATGTAGTGCGGCCTGTACGGGAACGAGTTGATCATTTCCTTAGTCGTGACGCCCGAGAGCACCAGCACTGTGTCGATCTCGGATTCGATCCCGGCGATGATGTCGGTATCCATGCGGTCGCCGACGATGGCGGTCTGCTCGACGGGTACGCCGAGGCGCTTGATGGCGTGGCGCATCATCAGCGGGTTGGGCTTGCCTACGTAGTACGCCGCGCGGCCGGAAGCTAACTCGATGGGCGAAACCAGCGCGCGGCACGCGGGCGCGATGCCCTGCTCCGTCGGCCCTGTCAGGTCGGGGTTGGTGGCGATCAGCTTCGCGCCGCCAAGGATCAGGTGAATCGCATGCTCGATCTTCTCGAAGCTGTACGCGCGCGTCTCACCCACTACCACATAATCAGGATTCACCTCGTTCATCGTGAATCCTGCCTCGTACAGCGCGCCGACCAAGCCCGGCTCGCCGATAACGTACAGGCTCGCGCCAGGCATCTGGCTGCGCAGGAAACTCGCCGTCGCCAGCGCGGACGTGTAAAAGTGGCTCTCGTCCACGGCTAAGCCCATCCGCGCGAGCTTGGCCATCAGTTCGCGCGGCGCGCGCTCGCTGGAGTTGGTCAGGAATAGGAAGCGCTTATCCTCGGCGTTCAGCCAATCCACGAACGCGGCGACCCCTTCCAGCAGCCGATTCCCATGATAGATCACGCCGTCCATGTCGCATATGAAGCCTTGTTTCGCGCGCAGGGTATCCAGATCCAGGTCCTTTGATTCCGGCATAATACCTCCCATTAACAAATATTCTATGCCATGCGGCCGCATAAGCCTCCGCACGCACCCAGCATACACGATGCCGCGCGATTTTTCAAGAGAATGGGGCGAATGAAGGAAATTCATCAGATTGAGCGAAATTCTGCTTGCATCTTTGGCGCGCATGGGTTATTATAATGTCTGGGCATGGAGAAGTACCCAAGAGGCCCAAGGGGCTCCCCTGCTAAGGGAGTAGCGTGCGAAAGTGCGGCCCGGGTTCGAATCCCGGCTTCTCCGCCATATTAAGACTAAGCGTGGATACAGTGATTTTCCCTAGTAAAATCAAGGGAAAATCACTGTTTCTATTTTGCTCGAGACACGAGTTTGGGGTTTGAATCCAGTCCAAGTGATGTATTTTACGAAGAGATGCACCCAAGCCCCCACTACAACACGATACCCCCTACCTTTCGTGTTGCAGTGCTACCTATCGTGTTGTAGTGGCTACCTTTCGTGTTGCTGGCGTGTTGCAGTGGGAATTTCAGCCAAGGTTAGCTCGGTACCGTCCTTGAAAGTAAATGTCAATACGCCTTCCGTGCCAACCGTCAGTTTCTCAACAGTCGCAAACCATACACCCTCATCAAAGACCTTCAGAGGCCCGCACTGATCCAATTCTGCCAGGAAAAGCTGTATCGCTTCACGCTTGATTATCCGAGCCTGATACTCATCTGTGAAGACTTTCAATTCTTGATCCGCTTGTTCGCGCTGCTCTATTAACGCTGTATACTCTGTCTGGTAGACAGCCTGATCTTGAGCAGTGCGGGCATTTTTCTCAATACACCGCGTTGTTTCTCTATCCAGTCTCGCTTGCTCTTCGTGAAGTGCGGATATTTTGCTATCCAGATCAACTGTGTCGGTCAGAATTGGCAACAGTGCGTCAAAATCTTCACGCAGCTTTGAACGGCCAGCGTACAGGCGGTTCACTGCGATGATGAAGGATTCCTTGATTTGCTCTTCGTATAGATGCCGAGTGGTGCAATTCACGCCATTATTGTATTTATTGTTGCATCTCCATATCGTTTTGCGATACTCTGTGTTACTGTGCCATGTCTTCGAGCCAAAGAACGATCCGCAGTCGCCACAGACGATCTTTGAAGAAAAAATGTGCTTACTGCTTTGATATGTGCCCATGCCCTCCCGCTTCTGAATCTCGGCTTGAACAAGGTCGTGCACTTCCGGTTCCACTATCGCTGGATGGCTCTCCTCGACCCAATACTGCGGCACCTCACCGCGATTGACGCGCTTACGCTTGGTTAGGTAATTTTCGGTAAATCCCTTTTGAAGAAGGGCTGAACCACGATATTTTTCGTTGTGGAGGATACTCTTTACCGTGCTTGAGTGCCACGGTTTGTCGTTATGCGACGGCGTTGGCGTGTGGCGGCGCGTCAGGTATGCGGCGATGTCGTTGTAGGACTTCCCTTCAAGGAATAACGTATATATCATCCTAACCGTTTTTGCTTCAGACTCTACCACCTTAGGCAGCCCATCCTCGCCTTTTTCGTAACCGAGGAACCGTCCATACGGTATGGCGACTTTGCCGTCTGCCATGCGTTTACGCCAGCCCCAGGAGATATTTTCTGACAGGCTGCGGCTTTCCTCCTGTGCGATACCGCTCATGATGGTTATCAGCAGCTCGCCTTTCGAGTCGCTTGTGTCAATATTTTCCTTCTCGAACCAAACGGCCACACCTTTTTCTTGCAACCGTCTGATTGTGGTTAGGCTGTCAACCGTGTTACGCGCGAAGCGGCTGATGGATTTGGTAATGATCATATCGATTTTCCCATCCAACGCGTCCGCGATCATCTGGTTGAACCCGTCCCGCTTGGCGGTGGAAGTGGCAGATAACCCTTCATCTGCGTACAGTCCAGCGAAGCTCCACTCCGATTTACCCTGGATGTATCGCGTGTAGTGATCGACCTGCGCGTCGAAGGATGACTCCTGTTCCTCCTTGCTGGTAGTGAAGCTTTTATTACTGCGTTGTTTTGAGGGTGAAAAAATGGCTAGATTGCTGGGTTTTCTTGTACAGCCTCATCTCTTTCTTGCCTATTTCGGGGCATAATTGACTAGAAAGTGATGATTGTGGCGGTAAAAGGGAGAAAATCGAGTAAAATCGATAGAGGAGCTAAAATATGAAGGATTGGAATGGTAAGATTGCAAAAATGAGCGTGTGTATAGCGTTTATACCCATGTGTAGGGCGGTGTATAGTGTTATTAAGGGCATTTCCAACCTCTCACCCTGAAAACAAAAAAGCCGCCTTGCGGCGGCTATAATGCAGGAAATACCTCAATACGTGAGACTGCCGCACAGAATGTGTAAACCTCCAATAACAGAACCAAACTAGAGTTAGGGGAGGGAAGAAAATGGCAAAGAAAGCAAAGGGAGAAAAGAGCCTGCTGCGCCAGTTGATGGAGGAGCGCG
>BNUH01000077.1 GCA_025997215.1 Clostridia bacterium
CTCCTAAGGTGTATTTGCCCTTCGGCATATTCATTATCACTCTAAAACGATGTTATAGTAACATGAATATAATGTTATATTAGAATGGAAGAGCGGCACCGAATGATCTTGACATTCTCACATTTTTGGAAGAACTTGCTTCGCAGGTTACCATATTATCCGTATAGTGACATTGACAAGACTACAAATGAAGATGGTGAGCAGGTAATCTCGTCGCGTCCGGCCAAGGGTGCAGACGATACTGCTCGTTAGTGGCCTGCTACCAAACACTAATATTCGTTCTCCATCACTCGATCGTTAAGCAATAACGTCCTTATTTCCGCAATGAAGTTTTTTTCAATGACTACTTGACAGAACTCGCGCAGCGTGTATAATAGACATGTAAAACGTTTTACATGATGAGTCCCAGGTAATTCATTATGTAAATATACTGGTCGTTGCAAACACTCCTGCTATTTGCTTTGTGATCACGGTTTCCCGGGTTGAACGTCAATGCAAACAGGAGCGAAGTCGCCTAACGGCGTGTAAAACGTATTACAATCCTTGGCAATGCAGAAGGGTGGATGAACGATGTCGCTCAAACAAATCGCATCCATAACCGGTTTGTCCATCTCGACCGTTTCGCACGCGATCAATGGCACGCGCGCGGTGTCCGCGCAGAACAGCGCCGTGGTGCTGGCTGCCGCTGAAAAGATTGGGTACCGCCCGAATATTGCGGCTCGGATGCTTAAAACACAGAAATCCAATACCATCGCACTCATCATTCCAAATGGTGAGAATAACTTAAGCGCCAATTACTTTTACATGGACGCACTCATGGGCGTGCGCAGAAAGCTGATGGAAGCGGGCTATGAGCTGATAGTATCCACATATGGGATGGTAAGCAGCGGAGAAAAAAGCATCAGTGCACTTCAGGTTTTGCGGAATCAATGGGTGGATGGCGTAATACTGGTGCCGTCATATAAGAGTGACAAACAAATCAGCGTGTTGGTTGAAGAACTGGGTCTGCCGTTCGTATTGCTGGACAGGCGGGCGAACAACTATGAATGTAGCTGTGTCGATTCAGATAACGAGAAGGGTGCGCGCGATGCGGTGAAGCTGTTGGCCTCCTGCGGCCGGACACGAATCGGCTATATCGGCGGTGGGCTGGCGACATCCACAGGCAGGCAGCGGTACAACGGGTACCGATCCGCGATCACAGAACTTGGTATGAATTATGATGAAACGCTTGTAAAACTGCACAACTCGTTTTCTGTGACAGCAGGAATTCAATCCGCTGCAGAATTGGTCGACAGCGGTGCGGACGCTTTGTTTGCGGCAGACAACACGGTGATGCTCGGTGCGGTGCAGTTTTTAAATAGACAAGGTATATCGATACCGGATAAGGTCGCGTTGGTTGGATATGACGACTACGAATGGATGGATATGCTGAATCCTCCTATTACAACGGTACGTCAGCAAGCCGGGCAGATGGGATATATAGCGGCTGAAATGATACTCCATAAACTCAACGGAATAGACGCCAACGAGAAGATCGTTCTGGAAACATCGCTGGTTTTGAGAAAGTCTCACGGAACGGTACGAGCGCAGAGCGCCGATGTAAGCACCCTTGAAAGCGTCGATGAAGACATCGCCGACTTGGGTCTGACCGGCTGATTTTTATACTTGGAGAACCGGAAATATAGTCCGGCTCTCTGGGATATTTGAAGGAGGGAACCTATCATGAAGAAACAGCCCCACAGAATCCTTACGATGCTCCTGATTGTCTGTGTGATTATCGTCGGCATGATTCCACTCGGATTGGCGGAAACAACGGGAGGCGGATATCCGGGTAAAAACACTGACAAGGTGCTGCGCATTGCAGGTGAGAGTCCGTCAGTCGTTCAGTTCGACGGCAACCCAAGCTCCAACTACGGCTCGGGCGGCATGATGGGATCCTTTCTGTACGAAGGCATGTTCTCATATACGCGTTCAACAGACGGACTGCGCAACCGCTTGGCAAGCGAGATGACGCATGACGGAAATAAAACGACCGTCAAGCTGCGTGACGATGTATATTATAACGATGGAACCAAGTTTACAGCCAAGGACATATGGTGCTGCCTGATGATCGACTACGCGCAGCGTATCAATCAGTGGATTTCGGATGTACAGATCATCGACGATTATACGCTGGAATTCATGTGGGTGGAGCCGCTACTGATCGACGAGATCCGTGATATCTATATGGCGCAGAACCAGCATGCGAAGATGCCATATCATATCTACGGACAGTTCGCCGATAAGGCTGCCGAACTGCTCGCGCAGTGCGAAACGATTGAAAATGCGCCTGGAGTAACCTCGCCGTTCAGTAAGGGTATTCCAAGCGAAATCGGCGAGCAATTGGACGCAAACTGGGATGCGTACATCGCGTTTTCCCCGCCTGACAAGCAGCCGGTCGGCACGGGCCCTTATATGCTTGACAGGATGACGGACAACGAAGTCATTATGAAGCGCAATCCATATTTCTACGAACCGGACGCATACGGTTTTGACAACCTCGTATTCAAGAAAGTTACGCCTGAACAGGCCGTAGCAATGATTAAGAACGGCGAGCTCGACTATTATGAAAGCGCGCTCCCGGTAGACATGATGACGGCCATACTGGAATCCAACCCGGACATCGTATACTATCCAGCGTACGACCCGGCGGGCAACGGATTCATGTTTGACCAAACCTCCGACACGGCTCCGATGGCGGACAAGGCGTTCCGTCAGGCGATCGTGTATGCAATCGATAAAGAGCCGCTTCGTCAAGCCGGATGCTATTACGGTACGACTGCGGAGGGCATCTCATCGGTCGGCATTCCGTATAATACAATTGATAAATGGGTTTCCCCTGAAGTGGTATCCCAGATGCGCAACTACACGTACAGCCCTGAGACAGCCGCACAGATTCTGACCGACGCCGGATACGAAAAGGTTGACGGATGGTGGCGGAATAAGGACGGTTCAATAATCAAAATTGAATTGGTGGCTCCCGCCGACTGGCAGCCCGCCGGGGTGACGAACGTCGTATCCTCGATGGTGCAAAATCAACTGATCGAGTTCGGTTTGATGGTGGAAGTAAAACTGCTGCCGCTGGCCGTTTATTGGGAGCAGTGCGATCAGAACATGTATGACATGGTGTGGGATTATGTAGACGTAACCTGGCTCAACCTCTACCCGAACGGCGCGCTTGATTCGCACTTCGTCCGTTCCAGATTGCCTAAGGGCTGGCCGAGAACGGCGGACGATGGACGCAAACTGAATCTGCAGCTCGAAGATTTCAACGGCGAAACGTTCGACGTGCTCGAATCGATCAACTTTCTCGCAACTGAACGCGACACAGAAAAGGCGCAGAAGCTAATCGACCAACTCGTATGGGGTGCAAACGAATACGCATTCTCTGTCGAATTCTACCAACTGATTACAGGCGCGTTCTGGAACAGAGCGTTTGTTGAGGGATTCGCTCGCGAGGATGAAATCGACGCGTTCAATCAATTGATGCCTCTGAACACAACAGACGATCCAGTATACAATGAGAAGCTGGCGGAATACGTGTTCAATTGGGACAATTCGTATTGGTACAACCTCGTGCCCAATACGCCGGATAACTAAACAAGATAGGCCTCGTCCGGATGGGAGAAGGCGCTTGCCTCTTCCATCCGGCATATCGGTGGAACGAACTGTGGATAAGGGATGAGGTGATCGGATGTCTGCGCGGTATTTCCTCAAGCGGCTCGGCTTTGCGTTGATTACCCTTGTGCTGTCTTCCGTGTTGACATTCTGCCTGGTGCGCGCAATGCCTGGCGATATATTTGAGGTGAAAGCGCGCGAACTTTCGAAAAGCCGCGGCATCGATATTGACGAGGCAAAGCGCATCGTGTCTGCGATGGTCAATTACAACCCTGAAGAGCCGCTGCCTAGTCAATTGAAACGGTATTACTCGGGGCTGCTTCACGGCAATCTAGGCACATCGTTCTATCAGGATAAATCCGTAAACGAGCTGGTTGCATATGCGCTGCCATGGACGCTTTTCGTCGTGACCATCTCGCTGTTCGTCTGCTTTTTGCTTGGAACGCGTATGGGCGGTTTGATGGCTTGGAACAGGCGCAGTATAGTCAATCCGATTGTGACGATATACGCAACCGTAACCAGCGCTGTTCCGTTCTTCATATTCGCGGTGCTGTTTCAGATGGTGTTTTGCTTTACATTGGGTTGGCTTCCTATCAATGGCGCGTATAATATTTATACTACTCCCGGGTTCAACCTGCCTTTTATAGCGAGCGTTCTGCTGCATGCAATAAGCCCAATCACAGTATATATATTGACAAGCCTTGGTGGATGGGCGCTATCGATGAAAGGCAGCTCGGTAAATGTGCTTGGCGAGGATTACATAAACGCCGCTCATGCCAGGGGCATACCACCGTCTATCATCCGCAAACGGTATATGATGAAAAACGCTATGCTGCCGCTTATAACCAATCTGGCTCTGACATTTGGAACCATGTTCGGCGGCGCGGTGCTTATAGAGAGAACATTCGTGTATCCGGGTATGGGCACGTTCCTCAACCGCGCGACAGATAACCGAGATTTTCCCGTTACGCAAGGTATGCTGCTGGTGATAAGCCTCGCTGTAATCATTGCAAATATATTATCAGAATTATTATATAGCAAGCTCGATCCGCGCATCAAGCGGGAGGAATGACCATGCGTAATTCAACCGTGCCAACGCTAACAGGCTCGCGCAGAATGCGCCGTAAAAGCCCTGCTTGGCATTCGCTGTCAGTATTCATGCGCGTCATGCTGCATAACCGTCAGGCGTTCTTCGGAATGATCATACTCCTCGGCTTTTTGTTCATGGCGACTGCGGGGCCTAGCCTGATTGCGCTGGATGGCAGAGGGGATTTCGCCAGCCGCTTCGCTCCTATCTCCGCCCGGCATCCGTTGGGAACGGACAATGTCGGGCGAGACCTATTCAGCCAGCTGGTTCACGGCTCGCGCGATGTGCTGTTCATCGGTGCAGTTGCCGCATGTTTTACCGTGCTGATTGGGTTTACTGTCGGAGCTGTTGCGGGATTCGCAGGCGGCGCTGTGGATTCAATGCTGATGGCGGTTACGAATCTGTTTCTGACCATCCCCTATTTCCCCGTGATGATTGTATTGACAGCGATCATCAAAGGCAGCAGCAATATTATTCTTGCGATTATGGTCGCTTCATTCGGGTGGGCGGGCCTCGCGCGGGCAATCCGCGCACAAATTCTTTCGATGAAGCAGCGCGACTATATAGTCGTTTGCAAAACGATGGATATGGGTTACGCGCATATCGTATTCAAGGAAATGCTGCCGAACCTGACATCCTATTTGGCTATCAACTTCATCGGTTCCATGCAAGGCGCGATCAACGCCTCCTCCGGCTTGATACTGCTCGGGTTTGCGCCGTACAAAACTACACACTGGATGGCCATGCTGAACTCGGCAATCATCGCCTGCTCGGGTACGCTGCAGCCTAAGATGTTGCTGTTCCTGTTTGTACCAATTGTCGCGTTTGGTCTGCTGCAGATGGGCTGCATCTTCTTTGCGCACGGCTTGGACGAAGCCATGAATCCACGCTTGCGATAAGGCGGTGACTATGAGTTTGTTTGAAAAGACGGACGGTAATATATTGGAAATCGAAGGGCTGAATGTCGAGTTTCCGCTGATGAACGGAACCATTCACGCGGTCAACGATGCTGATTTTCAGATCCCTCGGCATACAATCACCGCGCTGGTTGGAGAAAGCGGAAGCGGCAAGTCGACGCTTGCCTCGTCAATACTGCATATGGTATCCAATCCAGGCAGGATAAGATCCGGCACGATCCGCTATAACGGTACGAGTATCCGCGAATTGACTGATAAACAGCTTCGCGCATACAGATGGGAACAGGTTTCGATGGTGTTTCAAGCGGCGCAAAATGCGATGAATCCGCTCTTGACCGTTCGCGAGCAGATGGAGGAGACCATACATGTACATTCACCCGAGCGCTCATCGGATGAAATGCTGACCGTTTTGGTGAAGCTGCTCGATTATGTACGCCTTGATCCTGAGCGTGTGCTCGCATGCTATCCGCACGAACTGTCCGGCGGCATGAAACAGCGAGTGATGATTGCGTTTTCCATGCTGCTGAATCCACAGCTGATCATACTGGACGAACCAAGCACCGCGCTGGATGTAATAACGCAGGACTATATATTTGATATATTGATGAAAATATTTGAGGAAATGAATCTGACCATGCTGCTGCTCACGCATGATATCGCGGTTGTAGCAAAAGTCGCCCAACGGGTCAGCGTGATGTATGCGGGCAGCATCATCGAGACCGGCGACGTATACAGCATATTCTCAAAACCCGCGCACGAATACACGCGGCTGTTGATAAAAGCCGCGCCGCAGCTGATCGGCAGTTTGGATGAACGGCAAGGGATCATAGGCTCGCCGCCCGATCTGATTCACTTGCCCAGCGGCTGCGCGTTCTACCCGCGCTGCACGCAGCCTTTATCATGCTGCGCGGACAAAAAGCCGGAGTATATATCCGTTGGAGAATCGCATTGGGTGATGTGTCACCGATACACAGGGAACGGAGGCTGAACATGACACAGCAAACTTCCGTAAACGGAACGCCTTTGCTTTCCCTTGAAAACATCGAAATGATATTCTACAAAAAGACTGGCGGATTCGGCAAACCGAAACCGATTCGTGTGCTGGAGAATATTTCGCTTGATATACATAACGGCGAAGTACTGGCGCTTGTTGGTGAAAGCGGCGGCGGAAAGACGACCATAGGCAATATCATAGCAGGCCTGCTCAAACCGACCGGCGGCATCATCCGCTTCGACGGTAAGAATATTAACGATCTGTCGCGCAAAGATAAGAAGGAATATCGGCGCAGCATTCAGATTGTCCAGCAGGATTCATACTCCGCGCTGAATCCCGCGCGAACCATATTTCAATCGTTATCCGCGCCGGTACTAAAAAAGAGGATCGTTAAGAACAGCAAGGACGCCTATCAATTCATACGGGAACTGCTGGAGTTGGTGGAGCTAAAACCATTCGATCAGTTCGTCGACAAATATCCGCACCAGCTCAGCGGCGGGCAGCGGCAGCGGGTTCTGCTTGCGCGCGCGCTGTCACTGAAACCGCAGCTTATCGTCGCCGATGAACCTGTATCCATGATCGATGTTTCACTGCGCATATCTATATTAAACTTGATGTCGAAACTCAACCGTGAAAGCGGCATCGCGTTTCTGTATGTGACCCACGATCTGGCGACGGCGCGCTATATAAGCCGAACCGGCAACATCGGGGTGCTGTATTTGGGCGAGCTGGTTGAATTAGGTGCCGTACACGCGGTTATTGAGCATCCAAGACATCCGTATCTTCAGGCGCTGCTGGCGGCTGTGCCCGTACCTGATCCATGGCTCGCTAAAAAGCGCCGCAAGGTTATGCTTCGGGACGTGGAGGTGCCGAGCATCATGTCGCCGCCGTCCGGTTGCCGCTTCCATCCGAGATGCATACACGCGAATGAGCGCTGCGCTAATACATCGCCAGAACTGCGAACGCTGGACGGTCGGCAGGTTGCATGCCATCGCGCCGAGGAGATTCCGGAGTTCAGCTTTCTGGATGAGGAGGCTTGATCCTTGTATAAGACAGCGGCATATGAAACTGCCGATGAAGCAGTGGCTCGCAGCGTATCGAATATTCGGAAGAACGACACGCTCGAACAGCGAAGCCGAATTGTCGATATTAGGTTCAAAGTTGTACGCTTCGGACTAAACTTTTCGTTGACATCGATTCTCCTGTTAGCGTTTAGTTTCGTTTATGTGAAGCCGGGCGAAGCAGCGTTTTATGTGATTTTCTTAACGCTCGCGTGTGACGTGCTTTTATTCGTATGGCTGATTTGGCTTGGCGGAAAAAGCAAACGCGAATACGCGGCGCTCCCGCTGTACGCAAACCTATCGTCTCAACACTGCGACACCGATCACAAACAATAATGATTATAGTGGAGGTGATCTTATGACTGCCCAGGGAAACGGCGCTATATATCTACCCCGCCGCGCAAAGAGCCGGTCCATCTCGGCGGAGAACCCGACTGGTGGAAAAGGCATGGGCGCTATGGCTGAACATGGAACCGGCAAGGAATCGGCGCGCGACTTTGGCGTCGGATGGAAAGTCAATCCGAGCATTGTTATTGAACCGGGCGAAACGGCTCTGCTGGCGGATATACAGGACAGCGGTGTCATACGCACGATGTGGCTGACCGGTTGTCTCGGACGGGATTACATATTCCGAATCTACTGGGATGATCAGCAGCAGCCATCTGTTGAATGTCCGCTTCCGGACTTCTTCGGCTGCGGATGGCAGGATGCGGAGAACAAGATTCCCATGGAGTTCGCGCCTATCGATTCCGCAATGATCGCGGTGAATCCGTGCAATGGCTTCAACAGCTTCTTTCCGATGCCGTTCCGCAAGCGCTGTCGGATCACTGTTGAAAACCGCAACATTCGCAAAGCGCATCTATATTATCAGATTAATTATGAGCTTTGTGATGTAGAAGCCGACGCTCTTTACTTCCATGCGCAATGGCGCAGAACCAACCCAGTCCCGACAATGGATACGCATGTACTGCTGGACGGTATTTCCGGTGCAGGACATTATGTCGGAACGATGCTGAACGTAGGCATCAACGGTCCAAACCTTTGGTGGGGTGAAGGCGAGATAAAATTCTTTTTAGATGATGATTATGAGCACCCGACGATCTGCGGGACCGGAACCGAGGACTATTTCGGCGGCGCGTGGGGCTGGGATGTGAACGGCAAATATACTGCGTATACAACGCAATATATGGGCGTGCATATTATCCATGAACCCAAGGGCGGCGAGGACTGCCAGCAGCGTTTTTCAATGTATCGCTGGCATACGCTTGACCCAGTGATATTCGAACAGTCGCTGCGCGTTACTATACAGGATCTGGGCTGGCGGCGTAACGGCAAGTATTATCTTGGGCGGAATGACGATTTCTCATCAGTCGCGTATTGGTATCAAACACTGCCGACCGCTCCGTTTCGTCCATTGCCGGACAGAAATGGAATGGAAATCATATAGCGAGGAGGTCGGAGAAAGGTGGAGAAAGTGATGACGGCGGACAAACTGGGCGTTCAAGTCGGCCATGCGGTGATTCTGCGGAATGGCGCCAGCTTAGCCAGACATCAATACGGATATATTGCGAAACATCCAGAACACGGTGAGCATATCGTTTCTGGTAAGATACGCTTGTATTGGTTGGACAGCCTTGGCGTGTACGGGCTATACGGTTTCCCGATAGAAGACGCTTACGAGGAGAACGGTGTTCTATCGCAGCGTTTTGAATTCGGAACGCTGCGCACGGATATGCCTGGGATACGTGACGGAATCGATCTGCGCGGCGAGATCGCCAGGCGCGGTATAGCAGTGCGCGATCAGGGCAAGCGCGGAACATGTTCCGTTCAGGTGATGGTGTTTCTGCTGGAATATCTGTACAGCGGTTTGTTGGGCGGCGACTACTCGCATCTATCGGTGGAGTACTCGAATCATTTTGGAAACGTTGCGTTTGGCGAGCGCGATGACGGACACTGCTTCGACCGAATGGAAGCAGCGTATAATGAATATGGCATTGTAAGTGACAATCTCTGGCGTTACGATAAAGAATGGGAATATGACTATGATAGAGCGTGCACTATCGCAACGCCTGAAATGATAGCGGAAGGAAGGCGACTGATAGACCCGAACATGAAGTTACGCGGCAGATTCGTGAAACCTCTGGACGGAACGGTTGGTTTGACGGATGAACTGTTCGCTGAGATGATCGCGTTATTGGATCAGGGAATTCCGCTTGGTGTTGGGCGCGATCACTCGCTTACGGCTGTCGGATATCGGCTTGCGCCTGATTTACCGGGCGGTGGATACATGCTGTTCCGGAACAGTTACGGTACAAATTTGGAATTCACGGGATATCAAACCGAGACCTTCGAGTTAGTTAAGAAGACCGTTAACGATGTGTATGTATATTATCCAAATAATTATGTAGACGAAAGGAAATCCGCTGTATGAGTGCAAAGCTGTCCATTTTGTTTGTAGGCGAATCCTGCTTCGCAACCAGCACCGAGTACAAGGGGATCAATGAATTCTCGGAAACCGGCTATCATGAATCTGTCGGCATCATGCGCAGTTTATTCGAGAAGCTCGGTTTTGAATTCACGCATATACCGTGTCATCTTGTAGCGCGCGATTACCCCAGAGACTTGGAAACGTTGTCGCGCTATGATGTTGTGCTGTTCAGCGATGTGGGTTCCGATACATTTTTACTGCTTCCTGAGATGACACGCACAGGCAAGCGTGTAACGAATCTACTTGCGCTGACACGGCGGTATATCGAAAACGGCGGCGGATTCGGCATGATCGGCGGATACATGACATTCCAAGGTTTCAGCGCAAAGGGCAAGTGGAAAGATTCGCCGATTGAGACGGCGCTTCCCACATCGCTGTGTGTTGGCGATGATCGCT
The DNA here is from genome assembly GCA_025997215.1 of Clostridia bacterium. Next base: position 10,601 of record BNUH01000077.1, read on the forward strand.
GTGAGATCCCCGAAGGAGCCGATTTGCGCTGTGTGCCGGGTTCACATCCTGCGCTCGAAGGCTTGCCCGCTGAATGGCCCTATATATTAGGATATAACAAACTAATCGCCAAACCGACTGCAACCGTTTTGGTTGAATTTAACGGTGATCCCATCATTACGCTTGGTACGTATGGCGAAGGACGCACGCTTGCATACGCAACTGACTGCACGCCTCATTGGGCGCCTGCGGCTATGCACACATGGGAGCACTATCCCAAGCTGTGGGAAAACCTAACGAACTGGCTCGCCGGAAAAATTTGACTAACATCGATTAACTAACGTCGAGGTGGAATCATGATTCTGACAAAACGATACGAGCGCGCGGTTGACGCGCTGAATCAAAACAGCATCGATGCGTGGCTGCTTTGCGGCCGTGAAACCAACATACTCGGCGAACCTGGACTTCTGTATCTTATGCCGTTTGAGGCGATGGGCAGAGTCGCCGTACTCATCACAAAGGCTGGCGAGCATTTATGCATATGCGGCGCGATTGAATCCGAGGAAGCAGCGGACAGCGGATTATTCAATGAGGTTGTCGTCCATCGCGGGTTTGAAGCGGCGATTGCCAGAGAACTGGAGAAGCGCTTGCCGATCAGCCGCATTGCTCTGGATATATCAGAGAACGATCCTTCCTCCGATGGACTGACGCATTCGGACTATATCATGCTGACACGCTGCTTTGCAGCCGCCGGTTTTGACGGGGAGATCGTATCATCCGATTGTTTAATGAAGCAGATACGCGGGCGCAAGAGCGTCGAGGAAGTCAAGAAGATCGCTCACACTGTATCGGAAGCGATGAAGATTTATGAGGAAGCCCGCCCTCAGATACGGCTCGGATTATCCGGGCGGGATGTTCAGGGTATATTTCAGGAACTCATACGCGCGAAGCGGTATGGCTTTTCATGGTACGAGCCAGGCAATCCATATGTTTCCATAGGCGCGCGATCCAGCTACAACTGCCGCCGCCCGCCTGCGGATGTATATATCGAGCCGGGGGATCTGGTGAATGTAGATCTTGGCGTGCGTATCGACGGCTTTGCGTCGGATAACCAGAGGTCATTCTATGCGCTGCGCCCCGACGAAACCGCGCCGCCATACGAAGTGCAGCATGCGTGGGAAACGATCCAGCGAATGAACCGAGAAGTTTGCGCGGCTATGCGCGTCGGTGTGGATTCAAACGATCTTACCGAGATTGGGAATCAGGTTATGGTTGACCAAGGGTATCCTGAAGGCTGGCAGGGCGGATACGGTCATGAACTAGGTCTGTTTGCGCACAACGGCGGCATAGGCGCCGGACGCGGTACCCGTCAGGGGCTGGATACAACGTTGGAAGAGAATATGACGTTCACACTCGAGCCGGCCATATTGACTTCTCACGGTAGACTGTGCCAGGAGGAAATCGTTTGCGTCACGAATAACGGTGGGAAAATGCTCAGCACACCTCAGAGCGAAATATGGTTGATTCGTGGTTAAGTTGTCGTTCATAATCAGCCGTGGTAAAATAAACGTACATTATGCGATAATCTGATGCTCGTGCAGGCGGCTCGGTTCGATTCGCGCGTCGTGCTGATGCACGATCGACCGATGCTTAGCAGCAACGAATGGACGGTATTTTTAACCGTCCATTCGTGCGGTTTTCACGTTGCTTGATTGCGATACTCCTTTGGCGTCATCAGGGCCTGTTCATGAAAAAGCAGGGAAACGGGCAGAAATAACGGCATCCAGGGTATCAAGATTGAGTGCACAGGACCACATTTTCATTGGTCCTGAGAGCTTGTCGCTGCCCGTTTCCCCGAAGTCCAACTTCCGGAGGAAAGCCAGCACAAGCTTACGCAGTATGTCCAGATTCGCAGCGAGGTACTTGGAACCAACCTTCCAACTATCCTCCCCCAGGATGACATCCAGCCGCCAATGCAGTTTGTTTTCAACTCCCCAGTGTGAGCGAACCGCGTTGGCGGCACGCTCTATGTCTATGAGACTCGATATGAAATAACGTGTTTCTGTGGTCGATTGACCTTTTATTATTCGTGTTGATCCAACAACTACTAAACTTTTCAACCTTTCCCATTGTTTTGTACTCTCAAACCATGTCAAGTCCGTGAATAGATAATACTTACGTATTTCGATTATCCCATGTCCTTTTTCTCGTTTAGTTAATATCACATATTTGTTTTTCATCAATGGATCTCCTAGGCAATCCTGCGCGTATTGCACCATTTCTTTAGGTGATAGTCGTAAACAGGGTTGACGATACTTAATCGCGAAAGATAACGCAGAAAAACCACAATATACAGCATGGCATTGATTACTATCTTGCTACCAGTGGTATAAGGTTGATGAGGCAAGTTGATATCAACACTTGTTACGACTATCACCTTTCTTTATGCATCGTTCCCTGGTTCCCTTTTAATGCTATACAATAGTCTGCCTTGCATAGTTTGCGTAACGCCGATAAATGACCAAAATGTGAGGAGGATCAATGTTATGACAGACACGTTTTTGTCGGCTATTAAGAACCGCCGCTCTTATATGGCTTAAGTAAGGGTATCGTTGTTACTTCCAAGCGGATAAAGGATATCGTGGAGCAGGTTGTGCTTGCAACGCCGTCTGCGTTTAACTCGCAAAGCCAGCGCGTAGTTGTACTGTTTGGCGAACAGCATGTCAAATTGTGGAACATGACTAAAGAAGTCCTGCGCGGCATAGTTCCTGCCGACGCTTTTGCTGCGACTGAGGCGAAGATAGACTCCTTCGCTGCGGCCGCTGGAACGATCTTGTATTACGACGAAACGACCATCACTAAAGGTTTACAATGTCCTTTTCGAAGAGACTGCCGCACAGAATGTGTAAACCTCCAAAAACAGAACCAAATTAGAGTTAGAGGAGGGAAGAAAATGGCAAAGAAAGCAAAGGGAGAAAAGAGCCTGCTGCGCCAGTTGATCGAGGAGCGCGGGGTAAAGGATCTGGGCGGAGTACACGCCTTGGTCAAGGAACTGACAGCGTCGAT
>BNUH01000078.1 GCA_025997215.1 Clostridia bacterium
ATTCGTATACCATTTATAAGGAACGCCTGGACTCGTTAATCAGTTATCGGGTTCAGCTTTACGATGATCAGGGTATCGACCTGCCTTTTGACCAATTCGTTCTCTCAAATGCTTCTTAATCTATAGTAGAAAATCTTGGCGAGACGGAGTATAACCGCGCGTATTTAACAGGATTCCGCTCATCGGGCGGGATACTCGTCGTTGGTGCGCGCGGGGAATCATTCTTCATTACAGACGGACGATACTCAGAGTTGGCGAGTGAGCGTGCTGCCCATGTCGGGTATGAGCTGACAATAGCGCAGAACCTTTCTGAATATTTCCCTCTGCTGCGGCAAACAGTCGAAAAAGCAGGTTATGGGACAATAGGATTTGAAGCGCATACCACTGTCGTGTCACGCCTGGATATGCTACGTGAGCTATTGCCCGTGAAGTTGGTTCCGTCCGGCAAGTTGGTGGAATCGCTGCGTGTTCACAAGAATGCGTGGGAAGCGGAGAAAATCGAGACGGCACAGCGTCTTTCTGAACGCGCGCTCAAATCAGTACTAACTTTTATACGACCGGGCGTATCAGAATTTGAGATCGCGCGTGAGATCGCCATTGCACTTTATCGTGAAGGCGCGGAAGAGCTATCGTTCCCCGTAATCGCGTTGTCAGGTCCAAATACCAGCAAGCCGCTTGGACGACCAAGTGAGCGTGTTGTAGAACCGGGCGATTTTGTAACGCTTGATTTTGGTATGTGGAAAGACAATTATGCTTCGGACATGACACGCACCTTTGCTGTTGGTTTCGCGACTGATGAGATGCGCGCCGTCTACGATGTAGTGCTGAACGCGCAGCTCACAGGGATTGCTGCGGCTAAGATTGGAGTTACAGGTCATGAAGCGGACTCAGCCGCCCGCGCTGTCATTGAGAAGGCGGGATATGGGCATGCGTTTACACACCTTCTTGGTCACGGTGTGGGTACAACCGTTTCAGAGGCACCGCAGTTGAATATTGGCGAACGCGCTCCTCTACCGGAAGGGGCGGTGTTCTCGATCGAACCCGGGATCTATCTGCCCGGACAGTTCGGCGTGCGTATTGAGGATCTCGTTTGGCTCTCTCCAAACGGTTCACGTAACCTGACACATGCGCCGAAAGAACTGGTGATACTGTGATTCCTGCGGATGTTATGCTGAGACGCGTTACGGAAACCGTATTCTAGGTATGTATCGAGGCAAATATGTGCCCAAATACGGAGTTTTTCCAATCGATCAGACTCAAAACACGAATTTTTCCCATTGCAGACTCACTCATGAACGTTTATACTGTAGGCAATAGGAACCCGCATGAGTGGTATGTGCGGATTGATGAGGAGGGTTATCAATGAAACGTGCAATCCAGGTTTGTGCCCTGTTGCTTGTGTTACTGATATGCTTATCCGGCGTGTCGGTAGCAGACTACAACTTTCCACTTGAGACGCCTATCAAGCTCACACTCGGACTGAGCCAGAATAACAATGTAACTGATTATGACGACAACTCCTATACCAAGTGGCTTGAAGAAGGCACAGGAATAGACATCGAATTCGTGCTATTCCCATCGTCGAATGCTGATGTGCAGACAAAGTTGAATCTAATGGTTGCCTCCGGTGATCCGTTGCCCGATATACTGACTACCGGATTAACTGAGACCAATGTTTACGATTGGGGTCGCATGGGCTTGATACTACCCATGAACGACTATTTCGCCAAGAATGAGGACTTTAAGTCTTGGTGCGAAGATGTGATGGGAGTCACAACAAGCTACCTCCTCGGTCCAGTGACTAGTTTGGATGGAAACATCTATAGCGCGCCAATGTATGCGCAGTCGTATAATGACGAAACATGGTACCGTGCCTTCATTAATCGAAACTGGTTGGAAACACTTGGCTTGGATGCTCCAAAGACATACGATGACTTCCTCAATGTGCTCAGGGCTTTCAGAGACAATGACCCGAATGGCAACGGAGAAGCCGATGAAATACCAATGCTATCTGTGTCTGACTTGGGTTGGTTGCAAAATATGTTCATCTACTATAATAATGTAGGCTACTATCTGCCGCTTAATGAGACCGATGGTGCGGTGGATGTTGCGTATGACAAGCCTGAATACCGCGACTTCCTCGTTGCGATCAATTCGCTTGTCAAGGAAAACCTGTTGACACCGCTGTCGTGGACGCTGGATGGAACTCAAACTACTGCCCTTTTACAGGCGGAGGTTTCACAAGTCGGACTAATCGTTAACGGCGCTGCCGATGCATTTGGTTCAGGGCGGTCCGCGGATGATTATGTCGCCTTCGAGGTGCCGGTTGGACCGAATGGCGCGCATAACTTCACGCTAAGGCCAACTGCTGTCAGTTATAAGGGTGTAGTATCCTCCCAGTGCAAGTATCCACAGGCAGCAATGGATCTGCTGAATATCATGTTTGACAAGCGGTTTGTGGAAAGCCCTCTCGTTGCCCGTTACGGTGAAAAAGATGTAGACTGGCGTTATTATGATCCTGAGAAGGATACGGATAAGGTTGGCGCGATCCCGGGATTTGATCCTTACATCGTACAGCTTCAGACGCAGTGGGGAGTTCCGTCGAACAAACTTTGGCAGGTTCACGCACTTACTATTGTGTCGCCAGGCACATGGTGGATTGCCGGCGTTCGCCCTGAAACAGACTATAATCTGCCTGCCTTCCTGTATGGCGCAAATTACGGTTACAACCGCAAGTTCGCTCCTAATGCGGAGGATCTGCTTGTTACCTCATCATTCCAGTACACAGAGGATGAAAAACTCGCTTGGGCCGATATGAAAGTGGCGCTGAGCACCTACATTACCGAAACCCGTGCTCAATTCGCGCTAGGCGAGCTGGATCCAACGAACGATGCCGTATGGCAGTCTTACCTTAATGAATTGGGCAAGCTCAAGTACAAGGAAATACTGGAGTTGGATAATGCCGCCAACCAACGCAAGCAAGCCGCGCTTGGTAATTAACAGCTCTAACATGACTCAAGCGGATGCCGCCAACCATGCGGCATCCGCACCCTGGTATAGCAAGGGAGGAATCAGCTTTGCAGGAAACCAGAATGAGGCGGCTAACCCACCAAATAAGCCTTTATTGGCAGCTTTTTGTTTTTCTGATACCACCCTTGGTGTATATCGTATTATTTCACTATATCCCAATGTTTGGCGTGCAGATTGCGTTTAAGCAATACTCACCGTTATATGGCATCTGGAATAGCCCTTGGGTAGGCCTACTCCAGTTTAGACGCTTCTTTAGCGGTTACATGTTTGGCAGACTGATGCGCAATACGGTTGTCATATCGCTGTATTCGCTGGGAGTAGGTTTCCCTATACCGGTTATATTCGCATTGGCGTTGAATGTGATGACTAATAAACGCTATCAAAAGATAGTGCAGATGGTTTCATATGCGCCGCATTTCATATCTATTATTGTATTGGTTGGTTTATTGAATGTTATGCTGGGTTCAAGGACAGGCATGTATGGTGCTGTCGTTAAGATGTTCACTGGCGGGTTCCCGTCCGACCTATTCTCAAACCCGGCCACATTCCGACATATGTACGTTTGGTCTGGAATCTGGCAGCAAATGGGGTGGAGTGCGGTCATATATATTGCGTCGCTTTCAGCCGTAGATACTGAGTTGCACGAAGCTGCCGAGATTGATGGCGCTAGCCGCCTCAGCCGTGTATGGCACATTGACTTACCATCTATTCTGCCGACACTCTCTATAATGCTGATACTAGCCTGCGGCAGCATTCTGAGCGTAGGCTTTGAGAAAGTATATTTAATGCAAAATAACATAAATACATCCGTTTCTGAGGTTATATCAACGTATGTCTACAAGGTTGCATTGGTTAACTCACCAGATTTTTCGTATTCTACAGCGATCGGTTTTTTTAACTCAGTAATAAACCTGGCGTTTCTTGTGGTAGTGAATGCGATTACAGGCAAGCTAAGCCAGACCAGCTTGTTTTAGTGTAAATTGATTGTAGACGTGTTCAAGGAGGATGGTTATGACTGCAATATATAAGCCAACGCCAAAGCGTTCGCGCACGACGCGCGGTGATCGGGTTTTCTACACCACAGTTAATATTGTGATGGGTTTTATTCTGATTGCCGTTTTGTACCCATTGATATATGTAATTTCTTCCTCCATCTCTTCAGGCAGTGCGATATTGGCGGGGAAGGTTGTCTTATGGCCCGTTGGGTTTAGCCTGGACGGTTATGCAATCGTATTTCAATACCGCTCTATCATAGATGGTTTTAGGAATTCTGTGGTATATACCATTATAGGTACGATCCTCAATGTCAGCATGGTTATGCTGTGCGCGTATCCGTTGGCAAGGAAAACATTACCAATGAGGCGTTCCATCATGCTTATCTTTACCTTCACCATGTACTTCAGCGGAGGATTGATACCACTATACTTGGTCGTTCGTGACCTGAAGCTCATTCGCACCATGTGGTCTTTGATAATACCAGGCGCATTATCGGTGTATTATACGATTATCGCACGTACGTTTATACAAAGCTCGATCCCGCAGGAATTGTTGGAAGCGTCAAAGATGGACGGATGCAGTGATTTTCGCTACTTCACGGCAATTGTCCTGCCGTTATCCAAAGCAATCATAGCTGTTATCGCGCTATACTGCGCGGTCGGACACTGGAATTCTTGGTTCAACGCGTTGATATATTTGAATGATCGCAAACAGTATCCATTGCAGTTAGTGCTGCGAGATATCCTAATCGTCAATCAATTGGATACGTCCAACATCCAGGATTCTGAGCTGGCATACAAAATGATGACGGCGGCAGAACTGATGAAGTATTCGTTGATCGTGATAGCTAGCGCACCTATGCTGATCCTATATCCGTTTGTGCAGAAGTACTTTGTTAAAGGTGTAATGATTGGCTCAATTAAGGGCTAGGCGTGTCAGCATTGCCAGTATATTGAAAGGGGAAACACAATGAAAACAGCGGAGATTGTATTCACCAATCTCAAGCAGGCGCAGCTAATCGAGAAAGAAAGGGAGTTGCTGCCGCTGAATGAAACACAGGTACTGGTAGCGACTGAATATACAGTTATCAGCGCGGGGACTGAACGCGCAAATCTGCTGGCGACACCTAACCGAGGCGACATAGTTGATGCGTTACCGCCTGAAAAGGCTTTCCCTATAACCGTTGGCTATAGTGGGTCTGGTGTTGTCAAGGCTGTCGGCAGCAAGGTGCAGCATGTAGCGCCCGGTGATCGGGTTGCCACATGCTGGGGTAAGCACTCCACAATGAACATTTTTGATGGAGTAAATGTTATAAAAATTCAGGATGACTCAATCCGCATGGAGGATGCCGCGCTGGCGATGATCGCGGGCATTTCATTAGGAGGCGTCCGTAAAACACATTTGGAGATTGGCGAAAGCGTGCTCGTGATGGGGCAAGGCATCATCGGCATATTGGCAACCGTTTTTAGTCGCATCGCTGGCGGAGTTCCGTTGTTAGCTGCAGATATCCGTCCTGAGCGATTAGCGCTGGCAAAAGCGTTAGGCGCGGATTTTGCGCTCAATCCACTGGAAGAAGGATTTACGCGCATGGTACATGATTTAACGAATGGAAAAGGAGTGGATAACGTCATTGAGGTGACAGGAGTAGACGCCGCTCTGAGTCAATCGTTGGATTGTATCGCTCGCCAAGGCACGATCGCACTGCTGGGCTGCACGCGCGTGCCTACAGAGCATATCAATTTCTATCAGAAAGTGCATCGGACAGGTGTGAACATCATTGGTGCGCACACGATGATAAAGCCACAGTTGGATTCATATCCGGGGTATTGGACATGCGCCGACGATGTCCGCGTCTACCTGGCTATGCTTGCCGCTCATCGGCTCGATGTATCGCCGCTAGTTCAGGAGATGCATAAGCCTTCGGAAGCGCCTGATGTATTTGGTAGGCTCGCGGATGAACCTAACTTCCCCGTAGGCGTATTCTTTGACTGGAGAGGTATGAGCATATGAGGAAAATTCGCGTTGTCCATTATGGTATTGAGCACGCGCACAGTTCGGTGACGATGGAATGCGCACGCAAGTATACAGAAATTTTTGATATTGTGGGCGTAGTAGAGCCTGATGAAGCGGTCTGGCTGAAGCATTCAGGCGCGGCGGCATATCAGGGTGTGCCAAGAATCACCGAGGAGCAATTGTTTTCAAGGTGTGATGTTGACGCTGTACTCGTGGAGAGTGATGAACTGCGATCGGTTGCCGACGCTGCGAAGTGTATAAATCATGGCTTGCATGTTCATCTGGATAAGCCTGCAGGACTATCGGCGCAGCATTTCGAATCTGTGTTGAGAGATGCTAAGCGGCAGGGGCTTACAGTTCAATTGGGGTATATGTATCGATTTAATCCTGCTGTCCGATATTGCATTCAGGCTGTCAAGGATGGTAAGCTAGGCGATATCACATCAATAGATGGCTCCATGGGGTGCACCTATGGCAAGAACCTACGCCAATGGCTGGAGCGCTTTCCGGGTGGCATGATGTTTTTCCTTGGCTGCCATTTTGTTGACTTGGTGTATGCCATTTGGGGCGTACCGGAGCATATCATCCCATATTCGAAATGCAGTGGTGTTGACGTTAAGAACGCTGCAGATAACGCATTTGTGGTTTTCGAATATCCGAATGGTACGGCGGCAATTCGCGTCAACAGTGTTGAGATTAATGGGTACAATCGGCGAAACCTGACTGTATGCGGTACCAAAGGTACCATCGAAATCAGACCGATGGAATGTCCTACACGGATGTATGAGACGATCAGCGACGGTTCTCCCAACTGGACCTGGAAGGATAGGAAGATTGACATCGACCCAGGGTTCATACCCGGCCGATACGATGCGATGATGCTCGACTTTGCCGCATGTGTTCGTGGTGAAAAAGAGAACGAATATTCATACGAGTATGAAGCACAGTTGCACAGGCTTGTATTGAGTGCCTGCGGAGTGGATATTGATTATAAGGAGAGAGGTAAAAGGCTATGAAAGCTGTTGTTATAACGGAACAGAAAGCACTGGAATGGCGTGATGTACCTGATCCTACACTCGATCCTGGCGGAGTTCTGATCGATGTGTATGCCGCAGCTTTGAATCGTGCTGACTTGATGCAACGTGCCGGTAACTACCCGCCGCCGCCTGGCTGCCCTGATTGGCCGGGTTTAGAGATCGCTGGTGTCATCAGCGATGTATCCTCGGAGGCAGCACAACGCTGGCATGTAGGCGACAAGGTTTGCGCCTTGTTAGGCGGAGGCGGATACGCGCAGCGTGTATCAGTTGATCAATCGATGCTGATGCCTATACCCGCAGGTCTAACAATGGTAGAGGCTGCAGCGTTGCCTGAGGCATTCGCGACAGCATACCTGAATCTATTCTGGGAGGCTGGCGCTAAGGCGGGCGATACGCTGCTCATGCATGCCGGCGCAAGCGGTTTGGCCAGTGTCATTATTCCCATGGCAAAAGCATTTGGACTAAGGGTAATTACCAGCGTTCTTGATGCAGCAAAAGCCGCATCAATAGCTCACCTGAACGCTGATGTAGTAGTTGATACGTCTGCAGAAAGCATCGTGGACGTACTTAAGCGCGAATCGGCTGCCGGGCATCCAGTAAATATAGCGATCGACTGCCTCAGCGGTGATAAGCTCGGGGATTGCTTGCCATATGTTGCGCATGGTTGCCGCTGGATTATAATCGCATCACTGGCTGGTGAAATGACAAGCGTAAACATGCGGACTGTGTATATGAAGAACATTCGTATAATTGGCAGTACGCTTCGCAGCAAGTCTGTCGAAGTTAAAGCGCGTATACTGGAAAGCTTGGTGATGGAAGTATGGCCGAAGGTCGAATCCGGTGCCGTGCGTCCTACAATATATAAAACACTGCCGATTGAAGAAGCTGAAACTGCGCACGACATACTCATGCGCGGCGACAATATCGGCAAGGTTGTTCTGATAGTAAGGTGATGGAGGCGCTAGCATGAATAGGTCGAGCCGCATAAAGGTCTACCTGCACCATCTGGCGCCTATTGGTCTTATTGTTATGCTTATAATTATTATTCTTTCGCCCATTTACCTAACTGCACAATCCCAAGCCCGCGCATCCTTGATGCATGCCATTGATATTAGGACAGAGCGCAGCTTCAAGAATATGCTTGACAATCTTACTATATTGCATACTGCTGTCAATACTATTGGATTTGATGAAGACATGCTAACATTGGCACGTTTAGATGATCACGAATTGTTGAACAATAATTATTATAAGATACTTATGGCTAGAAATGTTTTGGCGAAATACGCTTCATTTGGGTTTTATCATCAGATATATTTTGTGCAATTTCGTGAAAATAATGTTGTTCTTGCCAATGATGTTATTTATAATGATAAAGAAGCGGCGTATGACAAGCACTACCGTGTTGGTGAATTAACATATAATGAATGGAAGAAATTGTCATTTTCGCCAAAAGATACATATTATCCATCTGTGAAAGTAATGTTGAATGAAACAAACGGTGACTATATAATTATAAATAGGGTGTTTTCGCCGTTACTGCCGGCATCTATATCGGTCAGTGCGTTTATTTCAGTGGCTGACTTGGAAAGATCATTCGAGTCTACTGAATACGCATCTAACTTTATATTTGCTTTAACAGACTCCACTGGCAGAGTATTGTATGACCCAAACGAAATATTTAATAAAACTAATGATGTAACCAACCAATCTACAATTAATATAGCTGGTAAGCCATATGTGGTATTTTTGCGGGAGGATGTGAGAACACCATTGCGCGTTATGGTGTGTGTACCTGAGCAAACATTCTATGAGAGTGTACGATCGGTTACGCGTCTTATTATCATTATAATCATGATCGCGCTCTTGACAGCGGTCATTTCAATTATTGGTTATGCTATCTTCTTTTTCCGGCCTATTGTAAACTTATCGGATAGTATTTGGGGAATCTATAACGACTCACAAACTAATAATATATATAGAAGAATTCATGAAACATTCAAAAATATAAATATCGAGAGAGATTTATTGCGGAAAAACTATGAAGAAACCGCTGAGTTATTAGAGCTATCAATATTACAACGCGTTGTTTCAGGCGAGGAGATATTGAGTGATGAGTGGGCGCTGTTAAGTAGCCGGCATGTACTTACCGGTACATATTTGCTGCTGTTAATTGAGGTACAAACCATGCATCAAAGCGAGCGTCTGATTACGTTAGCAGCGGCGAAAGCATTGCTGGAAGATACACCGCACATATGGGATTGCGTGACCAACGGGAGACTATGGGCAGTTGTTCCATTCAGTGATAACATGCTTGCGCATCTAGATAACATACATGTAAACCTCATGCGCCAAGCGTCGGTATATATGTCGGTTAGCCGCTCGGTCCAAGATATTACAATAACAAAAATGGCAGATGCCGTGGCTGAGGCGAGAACAGCGCTGCTGTACGCGCGGTTGCAACCTACGAATTGCCTGACTCAATTCGCTTCCGACCAAAATACGCCCAAAGGCCAACTCCCATTTAGGAAGCTAGCCAGTCTAGACGAGGCTTTGAGCGCTGCTAATAGGGAGCAGGCGCTGCAACTGATTGGCAGCATGGAAAGGCTGGTGGTCGATGGTGATTTATCGTCGGATCAGATATCGAACTTACTTCAGTATATTGATGAAATAATATGCGAAGCGGAGAGCAGAGTAAGCCTTCTTGAATCGCCAGGCGATTTGATACTACGGAAAGATTGGGACTCCATAGAATTGGTCTCAGCCTTCGCTGAACTAGCTCGTAGAGTAGAGCAGTTATGTGACTATATCATCATCGGGAATGAGGATTCAGATACAGATCATACACTGAAGATCCTTCAGTATATAGAAAACCACTATATGGATTCTCAGTTAGGATTAAAGATGATTGCTGAAGCATTCAGCATGTCTGAGAAATATGTCTCTATGTTTATTAAGCGTCATATAGGAAAAACTTATACAAGTCATATTGAAACCGTAAGAATGACTGCTGCGTATCGAATGCTCATAGATACAAATGAATCGATTGACAATATAATTGCATGCGTCGGGTATGAATACAAGAACACCTTTTATAAGGCATTCAAGCGCTATTGGGGTAGAACGCCAAAGGAGGTGCGTGGATGAGTTAATAACTCAATACCATTAGCCGCATTGCCATAAACTATTAACTTATAGGAGGAAAAATAGTATGAGTAAAAAGAAAGCATTGGTGCTGGGCGGAACAGGGGCTCAAGGTGCGTATATGGTGCCGGAATTGTCGGCCATGGGCTACCAGGTGGATGCATTGTCCTTGGACGATGTGAAGAGTACTGATTCGAATGTCCAGTACATCCAAGCGAACGCAAAGGACGATCGATTCTTGCGTGGCATGCTGCGAAATGGATATGACGTTGTTATTGATTTCATGTACTATCTGCCAGCAGAGTTAGCAGCCCGGTATGAGATGCTGCTCGATAATACCGGACGCTACATCTTTTTATCATCATACCGTGTCTACGCTGGTGCACAACCGATCACCGAAGAGTCGCCGAGGCTGCTCGATATTTCGGATGACTGCGCGTTTCTTGCTCATAAGGGAACGGAATACTCGCTGGTAAAGGCGCTAGACGAGAACATAATCCGATCATCCAAATACGATAACTGGATCATCGTGCGCCCATCTCCGATCTATTCCAATCGTATGTTTAAGCTGATAACACAAGAGGCAGACGTAGTGGTATATCGAGCGAGAAAGAAGCTGCCCATACTGTTACCCAGCACTGCAAAATCGGTCATGGGCACCATGATCTGGGCAGGCGATGTGGCGAAAATGTACGGACGTCTAGTTGAAAACCCGTCTGCGGTTAAGCAGATCTATACGATAGGCACCGCTGAGCATTACACATGGGGTGAGATAACTGAATACTTCAGAGATATAATCGGCTTGGAGACCATCTGGGTAGACAATGACACATATCTGTCGCTCTTCAACCCAGCGGCTTATGATTTTATGGATTATCAGTTGAAGTACGATAGACTGTTCAACCGGGTTATTGATAACTCAAAAATTCTGAATGCTACAGGACTAAAGCAAACAGATTTGATGCCATTGAAGCAAGGTCTACAGCGTCAATTGTCTGCATTACCCGAGAATATAACCTGGAACCATAATCCTATAAACGATAGAATGGATGAGTATATAAGTAAGCACTAAAGTGCGCGTATCCCTTATGAGCTGGATAAGCTCTAAGCTACGTTACAGGCGCGGCTGAAAAAGAGAAGGAACCCAACGGTTGTTGAGCTCCTTGTCTTTTTGTTGTAGCTGGTGCGATCTGTCCCTCTTCAGACGACGCTAAACGCCTAAAGTTGACGACACGAATTGCCAAAACAACCGAAATGAGCAGCAAACGTGTGGGTATGTGTATGCCGTTAACAATCCGCCGTCCTGCTGAAGCGTATGGCCTGTCGACAAACAACAACAAAATTTCGGCAAGCGCTCGGCAAGTTAAAGGCCAATTTCGGGCAAGTTCGCTCAAATTGGGCCAATTTTCGTATGTTTCAATATCCTGATTACCAGTCGGTTCGCCGCCGCATAAAAAAGAACGCACTCCACGGCCGCTGGGGCCGACCTATGGGAGCAAAGTGGCGTTTGGCATCGGCACGCAGGGCGCGGCAATGTCATCTGGCACCGTAATTTTTATGACAATCCGGATCGGATCGGATCGCTCACATCAAGGAAGAGAAAAAAAGGCCCCCAACTTTTGCGGTTGGGGGCTGGTGTTTGGGTGAGGTTAGGAGGCTTTCTCCAGTTTCTTTATGCTCTCGTCGTGGCGTTCGATTATGGGCCAGTATACGTCGATTAGATAGTGCTGCATCTCGGCGGAGAGCTTTTTATGGCTGGCTTCTAGCTCGTTCTGTCCGACCTTGAGTGCGCCTATGTCGGATTCAATGTGGTCAAGGCGGTTGTTGACCTGTTTGAATTCTGACCGCATTTCTGCTTCGAGCTTAGCTTGGCCGGCTTCGAGTTTATCTAGGCGGTCAACTAGCTTAGCCTGGCCAGCTTCGAGACCGTCTAGACGGTCAACTATTTTGGTCAACAGGGATAGCGTGAGTTCCTCGGTAGTCATGGTATCTCTCCTTTCGAAGTGGGTCTAGTACCCAATTAAATCCAAACCACAACATCGGGGCAGATCTGTCTGAGCTTGGTATGAGTGTCGACTGTGGTGAAATTCCTACCCTCATTGTCAGGTATTGGTTTTAATACGGTACTAGTATACAGGATTCGGTCATCGTTTACAACCCTGATTGCAACCTATTTGCGTGTACGCGGAGCGTCTCGCGGTTCAGGCCTGAACGCCTGCAGGCCTCGGCGCGCTTGATCTTCGTGGATCGCCAGTCGGC
The DNA here is from genome assembly GCA_025997215.1 of Clostridia bacterium. Next base: position 12,480 of record BNUH01000078.1, read on the forward strand.
TACTATCTGTGGGAAGTCGGGCGGTAGTGTCACCTGCTGCTCGCTGCCGAAATGCACTCCACGCGCCTTAGCCGCTGCAATGCCTTCGGCCTGGCGCTGGTGGGTTGTCTCGCGTTCGAGTTTGGCCAGCGCGCCGAAGATGGTTAGGACGAATTTGCCTTGTGGCGTACGGGCGTCCAGGTACTCCTTATGGCTGACGAAGGTCGCGCCGTGTTTTTCGATCTGCTCCAGGATCATGAGCAAGTCACGGGTGGAGCGCGCCAGGCGGCTGATGGATTCGACGTGAACCACGTCGCCGGGTTCCAACTCGCGAAGCATTTCGAATAGCACGGGGCGGGCGGCGGTTCTGCCGCTTTTGCACTCGGTGTAGGTCTTGGAGATGCCTAAGGACGACATTAAGTCGTCCTGGCGCGCGGCGGATTGGCTGTCGGTGCTGATGCGGATGTAGGCTTTGTCCATGGTTTAGCCTTTCTCCCTGCCTATTGTGAAGCCGGGCAGGGGCGGCGGTTGGTTGTTATGCTGCTTTCTGTGAATCCGTTTCGGTGGTTGTCCATGATTCGCGCGTGTGTCCGCTGAAGAAGTCAACCGCTTGACGCGCTTTGCTGGCTGCGCTGGGGAACAGGTACGGGTCTTTGCGTAAGCGTGCCGACCACGACTGGATGTATGCAGCGTCGTTACGGTCGGTCTTGTCGGTGCTTAGGCCGCAGTCGTGCAGGAGATACGCGGCGCCAAACTCGGCTATGAGTTCCTCTTGGGCGTAGTCATCACTTCCTGGATAGAACGCAAGAATCCTGGATCGCCGCACATGTGAATGCGTACAAATACTTCGGCGGCGTTACACGCATCCTTGTGCCGGACAATTTGAAAACAGGCGTGGAGAAAAACACTAAGGAAGGCGTAGTACTCAACAAGACCTATCAGGAAATGGCTGAACACTATGGTACGGCGGTGATTCCCACCCGTGTTCGCGCACCTAAGGATAAGGCGACTGTAGAAGGCACGAGACTGCCGCACAGAATGTGTAAACCTCCAATAACAGAACCAAACTAGAGTTAGGGGAGGGAAGAAAATGGCAAAGAAAGCAAAGGGAGAAAAGAGCCTGCTGCGCCAGTTGATGGAGGAGCGCGG
>BNUH01000079.1 GCA_025997215.1 Clostridia bacterium
GGCGTTTTTTAAAACAGCTGCAAGCTCATGGTTTTTTTCAGCATTGAACTTATCAGCCTCGGGCCCCCTGAACGCAGAGAGCGCCTTCTTCACCGATTCAAGATGCTTCTTTACCACAAGGGAACCCGTGACCATGGAAGCCACCTTGTGTTCCTCTTCCTGCTTCCACGAAATGTACTTCAGAACATCCGGATGATCCGCGTCAAGGGTAACCATCTTGGCAGCCCGCCTTGTAGTACCCCCGCTCTTAATCGCCGATGCCGACCTGTCCCCAATTTTCAAAAACGACAGCAGTCCCGACGACACCCCGCCGCCGGAAAGTTTTTCGTTTATCGCCCTGAGCCTGGAAAAGTTGGACCCCGTTCCCGACCCGTACTTGAAAAGCCGCGCTTCCCGGGTCACGAGATCCATGATGCCCCCCTCGTTCACGAGGTCATCTTCTATAGAAAGAATATAACAGGCATGTACCTGGGGCCTCTTGTAGGCGCTGTCAGACTTCTTCACCTTGCCGTCGGCAGGATCGAGGTAATAATGCCCCTGGGCCGGCCCGTCAATCCCATAGACCCCATAAAGCCCTGTGTTGAACCACTGGGGGCTATTGGGCGCCGCCATCTGGTGGGCCAGCATATAGCAGGTTTCATCATAAAAAACCTTGGCATCTTCCTCGCTGTCGAAGTAGTTGTTCTTCTTGCCCCAGTCCATCCAGGTATAAGCCAGCCGGTGAAACACTTGCCGGGCATCATGCTCCGCTCCATCCCTGGGCAGATCCATGCCTGGGTCCGCAGTCCCCGGGTCCAGAGCCCAGGCTTTCCAGTCATCAACCTTGTCCGCAGGCACCCCCGCCTTGCGGAAATACTTCTGGGCAATAATATCCGCCGCAATCTGGCTCCAAAAAGCCGGAACAATCACGCAATCTTCAAAAAAAATCGCCTTCCCGTCAGGGTTACGGATTTCGCTCTTCCGCCTTTCCCAAACAATATCCTTATACGGCCCCGAAGCCGCATCTGTAAAGAGTCTTTCGATTTTCATTCCCAAATCCTTTTGACCCACATATAGCGGGGTTTCCGATAAACATACACCATATAAGGGGTATGGGTCAAGAGCAGTATAATAATTTTCCGGAAACATAAAATTTGGTAAGCTGTAACTTACAAAGCTATAACTTACCAAATTATTTATCGTTATAATGAATCAGTCAGGCAGTTTTACCTCAGATCCGTTTCCACATCGATATTCTTGCCGGTAAGCCCTATAACTGCGCCTTGTTTCGCTTCAGGAGCATCGGCATGCGCCAGGAGCCACTTGTTACGGGCACGCAGCAGCTTGTCTTCTGCATTCTTGGCTTTGAACTTCGGGAGGTCCGTGTTGGTTTGTTTGGGCAGGACAATAATGCTCCGAAAGGGCGCTTTGGCTTTGGCAGGGGCATAGTGCATGGAAGTTTCATAATAGAGAATACCCATTCCCTTGGGCAGTAAAAAGGCTTCTACCCTGGATGTGTCGATTTTGCCATTCTCCACATCCTGCAGTTTTGCAAGGAGCATAATAATGTCATCTGCTGCAACGCAGATTTCGCTGCCCCTGTGGTATTCCAGACAGTTCAGCCTGGTATTGAACCCGTTGCAATAGCCAATCTGGATGGGGATTCCGCCGAAAGCCCGATCCTGCAATTCAGCAAAGATGGGGAGGGCTTCCAGTTTTGGATCGCTGGGAACGTAGATGGTTCCCTCGTTTGGTTTTTCTGTGGTTTTGTCCAGGGTCTTGAGCAATTGGGAGAAATTGTATCCCTCCACAACATACCCATAGGACTTAAAAGATTTGTCAGATACTGGTTTTACTTTCATGATTGTTCTCTCCTTGAAACTTCGGCCTTCGGCCTCGTTGGCGTGTTGCCTTGAACCTGCGGCGGAGGTTCCCTGTCCAATAGTATTATCCCTTAACCCCGCCTTCTGTAAGACCGGCGACAATATATTTTTGCCCTATGGCGAAAATCACCATAGTAGGAATTAAGGCCATGACAATTCCTGCGCTCATGACATCCCATGAAATACCCGCCTTTGAGATAAAGGAATTCAGGGCTACAGGGACAGTCATCTTCTTGTCAGACGACATGAGCATTACTGCGAGGAACAGCTCGTTCCACACATTGACAAAGGCAAAGCTGAAAATCGCAATAAGGCCGGGAAGGCTTATGGGGAGTATAACCCGGAAAAGGGCAGTCAATGCGTCGCAGCCGTCTATCAATGCGGCTTCCTCTATGGAAGCGGGGATATGATCGAAAAAGCTTTTTGCCATGATGGCGCCGAAGGCCACTGTGGTAGCGGCGTATACAATAGCAAGAACCATACGGTTGTTGGTAAGGTGAAGTTTTGAAAGGGTGAAGAAGAGGGGCGCCATGAGTATAAAGCTCGGCACCATCTGGGTAAAGTACAAAAAGAGAAGGAAGCTCCGGCTCATGCGGTTTCCCCTGAGCCGCGAAAGCGCGAAACCTGCAAGCACGCTTGCGATAAGCCCGCCAAAGGCTGCAAGAAGGGAAACCCAGAGGGAGTTAACAAAATAGGTGCCGAATTTGGCAAAGCCTAAAAGTTTTTGATATCCCCCAAGACTGATCTTCGAAGGAAGATACTGCAAGGGGAAGGTGAATATCTCCTGGGTGGGCTTCAGCGAGGTGATGAATATCCAGAAAAGGGGCAATACCGCAAAGGCCAGAAAGCATGCAAGGGCAAGAAACCTGAAAAGTCCGCCTGTGGTTTTGGAAATTCTGCGCCGGACATTCATAGTACCAGCTCCTTTCTTGCCACGATGCGGAGGTAGAAAAAGGCAAAGATGAAAAGTATGGTAATGATGATGAAGCCGACAGCCGACCCTTGACCGTAGTCGTAAGCTTTCATGATCTTGTTGATCATTTCAGTTGCGAGGATATTGGTGGCGTTGGCAGGGCCGCCGTTGGTCATGCCGAAAATAATATCCGGAAAGTTCATAATCCACATAAAGCGAAGCAAAACCGTAGTAGTAATAGTGGAACGTATATAGGGAATGGTTATCTGAAAAAGCTGCCGGATTTTTCCGGCGCCGTCAATTTGGGCTGATTCATAAAGTTCTATTGGAACCGACTGTAAGGCCGCCAGGAGCATAATGGCAAAGAATGGTATACCGTACCAGATATTGGCAACTATAACCGAGATAAGGGCATATTTTGGATTTGAAAGGAAACCTATGGGCACAGTGATAAAGCCCGCTTTCATAAAGAGGTCATTTACAATGCCGAACTGGCCGTTAAAAAGCCAGGACCACAGGAGCCCTATGGCAAAACCCGAAACAGCCCAGGTGTAAAATACGCAGCTTGTGTAAACACCGCGGTATTTAAAAGGTTTTCGCAGTAATAGTGCTAAAGAAAAACCGAGAAGAAACTGGCCGACAAGAGATAACACCACCCAGAGGGCGGTGTTACAGATTATCTGTATAAATTTGATATTCGGGTTGGTGAATATTGCAAGAAAATTATCGAACCCGTTGAAGCGGGTCAACGCAAGGTTCATCATAGAATAGTGCATAAAGGCAGTACCGATTCCCCTGGCTATCGGATAATAGATAAACAGCAGGAGGAGTATCAACATGGGCAGGAACATTAAGTAATAGCCCCTGCCCGAAACTTTTTTCTGTATGCCCTTATACACTATCTATGCCTTGTTTTGGTTATTTCCAGTAGTCCGACCAGGCTTTGGCAGCCTGTTCGGCAGTGGTCTGCCCCAAAAGTGTGGACTGGATGTATTGTTCCTGAATCTGAGCCCATCCGGCAAATTTCGGTGAGTCGTAAGGATACTTGATAAAGGTGAATTTCCCGGGAGTGTTCATTTCTGTCTGCCATGCCTGGTATACCCCTGTGCTGAAATAGGGATCCTGGGTATAGGAAGTGGAGTGGATCGGCAGGGCGCCGTAGGCTTTGCAGAAAGCGGAATTCTGGGGATAAGAAGACAGATAGGCAATGAATTCCCAGGCTGCTTCCTTATTCTTTGAATAATTGGGGATACCATATCCTGCATACCCATAGTCCAGGTATGATGTACCGGAGCGGCCTGCGGGCATGGGGATTACTGTGTACTGATCCCGGCTGAGATGTTCGTCAAGAAGAGGCACTGTGTCAGGATCCTGTACCAGTATAGGGGTAATACCCGAAACAAAGGCATTGATCTGCTCGTTGAAACCCCAGTTGATGGAATCCGAAGGAGTGGCGTTTTTATAGAGATCCGCATAGCTCTTAAGACCGGCCAAAAATTCAGGGCTGTCATAAAGGCTGGTTCCGTTCTTCAGTTTGTAGAGATTTTCCGTATCTACATTGCGCACATCAGAAACGATCAGGGGATCTGAAGATTTGAAGGGGTTCCCCTTGCCGCGAAGGGTAAAACCGAATTGATTCTGAGCGGGGTTGGTGATCTGTTTTGCAAGAGCATAGAGATCATCCTGGGTCTCCGGGGTTTTGGTCACTCCGAGCTTGGCAAGAATATCAGTCCTGAGGAAGAGGGCCTTGATCATGAACCACTGGGGGACAAAGTAAGGCTTGCCGCCGACAGCGGTAGCTGCTTCCTTGGTTACTGCCAGAAGAGTACCTGCTTCGTTCCAGTTGTTAAAGTAGGAAGTAAGATCCGTGAGCCAGCCGTTGTTGACATAGCCGGTAACGGTCAGATCCCGAACTTCCACCACATCCAGAGGTTCCTGGGCATTGAGGCTCATGGCCAGGCGGTTATCCGCCTGTTCATAAGGGGGAGAGATCAGATTGATCGTAACATTGGGATGAGATCTCTCATAGTCGGCGATCATGCCTTTTAGTACCTCGGTCCGGCCGGGGCTGGTCATTACTTCAAGGAAATTGAGTTCAATCTTTCCCGATGAAGCCTGCTGTTTGCCCCCGGCAAAGGCAAAGCCTAAAACCGTAAGGGCAATCAAAAGAACTGCTAACAATTTTTTCATTAAGTCCTCCTATAAAATAAATTGTAATTTCAGTATACTGTTCTTTGGATTGATTTGTATATACCCTGGAGCAAAAAATGAGAACAGAGAAATTTCTTGATACCCTATCATCCTTTCCCCTGAGTGCGGTTGAACCCGGCGGCTGGCTGCGGCGGCAGCTGGAAATTCAGATGCACGGCTTAACCGGAATCCTCTATGATGTGTGGGACAGTGTTGGCTCTTATTCAGGATGGCTGGGGGGAACCGGAGAAAACTGGGAACGGGGCCCCTATTATCTGGACGGCCTCCTGCCTCTCTCCTATTATCTTAAAGATGAAAAGGGCATGAAGCTATGTGAACGCTTCATTTTGTGGACACTGCAAAGCCAGGATAAAGACGGTAATTTTGGGCCTGCTGCATCAAAGGGTGATTATTGGTCCCGCTTTGTTATGCTCAAGGTTCTCATCCAATATGCTGAAATTACAGAAGATCCGCAAATCAGGGTTTTTTGCAAAGGGTACTTCCAATATGTAGACCGGAGCCTGGATCATCATCCTCTAACCCAATGGTCCAGGGCCCGTGCAGGGGATCTGCTTTATTGTATAAAATGGCTTTATGAGCAGGAACACTCCGCCGGAGGTTCCCCTCCAAATGATATGCTTATTAATCTCGCAGGGAAGGTTTCTTCCCAGGCCCTGGACTGGGGTGATCTTTTTACGAATTTCCCTTTTACCCGGGGTACAGGTTTTTATTATAATTGGGATAAGGTAAAAGCAAATAATACCTGGAGTCAATATGATGATGTTATGGCCTTCCATGCTACCCACATCGTGAATGTTGCTATGGGCTTAAAATTCCCCGCCATGCAGTACTGCTTCGATCATAATAAAGATCATTACACTGCGCTTAAGGCCGGGCTCGAAGCCTTGAAGAAATATCACGGCACTGCCGCCGGCATCTTTAACGGGGATGAACATCTTTCCGGTAATTCTCCTTCCCAGGGAGCGGAACTCTGTTCTGTGGTAGAGCTTATGTTCAGCCTCCAGTGCATGATAGAAAGTTTCGGCGATCCTGCCTGGGGCGATCTTCTGGAACGGATTACTTACAATAGCCTGCCTGCTACAATAACTGAAGATTTTATGGCCCACCAGTATCTGCAGCAGGCAAATCAGGTCCTGGCCACTGTTGCCAAACGGAATTGGTTTAATAACGATGATACCTCCAATACCTTTGGCCTGGAGCCGAATTTCGGCTGCTGTACTGCCAATATGCACCAGGGCTGGCCGAAATTTCTTAAAAGCCTTTGGTACAGGGAAGGGGAGGACACCCTGGTTTCCATGGTGTTTGCCCCTTCAACGATTAAAGCTGCTTTCGGCGGCTCTGCCTTTAAGCTGGAATTGGAGACCGGTTATCCATTCCGGGATACACTGATCTATAAAGTGATTGAAGGAAGGGGCAAGGAATTTACCTTGAAGATCCGTCATCCCCAGTGGGCTTCAAATTTTGATATCCGGATCAACGGGAAGAGCGAAACTGTTGAAGGGGCAGATAATTTTTTGATAATAAAACGTACATGGAATTCCGGAGATAACCTGGAGTGCCATTTTGAAATGCCGATTGCCAAAAGCCATTGGTTTAATAACAGCCTCGCCATTGAACGGGGCCCTTTGATTTTTGGTCTGGACATGGCGGAAAAATGGACAATTTTCCGGGAAACAAAAGGTATCAAGGATTATGAGATTCAATCTGAATCAGAATGGAATTATGCTCTTAACGAAAAAGGAATCATCAATGTAAAGGAAAACGAGACAGGGAATGTGCCCTTCTCCAAAAATAACCCTCCCCTTGTTTTGAATGTTCCCGCCAGAAAACTTCCTGCCTGGGGTATTGAAAATAACAGCGCCGCTCCCCCGCCTTTAAGCCCTGTACAAACTGCGGAACCGGAAGAGATTGTACGTCTCATACCCTATGGCTGTACCAAACTCAGGGTTTCACAGTTTCCCTATTATTGAACATATTCAGGTGCAATTTTTTCTCTTTATGGTGTTATATATGAATGTACAATGGCAATAGATATCAAAGCCTGGTATGAAAAGTACGGCCCCATGGTGTTTCGCCGCTGCAGGGGTATGCTGCACAATGAGGAAGACGCCCTTGATGCAGTGCAAGATGTGTTTGTGCAGCTCATGAAGGCGAAGCTCGACGATCGTTACCCCTCAAGCCTGCTTTACACCATGGCTACCAACACCTGCCTCAACAAACTGCGCTGGAAGAAGCGCCATGGGGAATATTCCATCGATGCTGACGGAGGCATTGAGCTTCAGGGCAAGTATGACGGCTTTGAAGAGGCGGAAGCAAGGATAATTATTGAAGATATTTTTATGACGGAATCCGAATCGATCAGGACAGTCTGCTATATGTACTATGTGGATAATATGACCCTAAAGGAGATAGGAGAGACCGTGGGCTGTTCCATTTCGGGAGTCAGGAAGCGTCTTTTGGCGCTTAGGGCCAGGGCGCTTAAAAAAATTGAAGGGGGCAAGTATGAGTGAAATTCAGCATATTTCTGATTTAAAACTGGAGCGTTACAAGCTTGGGGAACTTCCCGCAGAAGATACGAAGATGATAGATTCAGCCCTTGAAGTAGATTCTTCCCTTGCGGACCGGCTTGATAAAATCCGTGAATCCGACAGGGATATACTTTCACGCTTTCCTGCAGAAAAAGTTTTAGGTGGAATCAGGAAGAGGAAGCCTGTTTCCCGCCGAATTGTTTGGGGTCTCTGTGCGGCGGCCCTTCTCATGTGCCTTGCCATCCCTGCTTTTTATTTTGTAAGAGACCGTTATGCTCCGGCCTTAACAGACCGTGCAAAGGGGGGCGCATTGAGTTCTCATGATATGGAACTTAAAGCTTTTCTAAAGGAAAATTTTTCAACCAGAAATCTTGAAGACCGTTCAGTACTGGGTGCAGGCAGTACTATACAGCTGGCCTACAATGTTCCTGCAGGGGAGTATTTCGGCGTGATTTTTTCCATAGACGGCAGGGCTGTGGTAACCCTTCATTATCCTTATAAAGAAGATATGAGTTCCCATCTTGTTACCGGAAAACAGGTGCTTTTGGATGAGGCTTATACCCTGGATGACGCTCCCCTGTTTGAATGTTTCTTTTTGGTTACCGGAGAAAAGCCCCTGGATACCAATACCATACTTGGGTATGCAGGGAAGCTGGCAGCACAAAACAGATCCCCTGGTGATCCCCAGGGGATCATTGATGAGGGCGCCGGCATCTTTAAAGGGTACCGCCTTGATACGTTAACTGTGATTAAAAAGTGAGGAACAGTATTATGAATAGAATAACAGTAAAAGTTTTAGCAGCAGTGTTTCTATTGGTTTGTATATTTACAGGTAACGCAGCGGCCCAGGACGGCGGAACCAAACGCTACGGCCTCTTTATAGGCGCCAATAATGGCGGCAGGGACAGGGTTATGCTGCGTTATGCGGTGAGCGACGCCAGATCGGTCTCGAAAGTATTTTCTGAGATGGGGGGAATTTCGGGCAAAGACAATATACTCCTCATTGAACCTTCGGCCGGGGATATCAAAAGGCAGCTTGATGGGCTTAACAAAAATATTGCAGCCTCAAAAGCCAATTTCAGGCGTACCGAATTGGTGTTTTACTATTCGGGCCACGCTGACGAGAACGGTATCCTCCTTGGGAGGGATCGCTATGATTACAGGGAACTCAGGGAAAATATCAATACCATACAGTCGGATATGCGCATAGTGATTCTGGATTCCTGTTCTTCAGGAGCCTTTACCCGGGCCAAGGGCGGCGTCAAGACCCAGCCCTTCCTTGTAGACAGTTCGGTTTCTGCTGAGGGTTATGCTTTCCTGACTTCCAGTGCAGCCGACGAGGCATCCCAGGAATCTGACCGCATCGAAAGTTCCTACTTTACCCACAGCCTTGTGACAGGTCTCCGCGGAGCAGCAGATATGGTAGGCGACGGCAGGGTAACGTTGAACGAGGTTTATCATTTTGCTTACACAGAAACGCTTGCCAGGACCGAAACTTCAATCTACGGCGCCCAGCATCCCAGCTATGATATGCAGATCAATGGTACAGGGGATGTGATCCTCACGGATATTAAAGAAACTTCCGCCAGCCTCTATATTCAGGAAGATGTGATAGGCCGTATTTCCATCCGCGATTCGTCGGATTATCTCATTGCCGAAATTACCAAGACCAGCGTCAAGGCTATGGAGCTTGGCCTTGAACCGGGCGTTTATCGCATTACTCTTCAGAGAGGGGATAATTTCTACCGTGCTGAAGTTACCCTTGCCCGGAATACAAAATCTACACTTAATCCCGGCAGTTTTTCCCTTATTGCTGCCGAAGCTGCAAGGGCGCGCGGCGATGCAGAGGCCATTGAGAGTTTGAACGTGGAAACTCAGTCCGGCGAGGACTACGCTGCGGTTAATTTCCAGCTCCTGCCAGGCAGGAATATTTTCGGTAAAAGCGGAGAAAAAACAGTTAACAATTTTCTTTTTGGACTTTTTATTGGTGAGGGATATAAACTTAACGGCATGGGTCTTGCTGCCATAGGGCTCAAAAACACAGGAGATGTTGCCGGCTTTCAGGCTTCCGGTATTTACAATATTGCCGGGCAGGATGTTTCCGGTTTCCAGGCAGCAGGGATTTTCAATATGGCAGGCGGCAGCTTCCGGGGACTTCAGTCTTCCTGGATTTTTAACACGGCGGAAGGAGAATTTTCAGGACTCCAGAGTTCAGGAATTTTTAATAAAGCCGGAAGCATCAAAGGGCTTCAGACCGCCCTGGTAAACATTGCAGGAGAGGGCAAAGGCGCCCAGATAGGGCTGGTTAATATTTCCAGGGATAACCGCATAATCCCCATCGGCCTTGTAAATGTTGTAGAGGGCGGATTGATGCATGCGTCAATCTACATGGATGATATGGGATTTACAAACCTTGGATTCCGCAGCGGTACAAACCGCTTCTATACCCTTTTTGGCGCAGGGTTCCAGCCCTTTGCCCTTGCCCGTGACACCCAGGACAAACTTCTGCTGACCCGCGCCGGCTTTGGATGGGAATTCGGTATGGGTAAGTTTTTCATCGATCTGGATCTAAACCTTGTTTCCATAATTGATGTTGTAACTTTCCATGATGACATTAAAAAAATAAAGGATGATCCTGACAGCTATAAACCAGATAAACATTTTTCTGAGACCCACCAGACTTCCATGCTGCAGCTCCGGCTTTCAGGAGGTTATAAGATAATGCCGCATCTGGGTATTTTTGCAGGGCTTTCTTACGATTTTATGTTCAGGTTTAACGATAAGGCGCCTGATGCCAATTCATTCACTCCTTTTATTATTGGGTATTCCGATAACCGTTATGCGCAGAAGCTTGGGTTCTTTGGAGGGATACAGTTCTAATTTTTTCTTACTATCTTGATTATTGCAGTTACTTGCTTGTCTTTGGTCAGTAGTAATAGTGCCAAACCAATTATACCGTAAAGAACAGCGTTTAATGCCAGGGGGAGGCCGAAGCCAAGGATTCGGCCTTTTCCCACGAAAAAACCTGAGAGCTTTGGGGCAAGTAACAGTATTGGTACTATTGCAGCACAGGAAAGTACAATTAGTTTTAAGGTATAAAATGTTGCCGCCTTAAAAGCCCGGCCTACAGCTATATTGGGATTTTTTCTGAGAAATATAAGCAGCAGGGCGGTATTAACCAGGCTTGCCAGAGATAGCGCAAGGGCAATGCCTCCCCCCCTGTATGGACCTGATAGTAATGCTGCCAGGCCTATGTTTACGCCGAATGAGATGATGCCTGCCAGGGTAGGAGATTTTGAATCACTTTGGGCATAGAACGCAGGGGCCAATATCCTGTTCAGGGCTATAAAGTAAAGGCCCGGCATGTGGAATGAAAATGCCGAGAGTGTAAGCCGTACCGAATCATCATTGAAGCTTCTGGTCTGAAAAAGCAGGCGTATGAGGCCTTCGCCCTGGGCCAGAGAAAAGAAGGTGATGGGTATGGTGATGAGGGCAATGATGTTCATGGCAGAAACAAGCCTGTTATTGTAAATGTCCCATTGTCCCGATTTGGCATGCTCGGCAAGATCCGGCAGCAATACAGTACCTATAGACACTGCAAAAATTCCCAAAATTAATTCCTGGAGCCTTAATGAGTATTGCAGGCTCGAAACTACTCCCTCTCCGGCATTACCTGCAAGAGCCGTAGAGACGAGATCATTTAATTGATAGGCTGCCATGCCTATAATAGTGGGGCCGATTAGTTTGAGTATTTTTTTTGTACCCGGATTGTTTATGGCCTTTTTTAGACCTGTAAAGAAAAAGGCATAACCGTTTTTCAGAACAAAAGGAAGCTGTATGGTCGCTTCCAGAAATCCGCCTATGAGTATGCCTATGGCCATAGCTCTGGCTGGATTTTTGGTATAAGGCGAAAGGCCATAAGCGCAGAGTATGGTTACTATATTAAGGAGTATAGGCGCAATGCCGGAAGGCGAAAATATTTTAAGCGAATTCAGGATTCCCTGAAAGAGTGCCGCCAGTGAAATAAAGGCAAGGAAAGGGAACATGAGGCGGGTGAGAAATACGGTTTCGTCAAATTCTTCCAAGCCGAAAAAGGGAATTACCAATGGTGTTAATAGTATTCCCAAAATAACAGTAATAGTAACAAAGAAAGTAAGAAAAGTAAAAAAACAATTTAAAAACTCTTTTGTTTTGTCTTTATCAGATTCTAAAAGGTACTCTTTAAAGGTGGGTATAAAAGCTACCGCAATGGAACCTTCTGCAAAGAGGCGGCGGAATAAGTTGGGGATCATAAAAGCTACAGAGAAGGCATCCGAAAGAGCGCTGGTTCCCAGCAGTGCGGCCTTTGCCATTTCCCGAAGTAGACCCAGCACCCTCGAAACCAGGGTGAGAAGGCTCAACATGGAACCGTGGCGTACCAGAGCCCTGCCTTGATGTTCCTGAGGACCAGCTTCTGATTTTTCAGCCATATTTTTTTACCAGATTCAGCATATCCTGGGGTTTGTTGCTTATGATGCCTGCGCAACCCAAGGCAAGCATTTTTTCTGCGATTGTCCTGTCGTCGATAGTCCAGGGAACCATAGGTCGTTTTTCGATGGTACTAAAGCGGAAACGGGTAAAGGGTGTTACCAGTTTGTGTATGGGTTTGAGGTAGTCACAACCTGAAATAATCCGGCCGAAACCTCGTCTGAGTATGAAGGGCACTTCCTTGTCCACGCAGTATATAACCGCTGTTGGAACCCTGGGGCAGAGTTTTTTAAAGGCCTTTACTGCAAAGGGATTGAATGAAGATACCGTAACCGAAGCCGATACTTTTTCATCGAATTTTTTCAGCAGTTCCGCCAAAAGGCCCGGGAGGGGATCGTCTTTGGTTTTACCAGTTTTGAGTTCTATATCAATGTACATGGCAGGGCAGAAAGCTTCGAGTACATCTTCCATCAGGGGAGGGTGCTCTCCCTTGAAGGCGGGACTGAAATACGATCCGGTATCAATGGCTTTTATTTCGTCATAACCCATATCTTCAATGGCCCGCTCATCATTTGCAGTTCTTTTGAAATTATCATCATGGGCCACTGCCAGTTTTCCATCTTTGGTGACATGGATATCAAGCTCTATGCCGGGGGCCCCGATTTCCTGAGCTTTGCGGAAACTTGCCATGGTGTTTTCAGGCGCCAGAGAAGAACAGCCCCGGTGGGCAAAGAGGAGCGGGCGCTTTCTATCAGGCAGAAATGGTAACATTACATCTCCTTCATCTTTGCCTTGAGCGCTTCAAGGGCGTCATGAGTGGCTCTTTCTTTTTCGAGTTTTGCAAATTCCCTGTCTGCGGCTGCAATTTTTTCATCCCCGGGCATACGCCCCAGGGCAATTAAAAGTTCCTGCTCCAGAAGGTCGGGATCTATGCTCCTCTGCCTTGCTGCAAGGCCCGGGATCTGGCGGCGCATATTTTCAATTTGAGTTTTGAGTTCTGCAGCCTCTCCTTCAAGACTAAGACGTTTTGTTTTTATTTTTTCCAATTCGTTTTGGGCTTCTTTCTGAAGCCCGGCTTCGTTTTTCTCTCCTGCCAATGCAACACGGCCTTCCCATTTACGTTCTTCCGGTTTTAATTCTTCAAGCTGTTTTTCCGTAATTTTAAGTGTAGTAATAAATTGAAGTATATAATCCTTTGCCGCCTCTGGATTCATCCCTGTAAGATCGTCAGGTTTTTTTTCTTCTCCAATATCAACATCAATCATTAACTTTCCTTCCTATTTGAATCGCCCTGATTAAATTTTCAGCTGTAAGGGCCAGATCTCTTTTGCTGTCCCTGATCATGGCATCAAGACCTGTCTGACCGCA
>BNUH01000080.1 GCA_025997215.1 Clostridia bacterium
TCATCGACGCTGTCAGTTCCTTGACCAAGGCGTGTACTCCGCCCAGATCCTTTACCCCGCGCTCCTCGATCAGCTGGCGCAGCAGGCTCTTTTCTCCCTTTGCTTTCTTTGCCATTTTCTTCCCTCCTCTAACTCTAGTTTGGTTCTGTTATTGGAGGTTTACACATTCTGTGCGGCAGTCTCTAATCCATCAGATTCGGGCGTCGACAAAGTGGCGGCGCGCAGCGCGAAGCAGGCGCGTATCCGCAGAATCCTGAAAGGATTCTTACCAATGTGTATCGTATAAGGACATCAAGGCGTTTACAGCAGGTTTGAAGCCCATATACCAAGCGCCGAGTGAAGAATCCGCATTGGAAGCGCTGGACGCATTAGAGGCTGCATGGGGGAAAAAGTACCCTTGCGCGATACAATCCTGGCGTTCCAATTGGGATGAACTGGCGACGATGTTCAGGTATCCGGAAGAAATTCGGCGGATCATCTACACGACCAACGCGATCGAGAACTTCAATCGCCAGCTGCGCAAGGTAACAAAGACCAAAGGCGCGTTTGTCAGCGAGGATGCGCTGCTAAAGCAACTGTATTTGGTAACGATCCAGGTGACTGAGAAGTGGACGATGCCCATACGCAACTGGGGAGCGATACTCGCGCAGTTGACGGTCTACTACGGCGAGCGGATCACGCAGCCCGCGTAAAAGAAACGCACGAACCCCCAACCGTCCGTCTTGACTGCGCGGCTGGAAACCGCTGTGCAGGCTATGCCGACGGCGATGGGAACCAGCAAAGCACAAGCCCTCTCGCCGTCGACATATCCAGCGTAGGTGGACTCGATCGCGTACAGCGATGTTGAGTTCTTGGACCTGGAGTATGACAATCTCATGGCGTACCTCTGCGCTGATAGAATATATTTGAATTATATCATACTACTCCATATTACTCAATACCTCTTCTCTATTTTCTTGGAAATTCCTTTCCCCGCTTGGTTTTTTCTTCCTTTGAGGCCTTCTTACTGCCAAACTCCCGCGTTGTTGACTCATTGATCTTGAAACAATGGAGCATGAAGCAGTATTATTATAAACAATAACCATTATTATTCTCGATGCGCCGCCGATTGTACCTCGCATTTCTAAATCACTTATGATACAATGGTACTGTCTGGAGGCGATATTATGTTAACCATGGATACCATTAAACGCCAAACCGTGCCGTTGGCTGTAAAGTACAACGTCAAATGACGACTGGAATCAGTCCACACCGCATGGCGCTGGCCGACTGATGAGCCACACGGAGGCGCGAAATCAGTTCACGCTCAGCGAGTACAAAATCCAGATGAAAGGTATATATTCTACGAGTGTCACCCGTGAAACGCTGGACGAATGCCCCATGGCATACAAGCCGATGGAAAGCATCCTCGCAAACATATCGGAGACGCGACAGCGGAACAGGTGATACGCCCGATCTATAACTTCAAAGCAGGGGAGGACGAGTGACAGTCTCTCGCCTGGGTTTAGCCCAATCCCCCGCAATGCTCATGCCCATGTCATTCACTTAACCGATGCGATAAGGACGGGTTGTTGTCTTCCAAGAAAACGCCTTACACTAACGACATTTTCTTTGCGCAGCGACCAAAAAGACGCTTGTACATGCATCCACGGACAGTATGTTTGATCAAATATGCGCTCCCACGACGACAGCTTTACGCTGCTTTGCTCCTCGAGTGGTAGGCTGTCAAACCAGTCATAATCTGCAGACCATTCTGCTTCACGTTCGTACACGGAGAAATACCCGTTATTTAACACAATATGCCACATTTCTTCATCACTTAGAAGGACTTCACTATCAGGAATCTCAGCCTCAATTATATAGTTTTCACCGACATAGTTTCGGAACTCATACCTGCGCAAATCAGGCTTCACATTCTGGCCGTGTATCAGATACCATGCCCATATTGGGTATGAAACACCTTCAGGAGGTGAGTCTATTCTTTTACACATTTGGGTAACAAGCCAATCATACGATCTTTTGAAGGATTCCTCATTAAGCCACATTGCTAAGCTGGGATGGCATTGCAATACGCCTTTATTAAGAAAATCGTCGTAAGCCGCTTTATCTTGTATTGTCCATAAACGCAACAATAGCCACCTCCGCTTTCATTGTTTATCCAAGCTAATCCACCGCAGCGCTTTGTCAGCGGGACAGCTCATCAGCCAGTCACGCACGGATGGCGACTTGCCATCGATGAGCGTGAACAGACATGCTGGGCATTCGGTTTTCGTTATGACCGCGGCCAATTCCTTGCGAGTCGTATACCGGCACGAGCGTATCTGCGTCAGCAACGTCTGCTGCCGCTCGGCGAACGCGTCTATGCGCTTCGCAATTTCGGTAAATACAGCGTTATATTCTGGGAAGTATGAAAGAAACTCATCCTGCTCATTCCGTTGAAGGATACTGACGATATCCTCGCGGGTTGCAGCACCTGCGGCGAGGTGGCTGAGTTCAACGTATTTGGGTGATTTGATCTTTATTCGGTCATAATCTTTATCAACCACGACAAAGCCCTCAGCGTCATTGCCGAGGATTTTGGCTGCGTCGATACAATCATCAAGTGTTTTCAATGAAAATGCCTTCGGTTTGACTATGCCTATATCCATATCGCATTCCTGAAGCGTTGCCATATTGCGCGTGCCGATATGACAAACAGAAGCTTCAGCAAACCGCACCACAACTCTGTTTTGTGGAGACGTCAGCTCAAACATGAACGTATAACCACGCGGGAGACTCTCGATATCAACGCAGGTTTTGATCCATGCTTCCATGAAAATATCGTACAGGTTAGTGATAGGCGCGTCGGACAGCGCACTGCCGATTCTGGCGTCACGTGCGTCGATCTCACCATTGCTTGATACATGCCACGCGCCTCTGTCGTGCCAGAGCTTAATCAAGGAGCCGTCGATCTTTTCCTGCACGCGCGCGCTCGACCAATCGATATCTGGGACATACTGTTCGCCGAAATTGCCAAACTTAAAGAACGGCACGCATACCGGTCTGTAGTTATCAGTTTCTTCCAGTATAAGTCCCCGGCACTCGCGAAGCACGGGTATGGTAAAGTCCGAGCGCGTCTGCTCGTATTTCAACAGGACATACCCGTCCTTGCGCTTGATGCGGACATAATAGGGCGAATGGATAAGCAGTTCCTCCCAGTTCGCATGTTCGCGAATGAACGAGTTAATGAGTAAGTACATACTGGCATTGGCAGAACAGCGTCGGCCAACCCTCGGCGGCAGCGGCACCCAGCCATTGTATCTTCATAGGGTTCCTCCTTTTGAAGCGGCTCACTTTGCCATAACTCCTGCCAGTTGAGTATACTTAGCTAGAATTACTATGTCAATCCAGCGCGTCTTGACATAAGGTGTATAATAAATATGAAAGGAGTGGCGCCAATGAAACCAATAGCATTCGCGAAGCTGTCCAAAAAACAACGGCAGGAAATGGACCGTTCACGGCGCGGGACATGGGGCGTTATGAGTCCCGTGACGCGCAAACCAAACCCGTCTGGCGCATACGACCGCAAGAAAAACCGCTGGCAGAGGGAGGTCGATCGCCTTCCAAATACCTGCGGTTTCATATTCAATCATTTATTCTGCGCGGTAGCTTTCCTCGCCCATCGAGCGAGGCGTACAATGTGATATGGAGCAGCATGGCCAAGTCCGCCGGTGGGTTATACAGCTCAATGTGCAGCGCATCAGCCCATTCATTCAAGTGCGCATGCATGAACGCTCCGCGCAAATCGCGCGGCTGATCTTCAATTAGTTTCAGCGCCTCTTGAAAAACGCCGCTGCTTACCATGGGCCTATACAACCGTTGGTGGTAGATCAACACCCGCGTCTCCTCATCAATCGCTTCGGGTACGTCGTCATCAGGAAAAACATAGCCAGGCGTTCGCAATTCATTTTCACTGAACCGTATCATTTGGTCGGCCTGAAATCCATACTGAGCCGCCAACTCCGCCAAGCTGTCCGCATTAGCCAGTATCATCTCATAAGGCTGCAGCCGAATCGCTATATGGCTGTCTGGTTCCATAATGATTATGCGGCTGGCATTCACATCAATCGCCGCACCGTCATTAGCTCGCTTGGCAAGGAATAGGTATGACCTGGTCCGCTTCAGGTTATGCGGATAAAGAGTGCGAAAATCACAAAATCCCATTATACATCACCAACTATTACAATTATTCCCAAGACTTAAAGAACAACTCGGGCACGAACCTGCGTCCCAAGCGCAGCAGCTCGTCGTCATCCATATCGCTGACGCGCGAAGCGTTCTCAGGATGCACACTGCCTGGAATCGACACATTGTCAGCAAGCCAGATACTCTCGGAGATCGGCGCTGACATGAGCGTTTTTGAAACGAGCAAACACTTAACCAAGTAGGCAGGACTATCGCCATGCAACGACGAAAGCGCCGGCAAGCGCATATCAAACCGGATCATTCGCGTCGGGACGTATCTCAAGCAGACGCTGGTGGAGTGTGCAAGGAGCGCGGTTAACTCAAAGAAAGAGCCCTATTTTGCGGCAAAGTACTGCCGCCTGATCTGCCGCAAGGAGAAAAAGAAAAATCCTGTAATAAGAAAAACAGTGTCATCTCACTTGAAGGTATGGGAAGACCTTCGCAAGCGAAGACAGATGTTAGGGCGACGTCGGAAAATTTATTCGATTGGTACATTATATACCGATAACATAGGCAGACCGTTTGAGCCGCGCGGCGAGGCTAGCGGTGGCAAGCCGCGCCATAATGCGTGGAATTTCGCGCCGTTTGCAAAATTGCGTTCGGTAGTCAGAATCAGCCGTCTGTCGAGCAGTTCAGCGCGGACGCATGGCATGATGCCCGTCTCATCCTCAACGTCCATGCCGAATGCGACATTATCCATCGGCGTCGCGAAATTATCGCCTTCAAACTCTACGGCGAGTTGGTTTGGTGCGATCCTCACAACGCGCGAGACGTCCGGCGCGAGTGCGCCGGGCAGGTTGTAATGCGTGGCAAGTATAGCGCTCGCCATGCGTTCACCGATCGCTACATTTGAGGGTGACGCGTTGTGAATGCCGTCGTTGATGGGCAGATCCGTCGACGGTATCACGGATACAGCGGGGATTTGCTTTGCCGCCTGCCGCTGCGCTTCCCTAATGATGCCCCAATAACGGTCGCGGCTGGGATCGCCTACCCACCGATTTAGCTGCACGGTCGCTATGGGTACATCGCCCAGCGTGATTCGCCAGTATTCGACCATTTTCTTGAAGCGATCGAGGTATGCTGGAACGTGGATTTCGTCAGTATCCGAACACCCTTGATACCATATGACACCGCTGACAGGTCCGACCGCGTCCAGCCTGCGGATCATCGCGCGGTATAGAATGCCGTCCTCCAACGGATGCCATGCGGACAACGGCGATCCGCCCAATGAGGCTTGCACCAGACCGACAGGCACATTCAGCCGATTCAACAGCATTCGCCCAAACGCCAGCGCGGGTGAAGTGCCGCAAGGTAATTCCTTATTTTCTGGATATATTGTACCTACAGAATTATTCAACGGGTGTGACGCTACGCTCCAACGGCCATCGTTGCCGTACAGATGAATTCCCAGCGCCGGAGGATCATACGCAGCGTCGCGGCCATACCCGGCCATGTTGCTCTGTCCGGTTAGCAGGTATAACTCGCCCACACCGATATGGCGTATCAGCTTGATGATGGGAGACCATTCGATATACCCCGCGCCTTTTTCGCGAAGAGCTTGACCGTTGTCAGTGCCGCCGTCAACCGCGCGCACCTCCAGGCGAAATAGCCCGCCTTCTGGGACGGTCAGATCGACATACCAATTCGTACCATCCTGCTCCGCTAAAACGTAGGGCCCGACCAGGTTGTCGTCCTCGCGAACCCATCGCGCGAAAACCACGCTATTATCGGGCGTATCAGAAGGTAACGTTCCCGCTAACGGCACTTGCGCCACACCGCGTGAGTTTCGCGCAAATATCTGGTAATCGGCGGCGCATTTGAGAATGTTGGCTGGCTTGCGTTTATTCCATTGGTCGACTATCCATTGGGTAATGGGCGTCGGATCTTCCAGGCTGTGGGGATGATGGCCGCAGTCCGGTTTTTCGATCACCTTAATCGCGCCGGACGCATCTTCGTATATCTTGCGGAACGGCGCGCCATTTTCCGCGTATGGAACAGCATCGTCCGCTAAGCCCACCACCATGACAACGGGCACGCCAGTTTCAGCCAGCCCGCGAGCCTTGTCCAGTGGATTTCCTTGGAACGACGCGGCGGTTTCCTCCGTCAGACCGTACCAACGCAAGCATTCCGTCCACAAACTTGAATCGTTGGCGGCACTCGAACCTTTCACGCCAGGCCAGCTCCGAATGTCCAGCACGGGCGCATCCAGGTACAGCGCGAGAACCTTGTCCGCATGAACCGCCGCATAGTTAACCGCGTACAATCCTCCTCGGCTGAAGCCGAATATTACTGGTTTCGCCGAAAGGTTGTATTTATTTACAACCGTACGGTGGAATTCGCTCATCCATTCGACGGATTGCGGGCAGCCATACATATCGCTTACGCGGTGATACGCCACGTGCCAGCCTTGATTCAACAATGCTTGATCTGCGCTGTCGAATGCGCCAAAGAATTCCGCGCGCCATACCCAGGGTCTGCCAATGGCAGCCTGTTTGGGGCATATGATGAATGATTCGCGGCCGTTTACGGTAAAGTCTACGCGCTTCCAGCTATTCCATGTATTGATCGTATGCGGCATACGTCACCATCCGTTATTTAAGCATATTCACATCTATCGCCGGGATTTGCGAACCCTCCCTCACGAACAATGGCAGACTGAAAAACGAGAAACTCTCGTTATACCATTTCCCGCCTGACTTCTTATCGCATGATAACAGATGCGTCCATTCGCCGTCCGGCAGATAGTACGACACATAGTTGTCCGCGCGGAACACGGGCGCGACAAGCAAGCTCTCCCCTAGCATGTACTGGCGGTCAAGCTCCGCACACGCCGGGTCGTCGGGGAATTCCATCACCATCGCGCGCATGACGGGCACGCCTGTTTGGTGTGCTTCGACGGCTTTCGCGTACAGGTATGGCATCAACTGTTGCTTTAGTTTTGCGAAAAACCGCACCACATCCACGGCCTCCTCGCCGAACAGCCATGGCACGCGGTAGCTGCTTGATCCATGCAGCCGCGAGTGAGTGCTGAGCAGACCGAACGCCGCCCACCGCTTGTATACATCCGGCGACGCCATGTCCTCGAACCCCGATATGTCGTGGCTCCAGAACGCGAACCCGCTCATCGACAGCGACAGTCCGGCTCGCAGCGATTCCGCCATAGATGGATAGTTGGATGTGCTGTCGCCACCCCAATGCACGGGGTACTGCTGCCCGCCGATCGTAGCGCTGCGAGCGAACACGCAGGCTTCACCTTCGCCGCGCTCGCGTTCGAGCAGCTTGAACACCGCTTCGTTATACAGCGATGTATAATAATTATGCATTAATATGGGATCGCTCCCATCGAAATATACGCAGTCAGTCGGTATGCGCTCGCCAAAGTCCGTCTTGAAGCAATCCACGCCCATATCCATCAGCGCCTTGAGCTTGGATTGATACCATGCCACCGCATCCGGGTTAGTAAAATCCACCAAACCCATGCCCGGCTGCCACATATCCCACTGCCAAACGTCGCCATTCGCGCGCTTAAGCAGGAATCCACCGCGCTTCCCTTCGTCGAATAACGGCGATTTTTGCGCGATGTACGGATTGATCCAAACGCAAACCTTCAAGCCGCACTCGTGCATCCGCGTCAACATCCCGGCCGGATCGGGGAAATTCGCCTCGTCCCACAGGAAGCTGCACCACTCCCACTCCTTCATCCAGAAGCAATCGAAGTGGAAAACGCTAAGCGGAATCCCGCGTTCCGCCATGCCATCGACGAACGAGCGGATCGTTTCCTCATTATAATCAGTCGTGAACGACGTGGTCAGCCACAGCCCGAACGACCACTCTGGCGGCAGGGCAGGATTACCCGTCAGCCGTACGAACCGCGCGACCGCATCCTTGACAGACGGCCCGCCGACGACCATAAACTCCAGCATCTCGCCCGGTAAACTGAACTGCGCGCTGGCCGCCGCTTCGCTGCACAGCTCGTAAGACGCACGCCCCGTGCTGTTGACGAACACGCCATACCCCTTGTTAGTTACATAAAACGGAATATTCTTATATGCTAACTCGGAGGCTGTGCCGCCGTCCTCGTTCCACATGTCCACGGTTTGGCCATTCTTCACAAATGGCGTGAAGCGTTCGCCCAGGCCGTACAACTTTTCAGCGACGTCAACATCCAGTTTAACTCGAATGTGCGGGCCGTTCGGCGTCGTTGCGTACGATAGATGACGATCGCCAAGACCGGTTAACTTTTCATTGTTATAATAGTAATCCAACCTGAAACGTTCTTTGTTAATTATCGCCTTCAGTTTCCCGGAGGCAACTGTGATGGATTGCTCGTCCTGCTCGACCGCGAGATGTGTTTCTTCATTATATAGATTAACGACAGGCGCGTTTTGAATAACGCCTTGGAAATGCTCGATTTTCAGCGCCAATATATCCGGCACGGGTGAGGTGAATGTCAGCGTCAGTACGGGCCCGCCCAGCGTCATCCCGCGACGAACGATGCGCTGCGTCGGGCAATACAGCGTCACTTCATTTGGTTGTATGCGCTGTTGTACGCGTGTCTCGCGTACTTGCGCCGCGCTATGCAATGTTACGCCCGGTTTGGTTACCCAGAAACCATCGGTGAATTTCATGTGTGCCTCCTATTCCTTAACCGCGCCTAACATTATACCAGTTATAAAATATCGCTGCAAGAATGGATATATCATCAGCATCGGTACCATTGTGATGAATACTTTAGCCGCGTTCAGTCCACGGTTGGACAGTTGGGTCAAGCGAATCATCTCCTCACGCGTGAGCTGCACGCCTTGGGGGATGTTTACAACCAGTTGCTTTATGTATGTCTGCAATGGATAGTGTACCTCGGTTGTGGAGAGTACCAATCCCTGGAAAAATTCGTTCCAGTATCCTACCGAAACAAACAGCGTAACGGTCGCGAGCACGGGCATCGAGCACGGCACGACTATGCCCCACAAGATACGCCACGGCCCTGCGCCGTCGACCACCGCCGCCTCCTCTACATCGGCGGGCAGGTTTCGGAAAAAGTTCATAATAAGTATGACATTAAACATAGGCAAACTGCCGCACAGCACCAATCCCCATATGGAATCGACCATGCCGTACGCGCGCATCCGGATGTACCACGGGATCGTGCCGCCATTGAACACCATGCAGAATACGATCAACCACATGAATGTGTTGCGCGCCCGGAACGTGTCGCGTTTGCGGGACAGCGCGTAGCCCAGCATGATGGAAACGGCCAGCGTGAACACGGAACCCAATACGACACGTTGTACCGAGATAAAGAAACTGTTGTAGAATGTGCCGTCCTTCAGTATCTCGCGATAGCTGACGCCGTTAAACCCAATCGGCCACAGCGTGACGCGCCCTGCAGCCGTGGCCTCTTTGGCCGACACGGATAGGCAGAACGTGTACCACAGCGGATATATGCAGCTGAACGCCAGCAGGCCCAGGACGATATAGTTGACGACCGTGAACGCTTTCGCACCTCGGGTTTGGCTCTGAATCATGCTGATATACCTCGGTTCACATTAAAATATTGTGTAATCGGCGAACCGATACGCCAGCAGGTAGGACACCGAAATCAACAGGAACGATATCGCCGACTTAAACAACCCGGCTGTCGTCGCCAGCGAGTATTGCAGCTTGAATAGTCCTAATCTATATACCCAAGTATCGATGATGTCGCCGGTTGAATACACCATCGGATTGTACATATTGAACACCTGATCGAATCCGGCGTTGAGCACATTACCTAAAGACAATACCAACAACAGTACGATCGTATTGACCAGGCCGGGTAGCGTTACGTGCCAAACGGCGCGCCACTTCCCTGCGCCGTCGATGGCGGCGGCTTCGTATAATGTTGGACTGATACCCGTCAGCGCAGCCAGGAAGATTACAGCGTTATAACCGAATTCCTTCCACACGTCCGTGCCCACCAGCAGACCGCGGAATAATCCAGGATCGCCCATGAACACGGTCGGCGCGCGGCCGAACAATCCAAACACCCGGTTGACCACACCGTCATATCCAAATATATTCAGGATGATATTGGCCAGTATAACCCACGACAGAAAGTGGGGCATGTACACAACGGTTTGGACGATACGTTTAGCGCGCAGACCGCGCATCTCGTTGAGCATCAGCGCGAAGGCAAGCGGTACAAGCAGGTTTAGAACAATTTTCCAGGAGGCGATGATGAGCGTATTGATTATGACGCGACGGCTTTCGCGCATGGTAAACAGGTATTCGAAGTTCTCCCAGCCGATCCACGGCGAACGCAGCAGGCCTTTGGTGGGGATGAACTCTTGAAACGCCATGACGATGCCGAACATGGGCACTATGCTGAACATGATCAGCCATATCATGCCCGGCGCGGACATCAGGTAATAATGGATCTCTTCCTTTAAGAAGCGGCCGCGGTTGCGGTGAGGATTGACGCGTATTCGGTTTGCTGTAACCACGGCGACGCCTCCTAAGCGAGTTTGTTGTGATGGAAAGCCGGCGCCAGACCGCGTTCTGTTTGACCTGGCGCCGCTTAGTTATTCTGACTTATTTCAGAGTTGAAACCTCGTCGAGCAAAGCCTGGCCGCCTTCATCCAGCCACTGCTGAACGAACGCGTCGAACTCGTCGACAGGCTTCTTGCCAGTGATGATCATCCGGATCGTCTCGTCCTCCAACGCCTCGAGGTTGGACCAGTAGCGCGTCATCTTATCGGTGTTCGAGTACGTGATCGAGTAAACCTCTTTGTCCGGTTTGCCCGTTGCGTAGGCTTCGTCGCCGATCAGCAGCGCGTAGATGCGATTGAAATTGGTGTTGGTGATGTCGAAATCCGAGATGTGCAGCTTATCCTGGCCCGTGTAGCTGACGACATCCTTAATGCACAGCGCATCGGCGTACATAAGAGGATACATCGAGCCGGGGATGTTGTAGTCCTCGGGCTGCGCCTCGCCTTTGAGAATCTTCCACAATTCGTTATACTCGTATTCGCACTCGTCGCCGGGTGCCATTACGTTGCGCAGCGGATACCAGGCGATCGCCTCGGTCGTTTGGTTTGTCAGCATCGCTTCGTCACGCTTGTAAATATTTGCCATACGGACGATCGCGATGGCGACATCCTCGGATACATTCTTGTTGACCAACGTATAGGTGTTGCCGACTTCCTTCATGTGGGTGTTCCACAGGCCGTCGTCGGTGTAGATAGGGTAGCCCTGCCAGTCGGCGTCCGGAGTATTCTTCCAAATGTCGGCGTAGCCGTAGCCCATAGCCCACCACGGTCCGAAGAAAATCCCGGCGGTGCCGTTATTGATCGGCTCGGCCATGTAATCGCGCGTGGCGAATTCAGGATCGATCAAGCCCTCGGCGTACCACTGTGCCAAATCCTCTAACGCCTGTTTGGTGTTGGGCGAGATGGTGCCGTATTCGACGGTACCGTCGTTATTCACCCAGTAGCCCGGATACGCATCGAACGCCTGGAAAATCGGGTCGAACACGCCGGCGTTGTTGGCGCTGTTCAGGAAGTTGTGATAGACGCGGCCGTTCTTATCTGTTCCGAGGATCGGGATCGTCGAACCGCCCGCGCCCAGGTTCGCTTCCTTGAATGCGCGCGCGACTTCGCCGACCTCGGCAACGGTCGTGGGCACCTTCAATCCTAGTTGATCCACCCAATCCTGGCGGATGAACATGACGATAACGCCGTCGGTTGCAACGGACGTGTTGGGCATGGACAGCAGCTTGCCATCAATCGAGGAGATCTGCACGGCGCGGCCGTTCGTGGATGCATGGGTATCCAGAATGGCTTGGCTGGCGTACGCATTGAACACGCCCGTCAGGTCGTAGAGCATATCCGCCTTCGCAGCGGCCAGGAAGTATGTGCGATCCGGTGCGACTACGCCGTCGGGCAGGCTGTTGCCCGCGATGGACAGCGCGAGCTTCTGGTTGAAATCTTGGCCCGACGCGGCAGTCCAATCGATAACCGTCTTGATGTTGAACTCGTCGAGCAGGTAGCGTGTGTACACGTTGTCACCGGCGGTATCGCTTCCTAACAGAGTCTTGTCGGTGGCGTCCACCGCCATACCGATATGGACCTCAACGGGCGATGCGAATTTTTCGAACGCGTAAGCGTCGCGGGTCGGCTCCGATTCAGCCGAACCGGACACGGCGGGGATCAGGCTGACCAGCATCATAACCGCCAGCAGGACAGGTAAGAATCTACGCATTTGGTTGCCTCCTTGTCATTGTCATAACTATCGCTATATGTAGAACTTCGCTAGAATAAGTATACCATAGTGGCAGTGGATCGTAAAGAGGTTTCCCTAATTCGGCAGGTATTCACAACCCAAAGCACCCAAAAAACTCAACAACGACAAGGAAATGCCACCGAATTTTCTTGTCAAATTTTTGAATATTTTAGTTGCGGATTATGCGAGACTGTGGCATAATAGTCCCATGTCTACTCAGGAGGCGAGCATATGCGGCTTCACAAGGGACTGTCTGCAATGCTTGGGCGATTAGCCTTTTTTCGCGCCGCGATAATTGCTCTTCGCCCCAATGATCCTCCTGAGCGATAATCTGGTTCATTCGAATACCACTTTGCAAAATAGCCGTCCTCTCAAATATTAGCTGGGCATCATCCATTGGCGGATGAACTGTTATGTCAATGATCATAAGTTTATCCAGCGCAGTATATAATGCATCCGCTTTAACATTGGCCGTGCGGATTCGTTCCATGAAATACTCATAATTATAAGTTTTATTCGGTTTGATCACGCGGTCGTCCGGTGGTTTAAGAAGCGCTGTATATGCTATTTCGTCCTCAGGGTTGGAGCGCAGCTTAATATTACAGTTGTAAATCAAGCAAACGAGTGTAGTGCCGCGCCAATTGTGTAAACCCATCAACCATAAAGAAGCGCCCAGCCAGGAAAGCACCCGCCGCAGCGGAAGTTGGTTCTCGGAGCCAGAGGCCCGTTCCCCCCTGTGTCACAGCCAGAACGCAGTCCCGAGC
>BNUH01000081.1 GCA_025997215.1 Clostridia bacterium
GCGCGACTGGGAACCTCGAAAGGGGTTCCTCTTCATTATATTACTTTATGGAGGGAAACGCACATGGCTATTCAAGCGCGGCATCTGGCTGAGGAAGCCTTGAAATTGTTGAGCTATTCACAGATTCCATATGTACACGGCGGATCGTCACTCAATGGGATGGACTGCATCGGTCTGGTGAAATATTGTGCGAAACAGGCCGGAGCGTGGCTGAATTACGCGGGTTCAAACGACGCGTTCCGTAACGCATGTTCGTGGCTGGGCACGTATACCGAAGCAAAGGCACAAGGTCGGCTTGTCCCAGGTGCGGTCGGGTTCATGCTTGAGCATGACGGTCAAGAAGGCGTGAAATACCGCGCTGACGGCATTGGCAACGCCAGTCATATTGGGGTGATAGTGCTGTCAGGCGATATACACAGCATCGATGCGTCGTCCAGCGCTGGCCGCGTCCGTACTCGTACCGCGCGCGACGCCGAGCGCATTTGGACACATATCGGCTGGTTGAAGGAGTTGAATTACGGAATGACGACAGTGACGGATGAAATTGGTGGTACGATAATGAATCCAGCGGCGCAGCAGTTGCGCACGGCGACGATTGTCACTTTGGATGGTGGAAACCTAAACATCCGAAGGGATCCAACTGATAAGGTTGACAACCGCGTCGGCAAGGCGCCGCATGGCACGACGGTCGAGGTGCTGGAGACGCGCGGCGATTGGACGCGGATCAGATACTCCAGCGTTACAGGCTGGGCGGCGACGCGCTATCTCGCATTCAACGGAACCGCACCCACATCAGCAGTGGAAGTCACGCCCGCGCCTCCGATCGCGCTTATGCCGTTGCCAACAGGATATCGTACGATAACACTTTCCGAGCAAACCGTCCACGAGCTGTATTCCGTACTGGATGCGGCGATGTTTGGGTAAGCGGATGATTCAGGTACTATCAATACCGGAATATCAGCCGCCGCCGTTGTCGTTTACGATTCAGCCCACTTTGACCCGCGATGTGACCTTCAACGGGATGGCATGGCGCGAATATCAGATAGACCTATCCTGCTCGATAACGGTAAGCGGTGATGTCCCCAGCAACTGCGCGGTATGGTTGTGCGGCGGCGGTGGTTCGGGATTATCAGGCGGAGGTAACAATATAGCGGGTTCGGGCGGCGGATCTGGCGCTTCCTGTGCGAGTTACACAGGCAGGATTGCATCAGGAACAATAACCATTGGCGCTGGTGGATCAGGCGGTGCGGGAGGCAAAACATCGTATACCGCGCCAGAAATCGGGCTGTCGCTATCTGCGAGCGGCGGCAACCGAGCCGGTTACCCATCAGGCATCGGCGAGGCAATCATTGCTGGCAGTGGCGGTTCTGGCGGCGGCATGCCATATACTGTCGGGAACCAGAGTTCAGCCAAAGCGGGCACAGGCAGCGGCAAAACAACGGTGCCTTTCGGCGACACAACCAATCACAAACCATTATGCGCAGGAGGCGGAGGCGGCGCCGCGTATTCCAGCAGCACGAGCCGTGGAAGCGGCGGGGTCGGCGGAACAAACGGCGGTAATGGCGGTTCGTTCACCAGCGCAGGTACAGCGAGCAACGGCGGCTTAGGTGGAAACTATGGCGGTGGCAAAGGCGGCGACGCATCTTCTGCTTCTGTGACAGCGGGTGCAGACGGCAGCGCATACGGCGCAGGCGGCGGTGGCGGCGCATGCCGAAGCTCTGGCTCAACTAAATCCGCAGGCGGCAAGGGTTATAAAGGCGTCGTTATGATCCGCATACCAATAACGTAATGAGGTGCATCATGTTGATAAAGAAGAATCGCCCGAAGATAGCATTACGCGCCGCGCCTGAAAAGGACGGCGCGGTTATTTGTGCCATAGATTCGACAGCGGCAAAGGAAGTCATTCAGGTCAAAGGCGACTGGCAGTATGTGCGAGTAAAAGTAGGCAAACGATCTTGTATGGGTTGGGTGAAAACATGAGAAGAATACCTCGCGGGACGCTGATATTGGTTAGCCTGGCCACACTCATTGTGTTTTCAGTAAGTTTATATAACGTTGTAGATAGAGTTGACCAAGCGCTATTCATGGCACAATGGGACGAGAAAGTGCGTACTGTCAACCTGTTCTGCGATGAAGTCGATCGCTATGTCATAGAGGATCAAGACTGGCTCGAGTACGATTACGCTACTCTTATGCGCGGTCAGGCTCAAGAAATGGACGCGTGGCCGAACCTGTTCGCCGCGTTGTATGGCGACGATATGAACCTGTTGACGGATCGAACGACGCCCCCTGGTGAGATACTGATGTATCCAGTATCTGACCCAATGATACGCGGCGCCGTTCACTCAAGTGAACAAGGCGAGTTCACAACCCGATATCATGGTGAGAACAGCGCGGGTGAAGAGATTCGTGTCTACTATCGCTGGGTGCCTTCAGGTCCCGGGTATGAGCATAAAATCCTGTTTATTATCGCAATGCGCGAACGTCCATTGGATAGCGCGCCCAGCGCAATGCTGATCCGGTGGTGCATACTGCTGATTGCGCTGACTGGTGTAATAAACCTTGTTGCCGGTATATCGTACGCGGCCACGAGCAGGAGACGGCCATCATGAAAGATAGAGATTATTTAGCGTTGGTCATCCAAGTTTTGATGGCGGCGGCAGGTGCGCTGGCGCGGATCTTTAACATGAGCGAACCGACGGAACTGAAAAGTGTACTCGGTCAGGTATTTGTCGCGGGCTTCACAGGCGCATGTCTATACTGGGTGTCCGACATGTTGAAGTTCGATCAAGGACTCATGTTCGCGCTGGCAGGGATTGCGGGTTGGATGGGTCCGCGCGCATTGGACGGCCTGAGTGCGAAGTTGTCAAAACAGGCGGGGATTGATCTGACAGGGAAAGACGATAATGATAGGAGTATATAAATGGCTAACATTATAATAGAAACCGCTATCGCGATAGCGCTTTTGTGCATTACAGGGTTATTGATCCCGTGGATCAAAACGCGGACGACTGCGGCGCAGCAGGATACATTGAACAAAGTGGTTGCGGTACTCGTCCGCGCTGCTGAGATGATATACCCTGGCGAGGAGGGTTCCGAGAAGTATAAAGCGGTTCACGACTGGTTGACAGAAAGAGGGTTCACGGAAGACGAGGCGGCTATTGAGACAGCGATCGAGGCTGCGGTGTATCAGTTATGGCAACATAACACCGATAGCGCTTAGCATTATAAAGCGGTATTATTTGACATCGCGATACGCTTGTGCATCATGTAGGAACGTATCTAAGGGTATATCCTTGAATAGTCCTTGCCGCCACTCAGTGTAATCGAATGGCTCACGCCGCAACAACATAATGAACCGTTCTGCTTCCACTAACCCGAGCGATTCAGCAAGCACGCGCATACCTTCTGATTTTAGTAAAGTATTGTTAAGCATCGTGATACCTCCTAATAAAATCAATAGGGTTCATCACAGTTATCTCGCTTACGGTTTTATTCAGAATCCGTTTATCCGTGGTCAGGAAATAATCCGCTTCACTATGGATGGCGCAAGCAATGTGAGAAGCATCCATTTGCTTTAAGCCCAGCTTCATAAGTTCATGGGCTGTAGTGGTTATCGCATTAGAAAGCGAACAATCAGCATAAGCAAAAGTCTTCCATTGCGCGACTCTCTCGCGTACTTCTGGATAGGGATTCTGAGCGCTTTCATAGTCAAGAACAAATGACCATGCGAGCTTGATCTCACCGATCAGTATGAGTTCCTGGATACGCAGTTTCGCTTCAGTCTCAAGGTAAACAACCAAAGACGTTTGGTCATCAAATGGCCTGTTGAAGCAACAATTATCCAGGTAAACCTTTATATTGTCCATGTTTGCGGTGTCTCCCTATCGTTCATTGGCAGCTCTATTGTGGCACACATCAAGGAAATTTGCAAGGGGGGGGGGGCGGCTGATGTGGTGTTCTATGATCCCGCTTAGCTATGCAGGACATGAAACAGAGTATACCTAAACTAGCCCAAAGCTTCATGCTTCCTGAATCGCACTATGATCATGATTGCGCTGAGTTGGTGGTTCGGTTTATTGGTGCGTTAAAGCATACAAAAGGCGAGTGGAAGAATAAACCATTCGATCTGCTGCCCTGGCAAGAGGAAATAGTACGCACAATATTTGGCGTAATCGGGAAGGACGGATACCGCCAATGCAGAACATGTTATATATTCATATCAAAGAAGAATGGTAAGACTATGCTTGCCGCTGCGCTCGCGCTGTATATGCTGGTTGCGGATGGTGAGTATGGCGCGGAGATTTATTCATGCGCAGCTGACCGCGCGCAGGCGTCGCTGGTATATCGCGAAGCTGCGACCATGGCGCGCGACTGTCCTGCGCTTGCCAAGCGGATAAAGATATTGGAATCCCAAAAGCGGCTTGTGTACTCGCCAACCAACAGTTTCTATCAAGTCCTGTCCAGCGAGGCGTATAGTCACCATGGGGTGAACGCCAGTGCTATACTTTATGACGAATTACACGTCGCCGATAGAGAAATGTTTCGCGTTATGACGCACGGTTCGTCAGACGCGCGCCGCCAGCCGCTGCATGTGTTTATTACAACCGCTGGCAACAACACAAACAGTATCGGGTATGAGATGTACCAGCGCGCCGTCGATATACGCGATGGCAGGAAGGTCGACCCGTCGTTTTTGCCTGTTATATATGAAGCGGTGCCTACGGACGACTGGTCTGATCCGAAGGTATGGGCGAAGGCTAACCCGTCTATGGGACATACATTCTCGGAGGACGCGTTGCGCCGCGCGTTTGAGAGCGCAAAGCAGAATCCGTCCGAGGAGAATAGCTTCCGCCAACTGCGGCTTAATCAGCACGTGAAGCAGAGTATCCGCTGGATGCCTATGGAGAAGTGGGACGCTTGCGCGTTCACTGTGGATACTGACGGCCTCCATGGTCGTATATGCTATGGCGGGCTCGACTTGTCGTCCACGACCGACCTGACCGCATTCGTACTGGTGTTCCCGCCGCAAGATGATAACGACCGTTACACCGTCCTACCGTTCTTTTGGCTTCCTTCGGAAAACATGCTCCAGCGCGTGCGCAGAGATCATGTGCCCTATGATGTGTGGGAGCGGCAGGGCTTCCTGAAAACTACGGAGGGTAATGTCGTACATTACGGGTTCATCGAGAAATTCATTGAAGAGCTTAGCGAACGGTATGACATCCGCGAAATCGCCTACGATCGTTGGAGTGCTACGCAAGTATCCCAAAATCTGGACGGCGCAGGAATGACGATGATTCCGTTTGGACAGGGATTCAAGTCGATGTCCGCGCCGACCAACGACTTGATGCGGCTGACATTTAGTAAATGCATAGCACATGATGGGCATCCCGTACTACGCTGGAACATTGACAACATCTTCATCAAGACTGATCCCGCCGGAAACATCAAGGTTGATAAGGAAAAAAGCACCGAGCGCGTGGATGGTGCGGTCGCGTTGATTATGGCGCTCGATAGGGCGGTCAAGCGCGGAGGCGGTAACAGTGGCGCCAGTGTTTACGATACGCGCGGGCTCCTTATTGTCTAGTTTCACGATCCAGGGTTAAGCCCCATGTTTTTACAGTCTCCGACCTGAGAAAATCGCACATGGGGCGGATGACTTCATCACTATCATAGCTTTCCAGCGCTTTATAATACAGCGCTTTGTCTTCATCGTACACAATGACTGGAGGATGGTTATGTATCATTAGGAAATAGTTCGTTAGAGTCCGCCCGACGCGGCCATTCCCATCAGCAAACGGGTGTATATGCTCAAATGACGCATGAAAATAAGCGGCGGCTTTCAGGATTGCTTCAAAGGGTTTGCTGTCCGGCTGACCATCGGATGGCATCTCCTTGAGCTCTTCCAACAAATCCATGACAGCCTGTGGCGCTTCATCGGGCGTTGCGCCTACCTCTGCGCGACCTGTCACATAATCGTGTTTTTTGAAAGCACCTGGACGTTCGCCTCGCTCGATGAATCGGCGTGCGTCATATGTGCCGCTCGTAAGTATGCAATGTGTTTCAAGCACGATGTTCTTGCTGAGCGGTTCGCGAGCGGCTATTTTATGCTTTAGATACTCATAGCATAGTTTTTGATTACCCAGTTCAAACAGAGCGCGTGGATCGCCGGTGTAGTTAAGCACTCGGCCATTCTCAAACAATTCGCGAGTATCAAAATATGTAATCGAGTCGTTCTCGATCTTTGTCGAGTTAAACGCGAAAAGGATCCTGAAGTTATCAAGACGGCAATCGATATCCGAGACGGTTGCGACATGCCAGCCACGCCACATGTCAATGATTTTCTCGTATGACACCATGGTTATCACCCCTTGGCTAGTATACCATAAATAGCGATCAGTTTGGTAAAATATTTGCCGTCTGTGTTGAACCTACGCAAGCAGCATTAGAAACATTTAGCATGGCAGTAGAGTCTCGTCTTGAGGCTCTGTTTCATTTTTTGGAGGCTTCTGTTCATGAAACTACCCAAATGGATCCCATGGCCGCGAGACAAGCCGCAGAACAGACTCGGCGGCGGGTTTTCGTTCCTGTATGGCGGTACACCCAGCGGTCAGGTGGTAAACGAACAAACCGCCATGCAAAATACCGCAGTGTTCGCTTGCGTGCGCATCCTCGCGGAAGCCGTAGCCAGCCTGCCGCTTCACGTATACCAATATAAACAGGACGGCGGCAAGGATCGTGCGCCAGAGCATCCACTATATACACTGCTGCATGACGCGCCGAACCCAGAGATGACCAGTTTCACATTCCGCGAAACGCTCATGAGCCATCTGCTGCTATGGGGTAACGCATACGCGCAGATTATCCGCAGCGGACGCGGGCAGGTCGCCGCGCTGTACCCTCTGCTCCCCAGCAAAATGGACGTCTCAAGATCGAAAACGGGTCAGCTTGTATATAACTACTGGCGCGATATGGACGATCATGGCGGCGGGTCTGTAACGCTGCGTCGGGAGGATATACTCCATATCCCTGGCCTGGGGTTTGACGGATTGATAGGATACAGCCCTGTCGCCATGGCCCGCAACGCCATCGGCATGTCCGTTGCGACGGAAAACTTCGGCGCGCGCTTTTTCGCTAACAGCGCGCAGCCGTCTGGTGTACTGGAGCATCCAGGCGTTGTGAAGGATCACGACCGCTTACGTAAAGCATGGCAGTCGCAATTCACAGGCGCGGGTCAACATTCCGTGGCCGTGCTGGAAGAGAACATGAAATTCCACCCGATCTCCATTAACCCAAACGACGCACAGTTTCTCGATACTCGCAAATTCCAAATACTGGAGATCGCACGCGTGTTCCGAATACCGCCATCCATGCTCGGCGACCTTGACCGCGCGACATTCTCGAACGCGGAACAATTGTCCCTGGACTTTGTGAAGTTTACCCTTGCGCCATGGATTATGCGCTGGGAGCAGGGGCTTCAACAGTCGCTGCTGCTTCCGTCTGAGCGTATGGATACATTCATCCGCTTCAATGTAGAAGGGCTACTTCGCGGCGACTACAAGTCGCGGATGGAGGGCTATGCAGTCGGGCGTCAGAATGGCTGGCTGTCGGTCAACGACATCAGGGAACTCGAAAACATGAACAGGATTCCAGCAGATCAGGGAGCCGACGACTACCACGTGAACGGAAGCACCACCAAGTTAGCGGACGCGGGATTATTTGGAAACAAAACGGGGGGTAAGTAAATGAACAAAATCAACCGATTCTGGAATTGGGCACGCGACGCGGATAGTGATGAACGTGTGCTTTACCTCGAAGGCGTGATTGCTGAACAGGCCTGGCTCGACGACGACATCACTCCGGCGGTATTCAAAGACGAACTATTCTCTGGCAGCGGCCCTATTACCATCTGGCTGTCTAGTCCTGGTGGGGATGTGGTAGCTGCAAGCAAGATCTACTCACTGCTCATGGATTATCCATGGGATGTCACAATCAAAATCAATGGCGTCGCGGCCAGCGCTGCGAGTGTTATCGCAATGGGCGGCACGCGCGTACTGATGGCGCCGACCAGCCTCATGATGCTGCATAACCCGTTCACTGCGGTAATCGGCGATACGGAGGAAATGCGCAAAGCCATCGAGATGCTGTCGGAAGTCAAGGATGCTATCTTGACAGCGTATGAGCTGCGTACCGGATTGTCGCGTGCTCGGCTGTCACACATGCTCGACGCGGAAACATGGTTGTCAGCGAACAAAGCGGTCGCACTACACTTTGCGGATGGCATCCTGTTCGAGGATCACCGCCGGCAGCCTGATGAAGCGGCGGCGGAACCATCGTATATGTTTAGTCGGCGCGCGGTCACGAACTGTCTGCTGGATAGCCTGAGGATGAAGCTGCCAAAGGAAATCCCGAAGCCGCCCGATCCCACACCCGAACCGCCAACCGGTATCTCCGTCGAGTCGCTGAACAAACGGCTCGATTTACTTTCACATTGATAATCAAGGAGGAAAACGTTATATGTCACAGATTCTATCACTTCGGGAAAAACGCGCGGCTGAATGGGAACGCGCGAAATCCTTTCTCGACACGAGCCGCGATGAAAACGGTCTCGTATCTCCCGAAAACGCCGCCATCTATGAAAAGATGGAGAGCCAGATCGTCGCTATGGGCAAAGAGATCGACCGACTCGAACGGCAGGCGTCGATCGAAGCGGAGATGAACGCGCCGACCAGCGCGCCGATTTACATCGCTCCAACAAAACCGCAAACGGAAGCAAAGCCCAGCCGCGCGTCCGGTGAATACAAGAACGCGTTCTGGAACGCGATGCGGCAGTCCGTCCCCAATTACGAGGTCATGAACGCGCTGAAGATCGGCACCGAAGCCGAAGGCGGCGTGCTAGCACCGGACGAATACGAGAAGACGCTGATCGAGGGTCTCGCAGAGGAAAACATGCTGCGCCGATTCGTGCACATCATCCGCACGTCCAGCGGCGAGCGGAAAATCCCCGTCGTTTCGTCGAAAGGCTCAGCAGCGTGGACGGACGAGGAGGGTACGATCCTCGAAAGCGACGACTCGTTCGGCTCCGTTACCCTTGGCGCGCACAAGGTATCCACGATGATCAAGGTGTCAGAGGAGCTTTTGAACGATTCGGTCTTCGACATCGAGAGCTACATCGCCAAGGAATTCGCGAGACGAATTGGTCAGAAGGAAGAGGAAGCGTTTTTTGTCGGAGATGGAACCGGCAAGCCGACCGGCCTTCTGAACGCAACTGGTGGCGCGCAGATCGGTGTTACCGCCAACAGCCCGACCGCGATCACACTTGACGACACGATCGACCTATTCTACAGCCTTAGTACGCCATACAGGACGCGCGCGGTATTCATCACGAACGACGCGACGGTCAAGGCGATCCGCAAGCTCAAAGACAGTACGGGCCAATATCTCTGGGCGCCATCTATTAAGGAAGGAACACCCGACACAATCCTCAACAAGCCGCTGTATACATCCGTATACATGCCGACCATTAGCGCGGGCGCGAAGAGCATCATCTTCGGTGATCTGTCATACTTCTGGGTCGCGGATCGTCAGGGGCGCGTATTCAAGCGGCTGAACGAACTCTTCGCCCAAACTGGGCAGGTCGGCTTCCTCGCCACACAACGCGTCGACGGTAAGCTTACGCTGCCGGAAGCAGTGAAGGTGCTACGGATGGGCGGCGGCGCGTAAGGAGGGGGCTAGGCAGCATGCGCAAGATTGTAAACAAACTGCTGCCACGCATCAAGGCAAATCTGATCATCCAGCATAATGAGGACGACGGGCTGCTCCGGCAGCTCGTCTCCTCGGCCATCGACTACGCCGAGCGCTTCCAGCATCTGCCTCGCAGTTACTATAACACAAACACAATGCCCGAATCAACCATGCAAGCGATCGTTATGTTGACATCACATTGGTTTGAGTCGCGCGATGGGAGCACGGGCGGGTTCTTCGGCGATAGCGTCCAAGCGGCTCAGCGGGTGGATAACACGGTAAACGACTTACTGCGTCTTGGGCGCGAATGGGAGATATAGGCGATGAGTTTTGGGAAGATGCGCTGTCCGATTACCATTTTGGTACAGTCCGCAGTATCGGATTCGGAAGGCTATACCCATCAACTGGATACCGTACTCGCATCCGTTCGCGCGTACAAAGAAGAACGCCATGGCACAGAGAAATGGGCGAGCCGCGCGGCATTTTCTGAGGCTACATGCCTGTTCCGCTTTCGTATGATACCAGGTCTGGTTGTATCAACAGCTCATGTAATTGAGTGCGCGGGCGTGCGATACCGAATTATCTTCATAGAGAACGTCCGCAACCGC
Organism: Clostridia bacterium; assembly: GCA_025997215.1. The sequence goes on from BNUH01000081.1 coordinate 10,356, forward strand.
GGCATGTACATTGAAGCCCTCGCGGATCGAATTACACCCAGCAAGAGGTGATATGCATAGCGAAGTGTGAAGTGATGCTTCCAGAAGAGTTCATGGCAAAGCTGGAAGGCTTAGGGGAGCGCGTCGATGAGGTTATCGAGAAGTCGCTCAAAGCCGGCGGCGAGGTCGTGAAAGCCGCTGTATCCAGCAAGCTCGCCTCATCCATCGGCAAGACCAAGCGCCTTTCACGCTCTACTGGCGAACTGCAAGGCGCGCTTGGTGTGTCGCCCGTTAAGGTTGGCAGAGAGGGTTCGGTCGATATACATGTCGGCTTCGCGGAGCCACGCCGGAATGGTGTTGCTAACGCTATGCTCGCGAACGTGTTGGAATTTGGGAAGGCGGGGCAGCCAGGGCACCCGTTCATCAAGCCGGCTCAGTCAGCGTCGAAATCTGCTGCTGAGGCGGCAATGGCGGCGGTTATCGATGGGGAGATCAACAACCTATGAACCTGCTGAATGAAATGGTCGAAGCCCTTAACGCGCTAGGCATCCCCGTGGAAACAGGCGTGTTTTCCGAAACGCCACCCGACACATATGCCGTGATAACGCCTCTGGCTGATACGTTTCCCATATGCGCGGATGATACGCCAGAGATAGACCTACAGGAAGCGCGCGTCTCCCTGTTCACAAAAAATAACCCGCGTACATTGCGCAACCAGATCATCCGCGCGTTTCTGGCGGCGGGGATAAGCATCACAGATCGCGTCTATGTCGGGTATGAGGCCGATGTCAGCCTTCACCATATCGCCATTGACGCGGAGAAACAATATTTATGGAGGGATCAATAGTTGGCTACGATTGGCATGGACGTGCGCCCAGATAGGGCATCGTGAAGTGTGGATTTGGCGCCACCCCGCATGGTAACGCGGGAACCAACCTGCCTAACCGAAAGGCGAAAGCTGGCACGGGAACAGAGCACGGCAGGGAAGCGGGGAGTCGGCTAAAGGTATTTTGCCGAGACTGACCTGCGATTGGAAGCGGATATGAGGATTATGCTGTGTTTGCAAAACGTGAGTCTCTAGTGTCCTTTCCGAATAGGATGTGGGAAATGTACCTGAAACCCACACTGTGGACAACATTGCGGACTGTCCAGACGCAATGGGTTGCCAAATAGTCCACGGCACAAGCCGGAGAACCGGTTCCAACGAGACGAAAGCGAATCCGACAATCCGAATGCCTCATCACGATGCTAACTGGGGATACCCTAAACGGACACGCCGCAAGGCTATAGCAATTGCGCTTGAATAGTCCGCAAGGGTACGGAGCGTTCGTAGTAGTCTGAGGACGGTAACGCCGTCCACATGGCGAAGGAGCGCAGCTGGTACGCTTGGAATCAAAATTGATTAGAGAGGAATACCTCGTATGAAATCAACAATCGAGATTCTGGGCAGATTGAACAGGGATTCTGCCATGAACACAAATGAAGTGTTCACGCGTGTCTACCGCTACATGCTGCGACCGGACATTTACCACGTTGCGTATCGAAATCTATACGCGAACAATGGCGCGGCCACAAAAGGCGTAAACGACGACACGGCAGACGGCTTCGGTGAGGAGAAAATCAACCGTATCATTGAACGGTTGAAAGATGGTTCATTTGAACCCTCACCTGTTCGCAGAACGTATATCAGAAAGAAAACCAACAGCGCCAAACTGCGTCCGTTAGGTATTCCAACCTTTACGGATAAGCTGGTGCAGGAAGTGATCCGACTGATACTGGAAGCGATATACGAACCCGTCTTTCTGCCATGTTCGCATGGTTTTCGTCCGAAACGAAGCTGCCATACGGCACTTGCGGAGTTAAAGAAGAGCTTTACTGGCGTCAAATGGTTTATTGAGGGCGACATCAAAGGGTGTTTCGATAATATCGATCACCATGTGTTGATCAGCTTGATTGAACGGAAAATCAAGGACGCACGTTTCATCCAATTGCTCTGGAAATTTCTAAAAGCAGGATATATGGAAAACTGGCGGTATAACGCCACGTACAGCGGCACGCCGCAGGGCGGTATTGTCTCGCCGCTGCTTGCCAATATCTACTTGCATGAGCTGGATAAACGAGTACTCAGTGAGAAGGAAGCATTTGACCTGCCACGAAAAAGCTACTATAACTCCGCGTACTCCAGCCAAGCTGCCAAGGTGCACGTCTTACGTAAAAAGATCGGCGAGGCTGCTGCCAACGAACGCCCAGAACTGATTAAGGTGTTGAAAAACGCCCGCAAGATTCTGCAATCAATACCCGCGAAGATGCAGACCGACAAACGGCTGGTCTACATCCGTTATGCTGATGACTTTATCATCGGCGTCAACGGTGATAAAGCGGACTGTGAGCGAATCAAACATGATCTGGGACAATTCGTGAGCGATACCCTGAAAATGGAACTGAGCGCTGAAAAGACCCTCATCACGCATAGCAGCGAGAAGGCGCGATTCCTAGGGTATGATATCCGTGTCCGTAGAGAAAATGCGGTAAAGCCTAATGGTCTAGGCTATACACAGCGCACGCTGAACTATAAGGTGGAACTGGGCATACCATTCAAAGATAAGATCGAACGATTCTTGTTTGATAAGAAAGTTGTATGGCAAGATGCATATGGGTATCTCAAGCCATGCCATCGAACCAAACTTGTTCATCTCAGTGACCTGGAGATAGTAACTGCGTACAATGCTGAACTAAGAGGGATCTGCGGATACTATAGTTTAGCCGTGGACTATGCGCATCT